>NZ_JBIMER010000008.1:0-145528 GCF_051262515.1 Arthrobacter arnarulunnguaqae | reverse complement strand
TCGCGGCTTCCGTTCGTGAACAGGCCCAACAGGTTTGTTCCGAGCAGTCGTTCGCGCGTCAGTCCCGCCCATCGCAGCAGTGTGTCGTTCGCCTCCACGACCGTTCCGTCGACAAGGGTCAGCACACAGCCGGTGGGAGCGGACCGGAACAACGCCTCGTAGTCCACTGATACGGTTCCGCTCTCCCGCACCATTACCGGGTCCTGGATGATTTGGCGCCGACACCGTTCGGTCGGCTCTCACGCGGACGCCGGTGGGCAAACGGGCTTGAGGCGTGCGGGAATTCAGGCCAGGGGTGGGCGCGGGGTCTCGCCGTGCCCCGATCTACGGCCGTGACCGCGAAGGATCTGGTCGCACGTGTGCGTGGTCCCGGGTGCGCGCCCGGGTGGCTGCCTCGCAGGTCAATTGGCAATTTCATGTCTCCCATCAGGGGATCTGCCGTGCGTGGATATCTTTGACAGATGTTGCTATTTTGCCGAGACTACCCCCCAGTCGCGGCGTCCTCGGGGTGAGACTAAATGGTTCGGCGGGCACGTCCACGCCAGTCGCTGGGGGGGGGAACCCGGGGATGCCGGCTGCCGATGGGTCGGGATGACGTGGCCAGGCGGGCACGGGTAGGCCCGACGCCCTGTCGGGCCGGAACTTCCCGGTTCCGAGGGGCGATGTGTGCGCTGCCCTCCGTTTGGTGGGGCTATCCGTTGGGTCCCGGGGGGATCCGCGCCCAGGCCCGGACCGTTTTTCGGCGGCGAAGCCACCAGAGGGCGAGCCCGGCGAGGACCAGTACGATTCCCACGGCCACCGCAGCGACGAAGATGGGGTTGGCTCCCTCGTCGGCGTCGACGGCTACCCCTTGGCCGGCGTCGGGGAAGACGATGGTGGCCGTGGCCTCGTGGGAGACCAGGCCGCTTTTGAGTTCGAGGGTTGCCTGCCAGGGCCCGTTGGGAAGTTCGGAAGGCAGGGTCACGCGGACGGGGGCACTGTCCCCGGGGGCGATGGTTGTGCCCTTGTCGATGGGGTTGGGTCCGGCGGAGAGACCCGCGGGGCCGCCGTCGAGCTGGAGGGAACCCGTGATGTCCAGGGCCCTACCTCCCGTGTTGGTGACCGTGGTGGCGAGTTCGGGGGCGCCGTCCGGGTTGCGGCTGGGGGTCAGCCTGTCGATGCTGAAGTCCGCGGGCGGCCCGTTGCCGGGACCCACGGAGAGGTACACGCGCACGCCGACCCTGCTGGCGTTGACGATGCCCTTCGCTGCGTCGTTCGATGACCGCACCTCTGCCCACACGACCGCGTATTGTTCGCCTTCCGGGGCGTCCGGTGGAACGTCGACGGTGACCAGGACCTCCGTGCTGGTCCCCGGTTCGAGGGCGAGGGCGGGCCGGTCGACGGAGGTCCACGTGGTTAGTTCGCTGTGGACCTGTCCGGTTGCGGGGCTGAAGGCGTTGTCCTGGACGGTGGCGGCGGAGGGGTAGAGCCGGAAGTCCCGTGTCTCGTCCGTCCCGTTGGCGATTTGGATGCGCCGTTCGATCGTGGTGCCGGGGTTCAGGTGGTCCACGATGTAGGAGCGGGCGCGGGGGTCGTCCTGGGTGGCGGCCGGAACGTCGAGGAGGCGCAGGCCGATCCCGGGTTCCTCCAGCGGCGCGGTCCGGGAGGCTGGGACCGTGCCGGTGTTCGCCGCGGCGTGCGCCGCGGCTGCCGGCAGGAGGACAAAAAGCAGTAGGGCAAAGACGGTGAGCCGGGAACGCAACAGGGGGGCCTCTGTAAGGGGGGTAGGGTTTTGCGAATCGTGAACCACGAGGTGGGGACGGCCATGAAGGGCACCGTCCCCACCCGGTCGTTAGCTCAGCGAGTGCGTGAGGGTGCCCGTGTAGGTGCCGCCGGTGGTGGTGTTCGGGACGTTGACGACGATGGATGTGTTCCAGGTGGCCGTGTTGTTTCCACCGTCGGCCGCGGTCACTGTGTTGCCTGCTCCGGTCGGAATGGTTCCCTCGGACGCCGTCACCGTGCTCGTGTACTCCGCCAAGGAGGTATCGATGACCCCGGTGGCCGCGTCCGTGAGGTCCGTGAGGACAGCGGTGCTATCCCAGCCGAGGCCGTCGCTGTTCATGTCGGACACGTTCACCCCGGTGAGCTCTCCGGTGGCCGTCGAGGTAGTAGCCGATGCCCCCGAGTGGGTCAGAGTCAGGGCGGCGGCCGTGGTGTCCAGGACCAGGAAGCCCGACTGGATCTCGACGGTGGCGGTGTTGGTGCCCTCTATGACGTCCGCGGCGGACGCGGGAAGGGCCATGGTGCCGACGAGGGCGGCAGAGCCGATAACGACCAGGGATGTGCGAACGATGTTACGCATGGGAGAGACCTTTGCTAATGAAACCGGGATGCCGGCCGGATGGCCAGCAGGGAGGAAAGAACCGGCCACGTCGTGCCGGACCTTCGCCCTGGGCGAAATTTATCATTAGATTGGCTTAAATTCACACACCCTGTGTTAAAAAGCACAGCAATCGCAATGCCTGTTGAGTCAGTCGGGCGCCGACGGAACCGCTGAATCGTGCGTGACTAGGTACTACATCTATACGTGGGGTCTTCTAAGAGTTTTAAAAATAAAACTCAGAAAGTGACTCCCTGCTCACCCGCCACACGGGAGGTAGGGGGATTTGAGCCCCGAGGGTGCTGCGAAAAGGTAGGCAAAACTCTGCCGATACTCCCCGGAATCCACGTGACGATGATCCCACCCATGGTCGCGCGCCCAGATAGGCGAGTTCGTCGTGGCCGATTTGGGCCGCGTGCAGCGCGTCGAGCAGCGTCCGGCGCTGGCAGTCTTCGTCTATGTCCACTGTCCGGTCCCCTGCTTCCCGCAGCTGGTGTTCGTGCCGTGTTCCTCCGAGGCGATTCTGGCCCAGGGACGGGCCGGTGGGGAGACATGGGAGACAGCCGCCTCACCGGTTTCGGAGACCGCGACCGCACCCGTGGAACGCCGGGGTCCTGTTTCGGGCAGTCACACGGACGAGGTCCCGTGTGGTGCTTGCAATGCAAGTAATGCAAGCATCCCCGGCTCGAGGATGGCGTCCAGGTCCATGAGTTCGTGGGGGAGTACTGGTGACGTATGCGCCGTTATCGGCGTTCGCGGAGACCCATGAACTGGAGAAGCAGCTGGGCCACTGGGTACAGCGTGGGGCAGGGGTCGTTGATGCGTGCACTCAGGGCATCCAGATCAGAATGTCTGCCAGGCGCAAAAGGGAGAGGGGACGCCCGTCAGGGGTGGTTTTGGTGGAGGCGAGATCGGTCATCCAGGACGTGTTGTCGCGGATGTCTTCCCACAGCGCCTTTCGGAGCGCCTCCGGACGTTTAGTTCCGTAAAACTGGTGGACTCGGGAATCGATCAGGGGGACGATGTGCGGCCGGCGCCGGTGGAGGACCTTGGATACGGTCACGGCAGTCCACCATTTGACCGGGATGGCGGCCGTGTTGGCCGCGGCAAGACCTTCGACCGCTTCCTCCAGCGAGGAGAGATCCTCGTAGGACTCGAATGGCCGAACGTCCCTCAGCTCGGCCAATGCCTGGTCCAATGACGCGCGGAGGCGTTGTGCGGGCCCGCTGTCGTCGGTGAAAAGGGGAATGACGTCCCGCGCGCTGAGCTGCAGGCTCAGGAGGTTGGCCATCAGCACGTCGGACGGCGTTAGAGGGGCATCGATGGCGCCTTGGTTGTCGTAGGTGTTGAACGCGTAGCCCCGGGTTGTGGACGTGTAACGGTCCAACTTGTCGCGCGCTTCGCCTTGCAGCGATGCCAAACCACTCGATGCCATGTCTGGTTCCCCTCGTAGATCGCGGCGCCCCGGCCGGGACTGTCCGTTGTTGGTGCGGCACAGGCCGAAGCATGCGCAAACCTAAATCCGGTTAGGCCTGGATTCCCGCCGTTTGGCCCGGTCGCGCTGGCCACTGGTTGAGCGATTGCAGATATTCCGTTGCCGCGGCGTCCTCGTTGAACTCCAGCAGGTTCCCCACCTTCTCCAGCAGGACCTCGCGCACCTCGGACGGGGTGGCGAAGAAGAATTCCTTGCGGGAATTGGCCTGGTTGAGTCGTCTGGCGGCGAAGTGTTTGTGGAGTTCGTTCTCGAGTGTCACGGCGTCCTCGGAGAAGAACAGCGTGTGGATGTCGAAGCGGAACGGCACGGACGCTCCGCCGAGTTCGGTGACGCGTTCGGTGGGCTCGAGACGTCGTGTGAGGCCGATCTTGACGACGTCCTCGCCGAAGGCTCCGCGGTTGGAGATCACGTAGATGTAGCCGGCGCGGATGTTCGCCGCCCGGAAGTCGTTCTGCGTGATCGCGTCGTCGATGCTCGCCAGGCGCTGCTCCAAGTCGCTGTCTGCCTGACCCGCGGCGCGCAGCGCGTTCAGTGTGTTCAGGATGTGGCTGCGTTCCTTATCGAGCCGGGCGCGTTCCTCCGCCAGTTCGCGTTCGACACGGCGTTCCTCGCGCAGCCGGGCCCGCTCTTCGCGCTCGGCTTCCTTTTCCTCCTGCTTCTTCATCAGCCAGTCGGCGGTGAGCTCAATCTCTTCGTTGCGCAGGTGGTGGAAGTCGTCGCTGATGCGCATTTCCATCATGGCGCCGAGCTTCGCGATGGCGGTCCGGGAGGCTTCGAGCCGGCGTTTGGCGGTCACGACGTTCCCGACCTTCAGCGACCGGATGCTGTTGTCGGCCTCGGCGTTGTAGGCGCGGAGCATGAGCTTGGCCAGGTCCTCGGACATCCGTCGGCCCTTGGCCAGCGAGTTGTCGAAAGTGAAGAGGTTGGACTTCACGATCGCGCCGCCGAGTTTCACGAGCTCGGCGATCCGGGCCTCGATCTCGTCGAGGCGGTCCCGGAACGACGCGGCGTTCTCCAGGGGGTGGTGGTAGCGGTAGATCCCGACTTCTTGCAGTACCCGCGCATCGTCGAGTTCGACGTAGTCCCCGGTGGTGGCGTTGGCTTCGGAAAGCCGCTGCCGCAGCGCGGCGTTCTCCGCCTCCAGCAGCGCGATTCTGGCGGACTCGGGCGGGGTGCCCGGACGGGCGGGCACGGAGGGGGCCGGGTCTGTGGCAGCTTCGGCGGGTACGGAGCCCTCGGGCGGCAGCCACAGCTGCCAGTCCTCCGGCGGGTCGGGCCACGCTGGGTCCGGGGTCCACCCCACGGGAGGCCGCCAGCCGCGGGGCGGCTGGGGCCAGCCCGGGGGTGGGTTGAACACCAGGGCTTGTTCGGTGGCTGCCATCAGGAGCGGCGAACGCCGGTGCTGTTGGCCGGGACGAGGCCGAGCGGGTTCTTCGAGACGGAGGCGCCGAGGTGTTCCAGTGTGGCAGCCGGGACGACCGCGGACAGGTCGAGTTCGGAGAACGTGTCGCGGGGGGCGCCCACCGCTGCCAGCGGGATGTAGGTTTCCCGGCCGGTGGCCGGGTTGACCGTCTCGGTGCCGACTTCGAGAGCGATGCTCTGGACGAGTCCGCGGCGGTCCGATTCGAAGACCTCGTGCAGGGTCCGGAGGGCGACCTGGTGGACGACACCCGCGTAGCGGTCCTTCGCGTCCTTCTGGGAAAGGGAGACCGGGGTGATCTCGTCGCTGGCCTTGACGTAGCGGTAGGACTTGATCGCGGGGATTGTGTCCGGGCCCGGGATCAGGACCCGCAGGGAGAGTTCGGCGTTCTCCGGATCGAACTGGGCCTCGTGCTCCACGGTGAAACCGTCCGGGTACACGGAGTTCGCCAGAACGATCCCGATGTACTCCTGCACCGCGTCGACGGCCCCGTAGCTGAGGTTCGCCATGAACTGCTCGAGCGAGGCGTTGTGTTCGGAGGTTTCCCGCTCGCGCTGCGCGCATTCTTCCTTGTAGCGGTCGACCTCGACCTTCAGCGCCTGTTGGCGTGCCCGTTCCTGGGCGTCGTGCTGGTCTGCCAGCTGTTGACGCCTGCCGGGAAGCTGCTGCATCTCGTGGTCCCAAGCGGCGTGGGCCTGCTCGTACTCCGCCTCGGACTGCGCCTGTGCCTCGGCGAGCTTCTTTTTCCGACCGAAGATCCCGGTCGGCGGGGCCGGAGGCTGGAGGACCGGCGGGAGGGGGTCGGGGATGAGCGTGGGCGCCGGGACGGGGTTTCTCAGGTCTCCACGGGGGAACGGCGGGTGCTCGACGGTCCGGCGCAGGTCCTTGAGGTCAACGTAGTCGTCCACGTCCAGGGTCGCCTCGAGGAGCGTGTCGACGCTGTCGAACGTGGCGGCCAGTTCGGCGTTGAGCTCCTCGACCTCGGCCTGCCGGGAAGCTACGTGCGCGGCGGCGGCCTCCTTTTCCAGGCGCTTGCGGTCGGCCTCGGAGGCGCGTCCCGCTGCGAGCATGGCTCGCTCTTCGGCCCTGTGCGCCTGCTCGCTGCGCCGCACCGCCGCCGCGCGTTCCCGCGCGGCGGCACGCTGGCGTTGCTCGGCCAGCCTGTTCTGGTGCTGCATTTCTGCCAGGAAACCTCGTCGACGCGCCACAGCTGCCTTTCAATAGGATGAGCCTCACATTATCAAGCGGCTGGAACGAACGCCGCCGCGCACGAAAGCGCCTCGAGCGGCTGCAACGTCATAGATGCTGTTGCAGCCGCTACCCAGACGCTCTGTTGTTGTGGTCCTTGGTGTTGAGCGTGAAGACTCCTGCCGGACCGATCAGCACATGGTCGATGTCCGCGGTGCCGGCGCCGACCGGGACGGCGTGCAGAACCGCCCATTCGGGAGCGAGCGATGCCAGGATGTGCCCGGTCCTGATTTCCGCAAAGGCGACCTGGTACCAGGGCCGGTTGTCGGGGCCGAGCGGATTTCCCTCCGTGCGTGTCTGACCTCTGGCACTAGAGCATGTTCTGTTGGCGGTTGAGCCATCGTTCGAACCTCTTGGGTATGCCCGTGAAGAGGGCATGAACGCTCGTGGTCGCCCATTTGATAGTGCTCACTGCAATGAAGACGATGATCGCGCCGACCACGGTTACGCCCATGGGGGTGTCCATCCAGGCAACGACGAACGCGAGTAGTTGTTCGGTCATGGCCGGAGCTTATGCGCCGGAACCGACGGAATGGAGCCCGCATGGGACGATCGAGGAATCGGCGGCGTCAGGCCGTCCGTGTCACGGGCGCAACTGGCGGCGCTTCCTTCATGCGGCGGCGTGCTTCCTTGTGTCGGTTGACCGGGGTGGCGGCGACGACGAAGCGCCGCACGACTGGCGCCGTCACCTAAGCCACCGAGGGAACGCGCCCCCGGTCCGATGTCACTTACTTCGGGCGAACGCTCAACTCTTTCAATGATTCCGGTGCCCATCGAAGGTAGTAGGCGAAAAACGGGTCCGCGATATAGAGCATTGAATATTCGTTGTCGTACTCAAGGACCGGTTCGCCCTCAATCCTGTCACGAGCAATCTTGGTCATCTGGTCCAGGATGTTTGTAATTTCATGGCGCTGCGGCAGGTCGGAGTCCAAAACGTTCTTCAGTGCAGCACGAACATCCTCGTACTGCAACGAGGTGCGCGGACCCGTGCTGGCGATTGCCGCTAGGACCGCGCCGTAGATATCGGTTTCCAGTCCGTCCTTCAACAGGCGGATGTTTCGGTCGTTCCTCTGCCGGGGTCCGTTTTTGAGAAGGTCGAAGGCGGTCTTGGAAGCGGCCGCGGCGCGGGCACGGAAGAACTTTTCCCAGTCCGGTTCACTCACCTTAGAGCTGCCTTGCGGGACCGTTCGAACGAGGGCAAGGCAGTGCGCCTGCATGAGATGGGGGCTGCCGAAACTCTCCGCCGCTAAACGCTTTGCAATTGAGTTCGAAATGTCCAGTGAGAGAGTATCGAAGCCGAGGGTGGCAATCTGAACGAGATCCTCTTCCTCCCACTGCCCGAGCGAAACGCTGTCTACGCGCCCAGTCATCTCCTTCTCGACGCGCACCGCGTCGTAGGCGCGGTGGGGAACGGCAATTAGCATGACCGGCAGCCCCTCGAAGACTAGGTCCTTCAGGCCGCGGACGATCTTGGCCTGTTCCGTTTGCGGCACGTAGTGGAAGTCGTCGACAATGACGAACGGCTTATTGTCTAGTAGGGCATCCCGAGCGGCCGACTTTGTCGAGCGTGTTCGGCCGCGGGAGACGTCGCGCTGAGTACTAGTGGTGTCACCAACCGTGCCGCTACCGCTGACGAAACCGCCGTTGAGGCCACCCTCGAGACCGGCAGTGTGTTGTTTGGAACTGCCGGCCGAGAGGTCGATATCGGTGAAGACCTCCAACTCGTCGCAGATGGAAGCCCAGAACTCATCAGCGGTCTCCAAGGCCCCCCCGGACAGCCAGATCCCTTCGCGGAAGAACCGCTTCAATAGGACGGTCTTACCGGTTTTGGTTGGTCCTGATACGGATAGCAGCGACGTATGTGCGCCGTTCGCCCATTCGGCCACTTGACCTTCGATCCCGAGGTGTTCGCGTGACACGTATGTCACTTGGGGCATACCACCTGGAATGAACACTTCAGCTGGCGTCAAAGCTTTCATAAAACGAGTATATGAGGCCACGGAGACTTAGTATGACTGGAAGGGGTGCGCGCGACTGGTCCCTCCAGCGGGGCGTGCTTCGAGTCCGCGAACGTCGGACGTGGCGGACAGATTCTGACCCACGGGAAGGACCTGGATTCGCCGGATGTCAGAAGCGTCCGAGCCAGGGGTCCAGCTCGGTGGCCGACGGCCTATCGATTGATGTTGGTTGTTCTTGCCTCTACACTGTTCTTGAGCTTCCATCCTGCGGGGTGGAAGAAGTGGAGCCAGGACCCCCGCCGTTGTGACGGGACCTGGCTTTCGCGTTTTATATGCCGATGGGCACGATGAGGACGTCCTTCTTCACGACTTCCAGATACTCGTCATTGCCGGCAAGTGCATCACCATAGGCTCCAACGACTTGGTCTGCGATCCACAGCATGGGATCGGACGATCCCAAAAGCCAATCAACGTGGAGCCCAACCGGGAGAGCCTGTGCTCCACGGAGCCTAGGTATGAGAGCGCGGTCCCGCTTGTTAAGCGAGTCTGTTCGAGCTTCCAGGAAAAGACTCTTCCCGCCACGGCCTTCGATCTCCCAACAGAGGCGTTCCAAGCACTTGGCGCGAGCGCGTTCCTGACGCTTGGGATCTAGCGGGCTGGCAGCGATGACAATATGGTCGAGTCTCAGATTCGCGATGGCTTGGACGGACTGCAGTTTGTCCTTGTGCTCCAGTTCCCTCCAATGTAGCTTGAGGCCCGATTTGTGGACGCCGCGCATGGATTCGCGCGCGATGTCTGCACTAGGGGCATCGGCCAGGGCGGCGCCAAGAAGGTACAGGGGGGTCTTAACTCCGACGGTGCGCATACTCTCGTCGCCCCACGCGACGATTGCGTGACTCTCGCTTGATGCTTCTTCCATGTCCCCTGCTTCTCCGCGACCCTATGCACGCCCAAGGCTGCACGGACGTGCCGCTTATTGTCGAATCGGTCCCGGCGGCAACACCTGAGTATTGGGCGTGTCCTCCGTGACCCGTCGTCAATCATCCGGCTTGGCGACTGGGGAGACAAGTTGGAGACCCCCACGTACGGAGCGGATACAGCGCGCGTTTGAAGCGGATATAAGTGCTGTTACAAGCGGGTCGATAAGGCCTTTGCAGCGGATTCAGGAGACGTTTTTGGCGGATTGTATTAAAGGAAGTAATACTAGGACCCCCAGTATCCCAGGGACCCCCGGTATATCTGGTCAGTCCGCTACAAGCGACAACGACTTTTGGAGAATCCGTGCAGGAACCTATTGACGCCCTGGCGTCCCTAAGACGCGCTGTAAAGAAGGCCAAGCGAAAGTCGTCAGTCCAGTTTCCCGTGTCCTTCGTGCGCTCCGACGGGGATCTCCCGCCGCTGGCCCGGTTGATGAAAGGAGGGCGGGGTGGCGAAGTCCGCCTGCGTCTCTACTTGACCCTTGCGATGCAGGCCACGAAACACCCTTACACGCTTCCCGCCAGGACGTCGCTGAGCTTGGCGCGCATGCTTTCATTGCCAATCGACACGGGGCCGCGCCAGGTAGCCGCAGCCCTTAGGTGGCTTGAAAGGAACCGGCTCCTTGTTCGCGATCAAGAGCCCGGGAAGGCGCCCAGCTTCCGGCTTCTCTCGCCCGATGGAACCGGCGAAGAATGGGCCAAGGGGTATGAACGTCGCTATATGACCTTGCCCATCGAGCTTTGGTCGGACGGGTGGATCCTCAGGCTCAACGGACGCTCACTTGCCGTCTACGTCGCTTTGCGTGAGCTAACGGGGGGTAAGCCCATAGGAGAGGTCATGGACGGGCACCGCAAGCGTCAGTATGGGATGTCCGACGACACCTGGACGCGTGCCACACGGGAACTGATGGAACTGGGTCTTCTAATTGCGTCGGAGGAGATTTATGGCGACGACACATGGATCCGTCGTCGCCGTAAGCGTTACCGGCTTGTCGATCTCGAACAGGCTGGATCGCCCTCTTGGACAACACCGAGCCTTCCATCCCGCGACTGAATCCCCTGCCGCAGGTTGGTGCCCTAGGTGTTGCGCGTTTTCCGACCACAAGTGTGGTAGGTTTATGCGCAATAAAGGGGATGAAGCCACATGGCCGGAAAGACGCTCTTGCTCGTTGCCGAACCACACTCCGAGGACGAACGCCTCGAGCTGCTGGGACTGTCGGCAACCATGATTCACGATGCCTTTCGTCCGGCACTTTCAACGGCGAATGGTCGTAGTCGCCTTGCTCTGCGATCGACGCCAGGCACCGACCTTTATCACAACGGCATGGAACAGTTCGCGCTTAGGTTGTCGCAAGACGGATGGCAGCTCGTTTACGTCGACCATCAGCCAAGACTGCTCCACCCGGAAGGACTAATCTCGTTCACGCTGGCGGCTGCTACGAACGTGGGAGAGCGGCACCCCCGCAAGAAGCCGAGGACCGGCCGGAAGGGAAAGGCAACGCGCGCTTCGCTGGATGCCGCCGAGAGCTGGCCGGCCCTTTTCGAGATTGGCGACACGGGAGGCAATCATGAGCTAGTGGCCGCCGCGGAGGCGGCGCCATTCTGGATGTTGGTCCACGAAAAGACGGACCAAGGCCTCAAGCTCGAACTACTACGTCCACAATCAATGTCCCCCGCTGGCATCGTCAATGATTGGAGCGATCGCATCTCGATTCCCTTCCTCCCGTTCGATGACATGTCGGTTTTCGACTCGCCTGATGACGAGACACTCGGAGTCGATGTTCCCGTGGAGCCTCGCTAGGTATTAAGGCATTACAGATGTTCAACCCTTCCCGCCTTCGCCTGGCTCGTCAGCGCCTTGGACTAAGTCTGACCAAGCTGGCGAACGAAAGTGGAGTCTCGCTGCGCTCCCTGACCAATTATGAAAGCGGCAAGTTCCCGCCCACGCCCGAGAATCTACAAAGGCTGGCGGATGCGCTCGCTCTTCCGCCAGCGTTCTTCGAGCGAGAATCAATTGATCCCGTTTCAACCATGTCGGCGAGTTTCCGCAAGCTCAGCAGGACCACGGCAACCAAGCGCGATGCCGTGCTCGCCGATGCGAGTCTGGCTGTCGAGTTCTTTGGCCTCCTAGAGTCGCGGTTCAAACTTCCCGATCCAGACATTCCACCGATCGAGAACCTTTCTCCGGAGCATGCGGCCGATTTTCTGCGGCGTGCCTGGAATCTAAGCGATCGGCCCATAGCCAATTTGATCCACCTGCTCGAGGCCAAAGGTGTGCGGGTGGTCGCCTTGAGGCATGAGCACAGTGACATAGATGCCTTTTGTTTTTCCCGCGATCGCGTTCCGTACATCTTCTTGAATACATCCAAATCCGGGGAAAGGCAGCGCTATGACGCGGCTCATGAACTTGGGCACTTGGTGCTTCATTCGGAAGACAATATGGAGGCAAGCGAGTCAAAAGTCCGGGAGATGGAAGCCAACCGTTTCGCAGCAAGTCTGTTGATGCCGAGAAGTGCCGTATATGCCCAGTCAATGGCCAGTGCGAGCCTTGAGCGTGTGCTGGCAGCCCGTTCCTACTGGAAGGTCTCGGCTATGGCGATGACTCACCGCCTGCATGAACTGCACCTCCTCAGCGATTGGCAGTATCGCACGATGTGTATCTCACTATCGGATGCCGGCTACCGGTCAAGCGAGCCCGGAGGCATCGTAAGGGAAAGCTCTCAGCTGCTCAAGAAGGCGCTCTTCGGCGGTAGTGGCCGAGTCAGGATCCGTGAGGCTGCAGACGAATTGGACGTAAATTCTGACGTTATCCGCGTATTCCTTCAAGGACTCGTACCAGTCGCTGCGTGATGCTCGCAGACGACCCACAACCACAGTGAATCCGCGTAGATTCCTTCCGCAATGACGCGAGTGTTCTGAACCGGTGACACCGACGGCATGTCGCCGCAGTTTCCAGAAACCGAATGCAATTCCCCATCCCTAATGCCGATACGGGTGTTCCAGTTCCTTGGTTGTAGGACGCCCTGCGCGGGGTGGCGGCAAGACGCGACGCGCCTATGATCCGCGTTCCAGAACTAATGCCGGAAAGGCGTCTCGGTGACTGCGTACGATCACAACTACTGGTACGTCTGGCGGATGAAGCTGGCGGGGCTTGCCTCTGGTACTGCAAGAATTCTGGGCCAAGGTAGCGTGACCTCATGAACAGCACGACGGTCGAGAAGCGGCGCTCTGGAGTGTGCATTGGATGAGGTCGCCGTCAGGTGGGAATCCCTCCTTGAGGGCCTCCGCTCCAGTCTCGACGGCGAGGCAAATGTCGTGGAGACTCATCGGTCCACCGCGGCCGACGCGCCGGTATTTGCTGGGGCCGAGTTCCAGCCTGCAAAGGGGAGCGAACCACAGCTTTTCCTGCTCTGCATCGACGGGAACGAACTGCTGCTGAGCTTCGGGGACGGCGCCAATCGGTGGGAGTTGGACTGGAACGATGACTCCCTCGTGATGATCGAACGGATTGCACAGGCCGTGTGCGCCGGCAGGTGGAAGCAATACAGTGCTCCCGGACGCAAGCACCTTGACGTCGAACTCGATGACGGCACGGTGGTTGACTCGAGCGGCTGGGAGGCCCCAATCGGGCTGATTCCTATGCCAGGTTGGCTCCGCCGCGCCAGGAAACGAGGGCAAGGGATGAAGGATGCCGAGCGGTACCACCAGTTCGTCGCCGACACGTTCCGTGCGGCGGCCGTGGCCGAGCTCGGCGACCTGCCCTATGAGGTCACCATCGTTCACCCTGAGGTCTTGTTGGAGACGACCTCCGCCGTCGGCGATCACTTCCGCATGCTGTCCCGAGGTGACGTCTTCGAGCTGTTCTACCGGCAAGACTTCGTCTACATGGACTTCATCATGGACGTCGACGAGGAGCTCGCTGGGTTCGCCACCGAGGCGCTGCGGGAAGTCCGGCGCCTCTGCGACGGCCGGGCGATCATGATGCCGACCAAGACCCGAATCCGCCGTCGCCCGATGTACGAACTCACCACAGCCAGCGGCGAGATATGGCCTTTCATGTTCCACGGCTTTTCGTAGCTCAGGGATGTCAGCGGTGAGATCGGAGCGCCGGCGTGCCAGATGGTCTGGCTTGGTCGGCCCGCCGCGTTTTTGACCAAAGCTAGTGCACACCTCCAGAGGTCCGAGAGGGCAGTGGTCATATATGCGGTTATCGCCACCCCGGAGGGCGGAGAGTTGTCCTTTAGCTCCAGTCGAAGAAGCCCTGGCCGGTCTTGCGGCCGAGTTCGCCGCGGGCGACCTTGCCGCGGAGGATCCGGGGCGGGGCGAAGCGGTCCCCGAGGGTGGAGTGCAGGTACTCGGCGATGCCCAGGCGCATGTCCAGGCCCACGATGTCGGTGGTCCGCAGCGGTCCGGTGGGGTGCTTGTGGCCGAGCACCATGGCGTTGTCGATGTCGTCCCAGGCTGGTTTGCCTGGGACCGCCCGTTTTCGTGTCCGTCCTGCTCGGGAGTGGGCGCTTCGACCACACCTTCGTCCAGCGGCGCCCACCCATGCCCCCTTGACAGGAAGCAAACTACATATCAATTGGAGACCATGCCGCCGTGGACCAGGATCGACTGTCCGCTACCCTTCCTGCCGTGTGGCGTCGGCGTCTGCGCGGGGCCGCCACCGCCTCAGCGGTGTGCGGGCCTCGTAGGCCTGCGCGGAAGGGTAGGTCACGAGTTCCACGGTGCTGCCCCACGGGGTGCGCGCATAGAGGTACCGGTTGCCCTGTCCGGCATCGCCGCCCGGGAGGTCGGCGGGCGGACCCAGCAGCCGCCCGCCGGCGGCCTGCAGCCGCTCGGCGGCCGCGTCGATGTCGTCGACATAGACGCAGAAGTGCTGCAGACCGTAGTCGCTGGGGACGACGGGTTCTCTCTGGTCGGTGCCGGAGTAGGTGAAGAGTTCGAGGTTCGGCCCCTCTCCCAGGCGAAGCATGCGGATCGCCTCGATCCTTGCGCCGGCGGGAATGCCCAGTCCGGCTTCGACTGCGGGACCGGCCAGCGGCTCGTCCAGCATGTCGTAGATCTTCTCGGCCCCGAAGGCGTCGGCGAAGAAGCGGGTGGCCTGCTCGAGGTCCGGTACGGTGATGCCGATGTGCTCAATGGCTCGGATGCTCATGTGATCTCCTCTATACCTGGGCCGCGGACCAGAAGCCGGACTGGGTTGCCTCGTACATCCGGCCGCCCCGCGCCCGGGTGCCGATGGTGCGCACGCGGTGGTCGTCCACGGCCCCGGACATGACGTCGCTGGACACGCGGTCCTGTGCCCAGACCACCCCCGGACCCGAGGGGGCCGGCTGGTCGGTGAGGATGGCGACGTTCCTGGCCGCGAGCAGTTCGCTCAGGTAGGTGCGTTGCATGTCGTTCGTGTCCACGCCGACGTCGCTTCCCGGGGAACTCAACGTCACGTCACGGCCCTGTTCGGCGAGCCAGAGCGAGGCGAACAGGGCGATCTCGGTGTCGCCGTGGACGGTGATCC
Organism: Arthrobacter arnarulunnguaqae; assembly: GCF_051262515.1. Classification (NCBI taxonomy): domain Bacteria; kingdom Bacillati; phylum Actinomycetota; class Actinomycetes; order Micrococcales; family Micrococcaceae; genus Arthrobacter; species Arthrobacter arnarulunnguaqae. The sequence continues at coordinate 130,553 of NZ_JBIMER010000008.1, read as the reverse complement.
GCTCTGCGTCGGGCGCCCGGCGCGTGGACAGCATCTCCACTGCGTCGATGGACCCCTCGGGCGCCTGGTCGGCCGTGGTTCCGGTGGCCAGCAGCACGGCGTCGTATCCGGCGAGGTCGGCCTCGCCAACCTCGTCTCCGAGGCGCAGTTCCACACCGGTGCGTTGCAGTTCGGCGCTGTAGAACGCGATCAGCGTGGAGATTTCCGTGTTCAGGACCTCGGCCGCGGCCCATGCCCGGAGTTGGCCGCCGATCTCCTCCGCGCGGTCCACCAGCGTCACGGCGTGGCCGCGATCGGCGGCCAGGATGGCCGCCTCGCATCCGGAGGGACCGGCGCCGACGACGAGGACCCGCTTGGCGACTGGCGCCGGGCGGCGGGCCTCCGCTGCCCGCTTCTCCTGCGACAGGGCGGGGTTGATGACGCACTGGGTGCGCTGCCCGTTGAACATCCACCGGGAGATGCACTCGTTGACCGCGAGGCACCGGCGGATGTGCGCGGTCTCGCCGCGGCGGGTCTTGTCAACGATGGTCGGGTCGGCCAGCGCCGCGCGTCCCATGGCGACGAAGTCCAGTTCCCCGGCGGCGACGTCGGCGTTCAGCTCGTCCAAGAGCCAGACGAGGCGTCCGACGCCGATGACGGGGACGGACACGCGCTTTTTGACGGCCTTGGCGTAGTGCAGGAGGTTGCCCGGAGGGACCATCGGCAGCAGCGTGGCCGCGGTGTCGTAGTTGCCCGCCGAGACGTCGAGGGCGTCGACGTATTCCTCCAGCATCCCGGCGAACGCGAGGCCGTCCTCCATGGACAGTCCGCCCTCGTAGGGTTCCTCGACGCTGTACCGGTAGATCACCGGGTAGTCGGGTCCGACCTGCTCGCGGACAGCGCGCACGACCTCGAGCGCGAAGCGGGCACGGTTCTCCAGCGAGCCGCCGTACTCGTCGGTGCGCTTGTTGGTCTTGGGGGAGAGGAACTGCTGGAGGAGGTACCCGTGCGCCCCATGGAGCTCGACCGCGTCGAAACCCACCTCCTTCGCACGGCGGGCTCCGTGGGCGTACTTCTCGATCAGGCCCGGGATCTCGTGGAGCTCGATGGCGCGCGGCGCCGTTCCGAAGGCGCTGGTGATGTCCGCCGTCGGAGCGATCGGCGGCACGTTGCCCTCGGTGTTTCCCTGCGAGTTCTGCCGGCCCGTGTGGTGCAACTGGACGGCGATTTTCGAGCCTTCGTTGTGCACGGCCTCCACCAGGTCAGCCAGGCCGGACCGGAACCGGTCGTGGTCGATCCGGATCGGGTGGCCCACCGTGCGGCCGACCTCCCAGTCGACGGACGTGTTCTCCGTGATGAGCAGGGCGGCCCCGCCGCGTGCCCGCTCCCGGAAATACTCGATGAGCCGGTCGGTCACCTCCCCGGACGTCCCGGCGTATTGGGTGAAGATCGGCGACTGCACGAAGCGGTTCTTGAGCGCCATCCGCCCGATCCGCCCGGGCTGGAACAGGGCGCCGTGCTTGACGGGGCCGCTGGTGGTGATGGTCGTGGGCAACATGGGGGCTCCTTCGATACGGGGAGACGTTTCCTCGGTTGCTAGCAAGTATCGAAGGAATCCGGGCGCGGAACTTGTCGCGGTGCGCACAACAGTGTGCCCCGCGCGCAGAGTGTTGCGCGGCTCACATTCAGCTGCGCGCGCCTCGGGCCTCCCGCGGCGATCGACCGTAGGCCGCGCGGTAGGCGCGGCTGAAGGACGAGGGGTTGTCGAAGCCGGTCCGGTGTGCGATCTCCGTGATGGACAGCGGACCGCTCGACTGAAGGAGCCGGTTGGCCGTTTCGCGACGCCGGCACATCAGGTATTGGCGGCAGGTTTCCCCGCTGCCTTGGAACAACATGTGCAAATACCTGGTGGACACCGCGTTGGCGCGGGCTATGTCGTCCACGGTGAGCTGGGCGTCGCCGAGATTCGCGTCGATAAAGGCCTTGACCTCCATCAACCGGATGGCCCGTGTATCCAATGTCAGGCCGGGCGAGGCGCCGATGGCCGAGGACAGCAGGTCGATGGCGACGCGTCCCGCGGTGGCAGCTGCGTCGCCGTCCAGTCCTTTCATCGTCTTCAAGGTCCGCAGCCAGTCGAAGAGGAGCCGGAGGCTCGGGGATGGTGGCAAGGGGCGGGCGACCAGCGTCTCCAGCTGGGGCACTGCGTCGCGGCAGAGGTCGCGGGGCAGGAACAAGGTGGTCTTAACGAGCGTCCCGTTGCTGAAGCACTCGCTGGGCCGGACCCCGTCCCAGAGGGCCGCGTAGCCGGGAGCGATCTCGGCTGCCCGGCCGCTCTGCGTGAACGTCTCGCGACCTTGCCGCACCAGGAGGACGGCGACGTACTCGCCGTCAGTGCGTTCGATCTCCCTGGAATCGCGGCGGCCGGTCATTCCGCCCAACCGGCAATCCACGGCCCATGGTCCTCCGAGCAGCACGGTCTTATGCTCCAACACGGCGTCGCGCCGGACGTTCAGTCGCCACGGAAGATGGCTCGTCGAGAAGTCGTTAACCATCTCATTGCTGACCGTGGACATCGTCGTCACTGGTACTCCCTTTGCAGACGGCAGGCCGCTTAGGGGCAAAGCGGCCGGAGTGTGGTGAGGATAACACTCGAGGTGAGGGCGGGCCAACTTTGAACGTCACCAAGCAACGGCCGACACCAAGTGTCACGAGGCCAACCAGACCGGCGCTGGAGTACATCGCCGAGGAGCACGGTTACTTTTGATGGCCCACGCGGGCAAGGGGATGCCGGTAGTGATGGCGGCAGTGGCGGCCCAGCATCTACCGCGCTTCAGGGACGGTCTCCTGAGTATCCGGGGGAGCTGAAGTGTCTCGTTTCTGGCTTAGTTTCTGTTGCGGTACCTCACAAGTAGAGAGGAAGCCCTGTCACTTCCTGTTCGCGGACTTTTCTTGGTCTCAGAAAACGTTCGTTTGATGAGACATCGTAGCGGTGCATATGGAGGAGCCGCCCGGCGAAACCCGGATCCGCGCCATCTCCGCCATCCGCTGCCGATCGGATCAGCGCGTCGCGTCTCAATACACTGTCTCATTCGCTAACGTCTCAACTAGACGGAATTGATCGAGTTATTGAGACGGGGCACAGTGGCAAGTTTGGGGTACGCACGCGTGAGCACGTTAGAACAGAACGCGGACCTGCAGACGCGGGCGCTCGACGGCGCCGGGTGCCTGAAGGTCTACACGGACCACGGGGTCAGCGGCACCCAAGCAAGACGACCGCAGCTGGACAAGCTGCTGGAGAACGCCAGGACTGGGGACGAGCTGGTGGTGTGGAAGCTCGACCGGCTCGGACGGAGCACTCGTCACCTGCTCGAACTCGTGGACTCGCTCGAATCCCGGGGCGTCCACTTCCGGTCCCTCACGGAGGGGATCGCAACCACCGGCCCGATGGGCAAGGCGATGCTGACGATCATGTCCGCGTTCGCGCAGCTCGAGCGCGACCAGCTCGCCGAACGCACCCGCGCCGGACTTGCGGCGGCGGCCGAACGAGGCCGCAGGGGCGGACGGCCCGGCGTCACGCCCGAAAGCGAGAAGGTGCGGCAGGCCGGCCAATACCGGGAGGCCGGGTTGACGCCGCCGGAGATCGCGAAGCTGCTGGGCATCAGCCGGGCCACGGTGTACCGCTATCTCGGCCTCCTGGCCCAGAGCGCCGCGGTCGCCGGTAGTACCACGTCCGGATCGCGGGTGGCCTGAATTGAGCTCGGAACCGACAGAAGGATACTCCTACGGCCTGGTCCAAGCGGTCTGCGATGTTCTCGGGCAAACCCAGGAGCCAGGACTCTCTGGCGCTGAGATCGACAAGCTGCTCGGCAGCATTGGGACAGAGGCCCGGGATCGCAACGTCAACAAGCGGACAGGCCTCTTCGACGCACTGTATGGAGCGCAGCGCCTCGACGGCAGGATCTTTATCCGGTTTATCACCCGCGCCATGGCCCCGGAACGCTACGTTAAAGACCGGCAACGGTTTGAGGATCTTCGGCAGCAGCTGAACGAGGTGATGATCTTCCACAAGCTCGTGGTCAACGAAAAAGGACGGATAGCCCGCGCCTTGGCTAAGGCGACCACACTAAGCGAAGGTGCAAAACTGGCCGGGCGCCTTCACACGGAACTACGACACCGGGCCGTCCACGACTTGCTCTTCACCTACTGCTCAGAAGAACTCGTGAACAAGTCCCTGTTCCACGCGATCAGCGAAGCCGCAAAGAGCATTCCCAACAGGGTCCGCGAAATGACGGGCTTGATCGGTGATGGCTGGGCCCTGTACAACGCAGCGTTCGGACACCGAGACGGCAAAAACCGAACCGCCCCACGACTGTTCATCAACGACTACCTCACCGAATCTGACCAAATCGAGCACGAAGGGTTCCGTAGTCTCCTAGTCGGCGTTCACGGCCACTATCGCAACCCCCGAGCGCATTCCAACCGGATCCATCGAGAAGAGGACCTGAACGACTTCCTCGACGCCATGTCTCTGTTCTCCTACATTCACAAGCGTCTTGATACAGCCCAACCCGAATCTGCTACGGCTTAAGAAGGCAACCGAGGAAGGTGCGCCCGAGCAATGAGTACAGACCCAGCAATGACGGAAATGCAGGGGCACCGCGCGTACGTCGGCACGACCTCCGAGGGAGAAGCCGCTGTAGGCCGCATCGCTATCTGGGCCGCGAGCGTGGAACAGAACCTTGTGCACCTGTGTGCCCGGTTAATCAACACCGACGACTACGAAATTGGATACGCCGTGACTGCAAACATGAGTGCGTCAGCGGTAATCGAACTTGTAAGGAAATTGGTCACTGACTCAACGACAACCATCGACAAGGACAGGGTCGAAGTCCTGGCAATGCTCACGGAAGCAAGGGCAGCCCTAGTGCAACGTAATCGGATCCTGCATGCGAGCGTGGGAGAACTCATGTTCGGAGGCAAAACGGTCTTCTCTCGCCGACGGAAAAACGGACCCGCGCCGGATGGGCGGAGTCCGGTCTGGGAGTCCAGTTTGCTTGGACTAGACGAGCTTGATGAAATCGGCGCACGGCTTTTTAAGGTCTCGGAGGACCTTTGGGCATACGTCTATTTGCCGTCTGATTAGCCCGTTTAGACCCAAGTTGCCGTTACGGCGGCCCGGCCATCGACCAGCGCGTCGAGTGCCTGGTCGAACTGGGGCCGCGAGGTCGGGGGCCGGACGCCCGGTGAGATCAGATCAATATGGAGCTCATCGCGACGTACTCCTGCGGCCAGGTCGATGAGGTGGCAGTTTTACGGGCGGGCCATACGGGAATGCGAGGACTCTGGAATGACGGGAGAATTGGTCGGCGCACCACGAACCTACTCCTCGGCGCCCGTCACCTATCGGCATAGCCCCAACGGGTGGGCGTCAGGATGGAGTACGCCCCAGCCTGACGTCAGGGACGCCTTCAAATCGCGTCAGGTTAGGATCAGTTTTCTCGATTCTGGACACCCGTCGCGCAAGGTTTTAGAGTTCATCCTGACAGTCAACGGCTGATGATTCGACATAAACAGCCTGACAGTCCCAGGAAACTCCCGTGCGTCCGCCCGATTGGCTCAGCCCGGGCCATTGCAGGCGTCGGCGAGCTGGGAGGACGTGTCGCCACGGTGCGGCCTCCCCTGAGCTTGGATTCTGGCTCGGCCGCGTGCAGACTCTAAGAACGAATGGGTCAGCGCTGGCAGGCAGTCCAAACCGGATCGGGGAATGGCTCCTAAGCGACCAGAATCGTGGTTAGGTAACTCCTCTCGTCACCACGCACCGAAAGGACAACACATGGGCGGTTCATCAGAAGATTTTCCGGATCCAGCCGATACCTCCGCGGGGACCACTGAAGCGGACTCCGAGACGACGGATGACGCTCCGCTCTTCCCAAGTCGAGAAGACCTCGGTCCAGACGAGGAGGACCCCAATCTTGGTCCTGTTGCGGTCAGCGAAGTAGGTGTCACCCCCGCCGTCGAGAATCTTCGCGATTCCCGCGGAGCGCCCTCCGACCAAAGATGAGCCTGAGCGGGAAATGCACCGCGGAAGGCACGACGTGGTTCTTCCTTGTAGGAAGGCATGGCGTCATGCTCATGGATCTCAGCGCACCCGGGAACGCCCTGCGCAAGAGGGGAGTCCCCGGCCAGCGGCCATCCGCCGGCATATTCGCCACTAGTCGGTTTCGGGTTGTCGGGATAATCCCGCGACCGCACCACATGGCCTGCGTTGGGGCCTTGTGGTGCGGTCGCACGTTCCAGTTCGAGGCATTGGGAGGCCAACTTTAGGCTAGTTGCCCCGCCCGTCGACCGAACACCATGCCGGCGGCCAAACCTGTCCCGCCCGGGTAGTTCTCGCTGAAGAGACCACCTAGCATCTCACCGCAGACGTAGAGCCCATCTATGGCCTCCCCGTCCGCCCTCAGGACTCGGCCGTGGGTATCAGCCTTCAAGCCTCCGAAGGTGAAGGTAATTCCGCAGGTGACGGCGAAGGCGTAGAAGGGGCCCGTTTCCAAGGGGGCGGCCCAGTTGCTCTTGGGCGGCTCGACCTCGGCCTTCCGGCCGTCCTTCACGGTGGGGTCCCAGGCAATGTTGAGGTCGATAGAGGAGTTGAATGCCTCGACGGTGGCGGCCAGATGTGAGGGGTCCACATTGATCTTGCGTGCGAGTTCCTCGATCGAGTCGGCGCTCTCCACGGAGATGCCCGGCATGTCGTACTCTTCGCTCCGCAGGAGGGCGCGCTGCGAGGCGTCGAAGACTTGGTACGCGATCGATCCGGGCTGTTTGAGGATCTCGGCCCCGTACTTGGCGTAGGTGTAGTTGCGGAAGTCGGCGCCCTCGTCGAGGAAACGCCTCCCCTCGGTGTTCACGATGATGCCGAGCGGGTAGCCCCCTCGCGTGAGCCGGTTGGTGAGTTCGCGGTTGCTTTCGTTCTTTTCGGTGAAGGCGTCCCACTGGACACTGTGGCAGGTGCTCCAGTCCCCTCCCGGAGCGGCCCCCAGATCGAGTGCCGCCTGGAGGAGCGATCCGTTGTTGTAGGGGGTGCCTCGCACTTTCGCGTTCTCCCATCCCTCACCTAGGTGTTCGCGGCGGAGCTCGGGGTTCGTCTCGAAGCCGCCGGCAGCCAGGACCACCGATTCGGACCTGAGCTGCCCGGCCTGCCCGTTGGAGTCCGTGAACTCGGCGCCCACCACCTTGCCGTTCTCGACCAGCAGACCGGTCACGTCATGGCCGTAGCGGACGTCGATGCCCAGCTCGTGCGCCACCCGGGTGTGGTCGGCGATGAGGCCTTCGCCTCCGCCGACGTTGCCGATGTGCAGACCACCCCAGAACAGGTAGCCGCCGTCCGGCCGCTCGTAGGCCTGGCGCTCGTACATCAGCCGGTACTTGAGCCCGAGTCCGTGTAGCCATCGAAGAGTCGGCTGGCTCTCTGTGACGAGCACCTGCGTCAGATCCGAATAGTTCTTACCGTTGGTCACTTTGGCCAGATCTGCGGCGTACTCCTCGGGCGAATACGGCGGCACCTCGGTCAGTGGATGGCGGTCGTCGGGCTCCACCACATCGCGAATGCCTTCGAAGCCGTCGTGGGAGATGCGGGTGGCCCCGGCGGTGTAGTAGCTGTTGCCGCCTGCCATGTCCGCCTCTCCCTTCTCGAGGAGTACCACCGAGCGGCCTCGCTCGGCCGCTGCGTGGGCGGCCGAGAAGCCGGCGTTGCCCCCTCCGACGACGATCACGTCGGCGTGAGTGATTTGATGGGTCTGATTGCTGGTCATGGGCGTTTCCTATTCTTGTCTGTTCGCGGTGAGGCGAGCGCATGGCTCTCGGGTAAAGGACTTAGGGACGGGCTGGTTTCACGGTGACGACTGGAACGTCGGCGTTCATAATGATTCGCTGGGCCGTGCTGCCCAACACGAATTTGCCCACCGTCGAGCGGCGACGCGTGGCAAGGACGATCATGGTCGCCCCATGCCTCTTGGCAGCCTCAAGCACTTCAAAGTCGGGGTCCTCGTTTCGGATTGGTTGCTCGATCTCGACCTCGATTCCCGCTTTTTCCCCCAGATCGCGTAGTGCGTCCAACTGTTCGGCCGAAGCCAAGTGCGGGTCCCCGAGCGCCCCGCCGCGGGATGAGTTCACCACTATCAGCTGTGTGTGGTGAAGGGAGGCTTCTTTGATTGCGAACAGAAGGGCCGCTTCGCCGCGGGTATGTGGCACATATGCCAGAACGATGCTCATCAGGGTTCCTTTCGGGGATTCTTATTTTGGGATTCATCCCGAATGCACTGTCCAGCGGATGGTAGGTATCCGAGTACGGTTTCCGTGACTGCTTCGGTTCCCGTTGTGGGGGATCCCGTGGGCAGGATGGGTATGTGGCCGTCGGCGAAGGCTGTTTCGACCGCCAACTCGATGCTTTGTGCGGCTCCGGGATGGCCACAATGGTTGAGGAGCATCGCGCCGCTAAGTATCTGGGACACAGGGTTAGCGAGGTTGCGACCGGCAATGAGCGGGGCGCTGCCGTGGATGGGTTCGAAGTAGGCGGCGTCTGCGCCGATGTTCCCCGAGGGGCACATGCCCAGTCCGCCGACGGTTCCAGCGCCCAGGTCGCTCAGGATGTCGCCGAGGAAGTTCTCCATTACCAGCACGTCAAAACGGTCCGGCTCGGTGACGAGCGCGTGTGCGGCCGCGTCGGCGTAGCAGTGGTCGGCCTCGACCTGTGGGTACTCGGTGGCCATCTCGTCGAAGACTTCCCGGAACAGGGCGAAACTGCGCAGGACATTGCTCTTGTCCACGCAGGTCACCCGGCGGACGCCATCACGGGGGGCGCCGGTCCTTCGCAGGGCAGTCTCGAACGCGAAGCGGACAACCCTCTCGGTGCCGGCACGGGTGATCAGCATCTGATCCGAGGCCGCGTGGTAGTTGCGCACGCCGGCTCCGCGCGACAGGTAGAGCCCCTCGGTGTTCTCTCGCACGATCACATAGTCGATGGAGCCGGGCTCGGCCGTGGTGGCAGCCCGAACGCCGGGCAGGAGTCGCACCGGGCGTACGTTGGCGAAGGTGTCCAACTCGATCCGGAGGATGCCGCCCAGGAGGCCGCCCTCGGTGCCGTCGGGTTTGCGCACCTCGGGCAAACCGACGGGGCCCTTGAGCACACCGTCCGCGGAGCGGAGCCGATCGAGAGCGCCGGGGAGCAGCGCCGAACCGGTCTCACGGTACAACTCGGCGCCTGCTCGTTCTTCGCTGGTATGGAGCGTGAGACCGGTCATCGCGCAAGCGGCCTGCATGATCCGGACCGCACTGCGGACGAGCTCGGGGCCGATCCCATCCCCGGGCATGACGGCCACGTTGAGTTCGCGCGGCTGGTTGCCGACCGGGACGGCAACGGTGATGTCGGATGAATTCATGTTCTTCCTTTTCGATCCTGGTCAGATGCCCAGATAGATGTAACCGACGGGCATGACGATCTGGGCGTATTCCTGCAGGACCAGAAGGAACCCCAGGAGCACGATCGGGTAGACGATAATCGTGCGAATGCGCGCTCTGGCCACCAGCCACAGGAACACCGGCACATAGATGATGGTTCCGACCAGCATTCCGAAGACGTAGACGATCATGATGTAGCCGAGGATCCACAGCAGGGAGATGGCCACTGTGCGCAGCATCTGGTGCCATGCGCTTCTGTCCGGGTTGCTTTCGAGCCGCTTGGCGGCTCGGTGCTTCCGGATGTCGACCATGAGGGCGATGATGCACAGGATCGCACCGATCCCCCCGACTAGTTTCGGAAACAGTCCGGCTGCCTCTGAGAAGGACTGCGCCAGGACGAATCCTGTGAGGAACAGGGCCAGGAGCGCTGCAGTAACCACCGGGTACAGGAACGTTGGGGCCACCGAGTCCCCGGTCTCAGCTCCTTCACGGATCGTTCCCTCCGGTTCACCCTTTCCTCGCAGTTTTTGGACCAGGCTGACCACGGCCGGAACGACCAGGATCGCGATCATGACTAGGACCGCGGGACGGGTGACCCATTCGGTGAAGTCATACAGATTGGCGGTGAGGAAGTAATAGCGTTCGAGCGGAATGGCAAGAACGAATCCGATGAGGAACGGGGCGCGAGGCACGTCGAAGGTCTTCATGACCCAGCCCGCCACGCCCAACAGCAACATCACCCAAAAGACCTGTAGCTCGAGGGGTTCCTGGAAGCCACTCATGAACAGGACCGGAATGATCGCCGCCGCAAGCAACGGAAAGCGGACGAAGCTTAGCTTGGCCAGGGGCTTGGCTAGAAGGAAGCAGAACAGGGCACCGACCACGCTCGCGATGGCGAACGACCACACGATGACGTAGACGATATCGAGGTTGTTCGTGAGGATTCGGGGACCCGGCTCGATGCCGAAGATCAACAGGGCGCCCAGGAGCAGTGCGAAGGGAGCGGCGCCGGGGATGCCGAAGAGGAGGGTCGGGATCAGTGCACCGGCCTCTACCGCGTTTCCGGCGGCGGACGGGGCGATGACCCCGCGGGGATCACCGCTGCCGAAGTTGCCCTTGTTCTTCCCGCGAGAGGTCGCTTGAGCCTGCCCGTATGCCATCCAGGAGCCGGCGGTCGCACCCACACCCGGCAGGATGCCAACCAGTACGCCGATCATGGACGCGCGCACAACGTGGAACCAGTGCTTGACGACATCCCTGGCTCCTTCTCCCCAGCCGGATCCGAGGTCCTCCACGCTGGAGATGGCACCCTTGCGGGCCACCAGAGAAATGATTTCCGCAACCCCGAAAATTCCCAAGGCGACGGCGACAAGCCCCAGCCCCTCGGTGAGGTAGAGGGAACCGAAGGTGTACCTGTACTCCGGTGAGGTCGGCGCCCCGCCGATCTGCGCCAAAAGAATGCCGAACAGGCCCGCGATGAGTCCTTTGAGTACGTGGCCCTTGGACAGCATGGCCGTCAATGCAACACCCAGCACGGTCAACATGAAGATCTCGGGCGAGCCCAGAGACAGTACCAGCGGGCGCGCGATCGGGATGGCCAGCGTCAGGGTAACGACGCCGATGAGACCACCGATCATCGAGGACAGGAATGAGATCGATAGTGCCCTCGCCCCCTGGCCCTTGCGGGCCATCTGATGGGCGTCGAGGAGCAGAACGGAAGCCGAAGCCGAACCGGGGATACCTATGAGAATGGAGGTAACGGCATCCGAAGTGTGGACGACTGCGACGGCACCGATAATCAATGCCATGGCCTGCGCCGGATCAAGCACGAACACAAAGGGAAGCAGCACCGCGACGGCACCGGTGCCTCCAAGTCCCGGAATGACGCCGATGACAAGTCCCGCGACAACGCCGATCAAGAGAAAGAGCAACATGCTCGGGTCTAGGAACGCCTCCAGTGCGGCAAGGGCTGCATCTACCATGAGCGCGCCTCCCCCACGAGCTTGGAGAGGTCTCCGGTGGCGGTAACCGTGTCCCAGGAATACGCCTGCGGGCCGGGGCCGCCCGGCTGTTCACGCATGCGTGCAGCCTGCCACTCACGGGGCAACCCCTGACGGCCTGGCGCGCTCCGGGTACTTTGCGTGAGCACAGATCCACGGGCCTGCATTGGGGTCATAGTGGGTCCCATCGTTTTTCCTTTCAGGGCCGAGTCACTGGGGTTGGAGGCTAGTGACTCAGCTAACAGTAACGAGCTTCACCCTATCTTTGTGACTTAAGTAGATGCGACTTACTGCAAATACCGTGAAGAAACACTTCATTCCACGGAGTGGGGTCAGCAGGATCATTGGGGATAAGGCGTGATGATAGGGCAGGCGAACTACGCCTAGGTTCTGTCTCTAGAGGCACGAATCCACCACGAGTGGGTCCTCGCTTGATTGCCCCACTTGTGGTGACCTGGGTGAAGCTAAACTTCACTCTGCTAGAGATCGTCCGGAGGGCGGGGAGGCTTCCAGGTAGAAGCCCACCGGATCAGGAGAGGAAGCGCCCATAGGCTCAGCAGAAGCCGCACGATGTGCAGACCCGCGACCAGGGCGCTGTCCGCCTTGAGCCCGGTACTGGCGGCAACCATTTCGCCTACGCCACCGGGCACCATGCCCAGCAGAGCTGCGCGCGGTTCCAGCAGCCCGAGTGCGATGACCACTGCGGCACCACCGATGCCCACGGAAATCAGCAAAACCGTGATGATCACCGCCGGCAGGACCAGGACACGCAGTTGCTTCATGAACCCCGGCAGCACAGTTGCCCCGACCGCGGTGCCGACGAGCACCTGGGCGACGAAACTGAGGCCTGACGGCACAGTGGCGGTCACGGTAAGCATCATGGTCGTGGCCGCGGATCCCACGATCGCTCCCGTGATCGGCCACATCGGGAGTCGCACCAGGCGTCCCGCTGCGGCGCCGGCCATTCCGCCGGCGAGAAGTACCAGAAGTTCGGGGCTCATCCGGTCTCCAGGGTTAGGATCAGCACTGGCAGGACGACCAGCACGACCACCAGCACACGGAACATGTGGATGGTGAGCACAACGTGAAGATCCGCCCCTTGGCGCTGGGCGGAGATGAGGAGCTCGCTGACGCCTCCCGGTGCCGCTGACATGACCGCGGTCAACGGGTCGATCCGGTGCCTGGTGAACAGGTATCGGGCCAGCAGCACGGTGCTGCCGAGGAGGACGGCAACATAGCCAAGGACGGGGGCGAGGGCGCCGAGCAGAAGTCCCAGAGTGTCCGCGGTCAACTGGGAGCCTGCGATGACCCCCAGCAACACTTGGCCGGTGATACGCAGTGGCCTCGGGAGGGCTCGGCTGTGCGTCCTAGCGGCCCGGCGGTGCCTCTTTCGGCGCGGAAAGCGCCTTTCGGACAAGGCGTTCACCGCCATGGCGCCACTCACAGCCCCGATCAGGGCACCGGCGGGTATGTGCAGCAAAGTCAGCACGCTGGCACCCAGGAAACCGCCCATGAGAAGCAGGGCGGCACTCTTGAAGCAGTCGATCCCCCAAGCCCGCGCGCCGGGCCTTCGGCTCACCGCGTCCGTCGCATTGATCCGAGGGGTCCTGTCCTCACCGCAGTGACCCGATGGAGCTTTTCCGGAGCGCGACGGCGGGGTCGAGCAGCTCGTTCCTGTCCAGACCGGTTGTGAGGAATGCCTCCAGATGAGCTGCGGCGATCTCGGCGAACTCGGTCAGCACTTCCTCCACGGTCCAGCCGATGTGTGGTGTGAGCACGGTGTTGGGCAGGCTCCGCAGCGGAGAGTCGTGGGGCAACGGTTCCTGCGAGAAGACATCCAGACCGGCAGCCGACAAGGGACCGGAGACCAGGGCGTCGATCAGTGCGGCTTCGTCGACGACGGCACCGCGTGAGGTGTTGACCAGGATGGAACCTGGCTTCATCTGCTGCAGTCGTCGGGCGTTGAGCAACCCTCGTGACTCGTCGCTGAGTTTCAGGTGCACACTGAGAACATCGCTGACCTTGAGGACAGTGTCCAGGTCAGCCAGGTTCGCGTCCTCGAGCACGGTCTTGTCGGGGGTCCTCCTCCAGACGACGACGTCCATGCCGTAGGCCCGGGCGATTCGAGCCACATTGGCCCCGTGGCGACCGTATCCGAGGATGCCCATTGTTCTGCCCTTGAGGGTCCGACCGGTGAACGGTCGCCACTGCCCAGCGACCATGGAGGCGTGCGCCTCCGGAATCATGCGCAGCGCCGCAACTGCCAGGGCGAACGTCAGTTCCGGGACCGCGGCCTTGGGCCCGACCGCTCTGCGCATGAGCGCAACCGGGATTCCCCGTTCGGCCAGATGAACGGGGTCCACGTGGTAGGCGTGCCCGCCCGATTGCAACAGGACTTCCAGTGCGGGCAGCCTCTCGAGGGAGCCCGCATCCAAGGTGGTGCGCTCACGAACCGCCATCAGCACCTGCACGGTGCGCAGGTAGTCGTCGCTCAGGTTATCGAGAGAACCGTGGACGACCCGGAGCTCCGCGAGTTCGCGCAGGCGCGCAGCGCCGGGCGATTGCCCGAGCAGGCCTTCCCGGTCGTCGATGATCAGTGCCGTCGGTTTCATGGTGTGGCCCCTGTGGTTGTGTTCTGGGCGGACGTGGTACTGATGGCATCAGCGGTGCCGATCACGCCCTCTTTAGCACCGGCAACAGGTTCCCGGTGACTCTGACGTGCAGGGATGCGACTCAGGCGGAGCTCCGTCGCCCGTAGGGTCTGGTTCGTGGACAAGAGGGGAGAAGCTGGCCGCAAACCGGTCCGGGCATGGCCGCCCGGACCGGTCGCACTTCTGGCGTCTACTTGCTGTCCACCGTCACACCGTGCTCGCTTTCGAGCATTTCCAGCGTGTACTTGCGGACTGCGTCGGGGATTTCGAAGGATTCGCGCAGATCCTCCTCTGCGACGTCACCGGCTACGATCGGGTACCCGCCGAGGACCTCTTCGCTGGTGCTGATGAACTCCTCGTCCTCGGCGATTTTGCTGACCGCGTCACGATAGGCATCGACGAGCTCGTCGGGCGTGCCTGCGTTGGCCCAGATCCCCTTCTGGTACACGTAGCCGGGAACCAGGAAGGACCGGTAGGCCTCATAGGCCTCCCCGTCGGGGGCGCCCCCATGGATCGACTCGTAGACTTCTTCCAGGGTCGGGAGGTCGGGCAGTGCGGGATCGCGCACAATCTCACCGTCCTCAAGGATTCCGAAGCTGAACAGCGGGACTGCAGTTCCGGCTTCCACCATGGGCTCGACCTGCGTCTTGTAGGCAGAGGTCGTCTGGTAGTCGAGGTTCACCTCACCGCGCTCCAGAGCCAGCCGGGCGGGGCCTCGGCCTTCGAAACCGAAAGTCGCGTCGATGTCGATGTCGAGCACGTCCATGGCCTGTAGCAGGGTCAGATCCAGGCCAGTGGCACTGATCCCGCCGTAGGTCAGGGTTTCGCCGTAGTCCGCAAGGTCTTCCGCGCTCTCGATCCCGGTTTTGGAACTGACGTACACCACTCCGCCCGTGCCGTTGAGCATCAGTGGGCGCATCTCCGCGAAGTCGAACTTGACCTCGGGCTGTCCGAGGAGTGCTTGGAAGTAGGTCGTGCCCGAAGTGACGAGGATGGATTCACCATCGGTCCCCCCGGAATGCACGAATTCATTGCTCCCCGTGACCGATTCGCCACCTGGCACATTTTCGACGAGGAACCGGGGATTGTCCTCGATGTGCTTCTCCAGGTACGGCGCCATGAACCTCGCCCAGGTGTCGGTTCCACCGCCGGCAGAGTACGGTACGTTCATGGTGACGGTGGACGGCATGCCTCCGTCCCCTTCTGCGCCGGCGACATTCTGGTTGGGAGCACTGCATGCTCCGAGCAGCAGAGTCGACGCGGCGGCCATGGCCGCAATGGTGCGCTTCTTGATCTTCATGTTCACGATCTGTCCCTCTTGTGTAGGAGGCGGCTTCGGCGCCGCCGGTGCTTAGTGTTTCTGGTCTCGAAGAATGTGCTACTTGGCCAGCCATTCGTCAGGAACGAGCACATGGCCTTCCATCAGCCGGCGTGACGTCCGGAAGCCGGAGACGCTGTTGACCTGCCACTCCTGCCCGTCGTGGGAAACGTCCCCGGCCATCACCAGTAGACCTGCGGGATGACCGATGACGAATTCCGTGTCGTGGGCGGTTGCAGCGTCGTGGACCAGGGTGCCGGGCAGGTGCGCCGCGACGGTCGTCGCGATGGCCCCGGTCAACGGATAAGAGTTGTGGACCCGGCCCATCGACATCATCAACGCCCGCACACTAGTTGCCCCGGCGAGGATCCTCGTTCCGTTGGTCGCCGTGTAGTCGCGCGGCGCACCGACCAACGACAGCTTTGGCACGGAAGGGGCCTCGTGTGTGGCCTGCTCCACGCTGCTCGTGATGCCCGCGAGAACGGAGGCATGTGCCCGCACCGCCTCCATCCTGCCCAGCAGTTCGGGGTCGGCGTCCAGTTCAGTCGGCAGTTCCAGGCCGGTCAGGCCCAGATCCTCCCACCGAACAAACACCAGCGGAGCGGCTGCGTCAACGATGGACACGGGGATTGTTCCCCACCCCGGCACCGTCAGGTCGTCCAGCACGGAACCGGTAGGCAAGAGTTTGCCGGTCACGGCCCCGGCCGGGCTGACGAAATCCATTTGCACCTTTGACGCGTAACCGGGCACCCCGGCCAGTTCGAACTTACCGGTGGGGTCGAATCGCCCGTTCTTCGTCGGAACATGGGCGACGATGACCTTGTTCGTATTCGTGTTCAGGAACTTAACGGTGGTCATGGGATCGGTGGCCTCCACCAGCCCTTCGTCGACAGCGAAGGGTCCTACTGCGGAGGAAATGTTGCCGCAGTTGCTCCTCCGATCGACCAATGCCTGGTCAAGGCTCACCTGACAGAATTCGTAGGTGACGTCCACACCGAAAGGCTTGCCCTCACCAATGATCGCCACCTTGCTCGTCGTGGACACCGCCCCGCCGAGCCCGTCGATCTGCCGCCGATACGGGTCTGGACTGCCCATGGCGGCCAGAATGAACGCGTCGCGCAGTGCGGGGTCCAACGGCAGGTCCTTCTCGTGGAAGAACAGCGCCTTACTGGTACCTCCGCGCATCACGACCGATGGAATCTGCATGAGTAAAACCCTCCCGGTTGCCCGACCTCCCGATGAGATCTTCGACACTTTCAGTGTTCCGGGCGCGAGAAAGTTAAGCAATAGCAAAGTTCTGGAACGCTAGTTAAGCTATACTTCAATCATGATCAAGCCTTCCAGCACAGAGAGAGTCCTGCTCCTCGCCGATGTTGCCTCCTTCGGCACGATGACCCTGGCCGCTGAAGCGCTGGGTTACTCGGTTTCGGCCATATCTCAACAGCTGCGCAAGCTCGAGGCCGAAGCCGGGAAGCCGCTACTTCAGAGGCACAGTCGCGGCATCGTGTTAACCGATGCCGGACGGGCGATTGTTAAGCATGCCGAGCAGATCCGGGGGCGTCTCGTGTCGCTCCAGCACTCCCTCGACGACATAGCCGGTCTCCGCGCAGGGACGCTTCGAATGGGCACTTTCCCTACCGCCGGATCCTCTCTGGTACCTCTTGCCATCAGCAAGTTCGCCCGCGAGCACCCACTCATCAACCTGACGGTCCGAAGCACGCGACTGGACGCCCTGCTGAAGATGCTTTCCACGCGGGAGATCTCGATGAGCCTCCTATGGGACTACGAGTGGTCCCGCCTGGAGGCAGCGGAGGTCGAATTCCAGCATCTCCTCGATGACCCCACGGACCTCGTGGTCTCGGTGTCGCACCGCCTCGCCTCCCGAGAATCCGTCGCCATGTCCGAGCTGCTCGACGAGATGTGGGTGGTGCGCACAGAAGAGCACCCCATGATCGAAGTGCTCATCCGGGCGGCCAACTCCATCGGATTCGCACCCCGAGTGGCCTATGAGGCCAACGACTACCAAGAGGCCCAGGCAATGGTTGCCGTCGGGGTAGGCATCGCACTCGTGCCCCGTCTCGCGCTGACCGTGCTGCGCGATGACGTACGGGTTATCCCACTTTCTGGAGAAGCTCCGCAGCGACGGATCCTCCTCGGGCGCATGAAAGACAGCCAACCCACGGCAGCTGAGTCTGCCATGACGGCAATGCTCGTTGACGCCGCGCGCCGACTCAGCGCCCAACGACCAAGGGGGACCTCCAGTGCCGGCTAAGGGTGTCCCTGGACTGCCTTCACAACGACTCCGACACGGTGGCGGACGCCGCATGGAGCGCTAGATTACGACGTACTTTCTTTATGTGGGCGTCCCGCGAGTTCGAGGAAAGGTAGCGAACGGGTGGCGGCTCGCGATCGGCGGTTGTTTCCCTCGTGCGGGGCCTAGACCACTTGCCACGGTTCAGGGAGGCTATTTCGGCTGGGCCTTGATCTATTCCTTCGCCTCAAAGTCGGCGACCCTGCGGTACAGCGTCGCGCGGGACATGCCGAGGTCCCGGGCGACGTGGGCGGCTGGTTGACCGGAGTCGATGAGGCGTCGGGCGTTGGCGATCTGACTGTCGGTGTAGGCGGCGCGGCGGCCGCCGAGGTCGTGGCCGGCGGCGCGGCGTTTGGCCACGGAGTCGGTGATGCGTTCGCGTTTGATCTCCAGTTCCATCTGGGCCAGGGCTGCGGTGAGGGTGAAGAGCATGCCGCCCATGGGGGTTCCGGTGTCCACGTCCCCGCCGCCGAGGTTGAGCACGCGCAGGTTGATGCCGCGCTGCCGGAGCTTTTCGGCGAGGGTGAGCATGTTCGCGGTGGAGCGCCCGAGCCGGTCCAGGGTCGTGACGACCAGGGTGTCACCCTCCTGCAGAGCCTCGAGCGCACTGTCGAAGGCTGGCCGTTTAGCGCGCGCCCCGCTGATCCCGTGGTCGACGTAAAGGTCGTCGCGGCGGACACCGGCGGCCAACAGATCTACTGTTTGCCGGTCGGTGCCCTGGCCCCGAGTGGAGACCCTCGCGTATCCGATGAGCTTGCCCATTCGCTCCCTTAATACTGTCTCGCAACAGTGGTTGAGTACCCGATTTCTTCTGACACCTTGTGAGACATGGTAGCAAGACAGTGGGACCGTTTAGTTTTCAGGGGAGCGGAAGTGTCTCGACGTGGTGTCTTGCAAGCGGCCGGTTGCAAGACAGGTGGTCGGCCCAGGAACAGATCGAATCGAGGTTGGCCGGACTTCCTAAGCCTTGATGTAGCGAGACGATATGCAGGTGGCGCTGGCTCGGGGGCCGACCGTGAACCCGGCATCCCGGTTCGGGGCGCTCGATGAGCCGAGACGCACGTCTTTAATGCCTTCGCCGCCGCGGATGTCGTAGGGGTTTTCCCAACCCCGCCGCCCTGCTCAGACTCGCCGGCGCGGTCCTCGTCGAGCAACACGATGAATGGGAAGCCGGAGACCGCCGCTATCTCTCGGAGGCCTCCATGGCCGAACTCAAGGCCATGGATGAGACCACCACCGCACCGATCGAGGAGGCGATTTCACTCCCAGAACTCACTGCAGCGTGATCAGAACACTGACCCTTACGGTGTCGAGGCAAACTCCACCTGAGCGGGGGCACACATTCTGGTTAGATTCCTCGCCTACTGTCTGCACTCTTTACTCTTTCTTCTTCATTCGCTTTAGCACTTTCTCGGATTTCCGGTCTCCCCCCTCAGCTCCGCTGCGGATCCATGCAGCGCCTTCTTCCGTCTTGCCCAGTTTCATGAGCAAAGTGCCCAGATTCAACTTTGCATAGAGTTCGCTCGCGTCCAGCCCCAGCTCCCGGGCGAGCGGGGCCGCGGTCTGCTGGGTCCTGACGAGGTTGGGCGCGTACAGGGTCTCGATGCCCACGCCGCCGAGGGCCGCCGGCAGCGCCATCGCCTGCTCGCGCCCGAGGTCAGTCAGGTCGGCGCCGGGTGCGGCGGTGTCGAGGTTCTGCCCCACGTTGGAGGTCGTTTGACCGTGGCGGACGAGGACGAGTCGGATGTCCCCCATCCTGCCACCGCCGGGGTTCCGGCCGCCGATGCCCGGGCGTAGAGTGACGCTACCTGACACTCGATGAGGGAGATGGCAATGGGCGAGTACCGCGCGTACACGGACAGCGAAAAGGCCTCCTACGTGGCCCCGGCCTGCGATCGGTGCGGACAGCATCGGCACATGACTTGGGAGGACAAGGGGGGCGGCGATGCGCATTGGGTTCCGCGCGACGCGGGCTGCTCCAACGAGGCCTGCACCGGATAGCGTCGGCTATTCGCCCGTCGCCTCGGTGGGCGTCGCGTCCTCAGGCTGCTCTATCCAGATCAGCTCCCACACGTGCCCGTCCGGGTCCGTGACGGCGGAGCCGTATATCCCCGGGAACTCGGATTCCGCCTCCCGGTAGACTGAACCGCCGTTGGCGGCGGCCATCCGCGTCAGTTCGTCCACGTGGTCGGACGAGTCGCAGCTGAGTGCGTTGAGCATCTGCTTCGCGCCCTCGCCGAACGACGCCTGGTCGCCGCCGCGAAGGAAGCCCGCGAAAAACGGCTCCTGGAGCGACATCACCCAGATGTCCGGCGTGACCATCCAGGCGGTGGCGTCGTCGTTGGAGAACGCCGCGTTCCGTTCGAAGCCCAGCGCCCCGTAGAACGCGTTGGCGGCGTCCAGGTCCCGGGTGGGCAGGTTGACGAAGATCATGCGACCCATGGCTTGTGTCCTTGTCTTTGGGCCCGGCGGTCCGCCCCGCCGGCGCGTGCCTTAAGACTAGACTGTGTTCCACGCCACATGCCGGGATCCCGGCGCCCTTCGACGGATGGTGACCTAAATGGGGTCGACGACGCCCGCCTCCCGGACGCTGCAGCGCCACGCGCGCGCCGCCCACGCCGTCCTGGGGCATGGCAGGCCGGACACGACGGCGGAGGGCTCGCCGCTCTCCAGCCTGCGCCCGGTGGTCCACGACTCCTGGCTCCGCTCGCTCGATTTCCTCCCCGACCCGGATCGCGTCCAACCGGGTCCCGGCCTGGCCGGCACCGAACTGGAGGCCTACCGCCGCGCCCATCCGCTCGCCGTCGTCATGCCGGTGATCGATCGTCTCCTGGTGCAGCCGGCGCGAGACACCGGTCTGCTGGTGGCGGTCGGCGACGAATTCGGCCGCCTGCTCTGGGTGGAGGGCGATTCGTCCGCCCGGCGCCGGGCAGAGGGCATGGCGTTCGTTCCCGGCGCCGACTGGTCCGAGCGGTCCGTCGGCACCTCGGCGCCCGGCACGGCGCTCGCCACCGGCCGCGGTGTCCAGGTCAGCGGCGCGGAGCACTACAGCCGGCAGGCGCACCGGTGGAGCTGCACGGCCGTCCCCGTGCACGACCCCGTGACGGGGCGCCTCATCGGCGTCGTGGATCTCACCGGCAACGCAGACGCCGTCGCCGCGCACTCCCTGTCGCTGCTGCACGCGGCCGTGGCCGCCGCCGAGGCGGACCTCAGATTCGGCGCTGCCAGGGGACGAGCCCCGCGGCGCTCCACCCCACGCGTCGCCGCACGCGCCGCCGTCCGTCCGGCGGGGGCGGGCCTCGCCGTCCTGGGGCACGACGCCGGAGTCCTCACCTCGGGCGGGACCCCGCTCGCGCTCGGCGGACGGCACGCCGAGATCCTGACACTGCTGGCGTGGCACCGGTCAGGGCTCGACGCCGACGCGCTCACCGACGCCGTCCTGGGCGACTCCGGGCAGCGGTCGACGCTGCGCGCGGAGATGGTCAGGCTCCGCCGCGCGCTCGCCGGCCATGATTCGTCGCCGTCGCTGGTCTCGCGCCCCTACCGGTTGGAGCCCCGTCCCGCGCTGGATGCCCGCGACGTGCTGGATCTCGTGGCCCGAGGCCAACACCGCCGCGCCCTGGCGGCCTACCGGGGACCCGTGCTGCCCCGGTCCTCCGCGCCCGGAATCGAGGCGATCCGCGCCGAGGTCTCCGGCGGATTGCGCCAGGGGATGCTTCAGGACGCCGGCGCCGACGTGTTGATGGACTACCTGGAGCTGCCGGAGGCGGCCCGGGACGCGGAGGCGCTGCACACCGCGTTGCAGGTGCTACCGCCGCGGTCGCCGCGCCGCGCCGTCGTCGTCGACCGGTTGGAACGGCTGGAAACCGAGCTCGCCTGATCCCCGGCCGGCACCCCGGACCCTCGTGAGCGGCTTTGGACCTTCCTGAGCGGCTTTGCCGCGTGTGGCCCGCTGTGGCTAGCGCATTTCCGTGGCAGCACGCGCAAAGCCGCTCACGACGGCCCGGTGCAACCCGGGTGCAACGTCCCCGGGCGTAGCGTCACACCCACCAGCAGCGAACACGCGCCAACAAAGGAGTTGCCATGACCGTCTATGCCGTCCCGGGAACCGAGGGATCGCCCGTCACGTTCAAGACCCGCTACGAGCACTACATCGGAGGCGAATGGAAGGCCCCGATCAAGGGCGAATACTTCGAGAACATCACGCCGGTGACGGGCAAGGGCTTCTGCGAGGTCGGCCGCGGAACCGCCGAGGACATCGAGGCCGCGCTCGACGCCGCCCACGCCGCCGCCCCGGCCTGGGGCCGCACCAGCCCGGCCGACCGCGCCGTGATCCTCAACAAGATCGCCGACCGCATGGAGCAGAACCTGGAGATGCTCGCCGTCGCCGAGTCCTGGGACAACGGCAAGGCCGTCCGCGAGACGCTCAACGCGGACATGCCCCTGGCGATCGACCACTTCCGCTACTTCGCCGGCGCCATCCGCGCGCAGGAGGGCGGCCTCTCCCAGATCGACGAGAACACCACCGCCTACCACTTCCACGAGCCGCTCGGCGTCGTGGGGCAGATCATCCCGTGGAACTTCCCGATCCTCATGGCCGTCTGGAAGCTGGCTCCCGCGCTGGCGGCGGGCAACGCCGTCGTGCTGAAGCCGGCAGAGCAGACCCCGGCGTCGATCCTGGTCCTCGCCGAGCTCATCGGCGACCTGCTCCCGGCCGGCGTGCTGAACATCGTTAACGGGTTCGGGCTGGAGGCCGGCAAGCCGCTGGCCTCGAACAAGCGCATCCGCAAGATCGCGTTCACCGGTGAGACCACCACCGGCCGCCTGATCATGCAGTACGCGTCGGAGAACCTGATCCCCGTCACGCTGGAGCTCGGCGGCAAGAGCCCCAACATCTTCTTCGAGGACATCGCCGCCAAAGACGACGCCTTCTACGACAAGGCGCAGGAGGGCTTCACGATGTTCGCCCTCAACCAGGGCGAGGTCTGCACGTGCCCGTCCCGCGCGCTGATCCAGGAGTCCATCTACGACCAGTTCATCGGCGACGTCGTCAAGCGCACGGAGGCCATCACGCAGGGCAACCCGCTGGACACGGACACGATGATGGGCGCGCAGGCCTCCAACGACCAGCTGGAGAAGATCCTCTCCTACCTGGACATCGGCCGGCAGGAGGGCGCCGAGGTGCTCACCGGCGGCGGGCGCGCCGACCTCGGAGGCGATTTCACGAACGGCTACTACGTGCAGCCCACGATCTTCAAGGGCCACAACAAGATGCGCGTCTTCCAGGAGGAGATCTTCGGTCCGGTGGTCTCGGTGACCACGTTCTCCGACTACGCGGACGCCATGTCCATCGCCAACGACACCCTCTACGGACTCGGCGCAGGCGTCTGGAGCCGCAACGGCAACGCCGCGTACCGGGCGGGCCGGGACATCCAGGCCGGACGCGTGTGGGTCAACCAGTACCACGCGTACCCCGCGCACTCGGCGTTCGGGGGATACAAGTCCTCCGGGATCGGGCGCGAGAACCACCTGATGATGCTGGACCACTACCAGCAGACCAAGAACCTGCTGGTCTCCTACTCGGAGGACAAGCTCGGCTTCTTCTAAACCCGGAGCGCGCATCCCGCGCCCCACCCGCACCATCGAATGCCAAACACGGGATTCGCCATTCACAGGTCGTGGGCGCGCACCGGCAACGTCGCCGGGGCGCGCACGCGATCCCAACAGATAGGCAAAACCATGAGCACCATGAAAGCCGCGATCGTTCGCGCCTTCGGCGAGGAACTCGACGTCGGTACGACGGAAGTCCCCACGCCCGGCCCAGGCCAGGTGCTGGTCAAGCTCATCGCCTCCGGAGTCTGCCACACCGACCTGCACGCCGCAGGGGGCGACTGGCCCGTCAGGCCGAGCCTCCCGCTCATTCCCGGCCACGAGGGCGTGGGCACGGTCCAGCAGCTCGGCGAGGGCGTCACCGAGCTAAAGGTGGGTGACCTCGTCGGCAACGCCTGGCTGGCCAACGCCTGCGGAAGCTGCGAGTTCTGCGGCACAGGCTGGGAGACGCTCTGCGAATCCCAGTCCAACGGCGGTTATTCCGTCAACGGTTCCTTCGGCGAGTACATGCTGGTGGACGCGAAGTTCGCCGCTCTCATCCCCGACGGCGCGGACCCCTACGAGATCGCCCCGGTGCTGTGCGCCGGCGTCACGGTCTACAAGGGCCTCAAGCGGAGCGAGGTGAAGCCCGGTCAGTGGGTCGTCATATCGGGAATCGGAGGCCTGGGCCACATCGCGGTCCAATACGCCGTCGCCATGGGCATGCGCGTCGCCGCCGTCGACGTCGCTGAGGAGAAGCTGGCCCTGGCCCGCAGCCACGGTGCCGAGGTCACAGTCAACGCATTCGCCGTCGATCCGGCGGAGGCCATCCAGCAGGCCACAGGCGGTGCGCACGGAGTGCTCGTCACGGCCGTGCACCCGGCGGCGTTCGGCCAGGCGATCGGGATGACCCGCCGCGGCGGCACGATTGTCTTCAACGGCCTGCCCCCGGGCGAGTTCCCGGCGCCGATTTTCGACATTGTGCTTAAAGGGCTGACCATCCGCGGTTCGATCGTCGGCACCCGGCAAGACATGGTTGAGGCGCTGGAATTCTACGCGGCCGGCAAGATCAAGCCCACGTTCCACACCCGCCCCCTAGAGGATGTGAATGCGGTCTTCGACGAGATGCGGCACGCCAAGATCGACGGGCGCGTGGTCATCGACTTCGTGGGAAGCGCCGCTTGAGACTACCCGCCTAGCAGGGGACCAGAGCGAGACCGGTCCGGACGAGCGCAGACCGCGCGCTTCCGGGCCGGGCCGCCACCGCACCAATAACAGGGAGAACACCATGGACGCGACACTCGACGCCCGGCCCGCAATCGAGGGCGAGACGCGCTCGCGCGTCGCGCTGACCGGGGAGGCGGCGGCGCTGCTGCGCCGGCTGTGGGACCGGCACGGACCGCTGATGTTCCACCAGTCGGGCGGGTGCTGCGACGGCTCGTCGCCGATGTGCTTCCCCGAGGGGGACTTCAAGACCGGGGGATCGGACCTCCTCCTGGGCGTCTTTGATTTGGCGGACGACGCCGGTGCGCCCCTGGGGGAGATCGGCTTCTGGATGTCCCGGGAACAGTTCGAGTACTGGCGGCACACGCACCTCACCGTGGACGTGGTGACCGGCCGCGGGGCGGGGTTCTCCGTGGAGGCCCCGGAGGGCAAGCGGTTCCTGATCCGCAGCCAGATCATCGAGCCGGAGGTCGGCTGAACAGACCCCTTTTCGGAGGCTCCGGGCATGGCCCGGCCCGGTATCATAGTGGTACGCCGTCGGCGTCCGCGCGCCGGTGCGGAGCCGCCGTCGATCGTGGGAAAGGGAAGCCGTGGACCAGTGGGGCGAGCTCCTGCGTGGACTCGATCCGTTGTGGGTATATCCCCTCGGCGCGCTCATCGTCACGTTGTCCGCGATGGTCCCCCCGGTGCCCAGCACCACGCTCTTCGTGGGACTGGGCGCGGTCTCCGCCAGCTCGGACGCCCTGGACCCCTACCTGCTGGCCGCCGCGATGTTCGCCGGCGCGCTGGCGGGCGACGCCGCGACCTACGCGCTGGCCCGACGGTTCGACATGGCCTCCTGGAGCCTCATGCGGGGGCGGAAACGCCAGTCCGCGCTGGATTCCGCACGGCGGCGCCTAGCACACGACGGACTGCCGCTGGTGATGAGCTCCCGCTACATCCCGCTGGGCCGGCTGACCATGAACCTGGCCTCGTCCCTGACGCCGGTCCCGTGGAACAGGTTCCTGGTCCACGCCTGCGTGGCGGGGGCCGTGTGGTCCGTGTATTCCGTGGGCGTGGGTGCGATGTCCGGCATCTGGCCGCAGGTCTCCACGGAATTCGCCGTCGTGCTCGCGATCGCCGTGTCGTTGTTGCTCGGCAAGGCGTTCAGCATGCTGGCCGAGTGGGTCGAGGATCGCCGGCCGGAAACCAGCCGGGACCTCGAGGTCCTGGCCGAGTAGGCCCGCCGGGCGGTTAGCCGAGCGTGGCGGTGTCGATGACGAAGCGGTAGCGCACGTCGGAGGCGAGGACGCGCTCGTAGGCGTCGTTGATCTTGTCGGCCGGGATGACCTCGATCTCCGAGCCGATGCCGTGGTGCGCGCAGAAATCGAGCATCTCCTGGGTTTCGGCGACGCCGCCGATCATGGAGCCCGCGAACGACCGGCGACCGCCGATGAGCGCCATCGCGTTGACCGGCAACGGTTCCGCCGGCGCCCCCACATTGACCATGGCGCCGCCGACCGTCAGGAGCCCCAGGAAGGCGCTGACGTCGACCGCGGCGCTGACCGTGTTGATGATGAGGTCAAACGAACCGGCCAAGTCGGTGAACGTGGATTCGTCGCTGGTCGCGTAGTAGTGGTCCGCGCCGAGGCGCAGGCCGTCCTCCTGCTTCTTGAGGGACTGCGAGAGCACGGTGACCTCGGCGCCCATCGCGTGTGCGATCTTGACGGCCATGTGGCCGAGGCCGCCGAGTCCGACGACGGCGACCTTCCTTCCGGGCCCGGCGCCCCAGCGCTGGAGGGGCGAGTAGGTGGTGATGCCCGCGCAGAGAAGGGGAGCGGCGACGTCGAGCTCGATGCCCTCGGGGATCCGGAGCACGAAGTCCTCGGTGACGACGACGTGCGTCGAGTAGCCGCCCTGGGTGGTCGTCCCGTCGCGGTCGGTGGCGCCGTAGGTCCCCACCGTTCCGTTGAGGCAGTACTGCTCGTCTCCCGCCGCACAGTTCCTGCAGTCCCCGCAGGAGTTGACCATGCAGCCCACGCCGACCCGGTCGCCGACGGCGTGTGTGGTCACCTCGGATCCGATCTCCGCGACGATGCCCGCGATCTCGTGCCCGGGGACCAGCGGGTACGGCTGCGGGCCCCAGTCCCCGCGCACGGTGTGGATGTCGGAGTGGCAAATGCCGGCGTACTTGATGTCGATCAGGACGTCGTGGGGACCGACGTCGCGGCGTTCGATGGTGGTGGGAACCAGGTCCCCGTCGGCCGAGGGGGACGCGTAGGCGTTGACGGTGGTGGTCATGGTGATTCTCCTTCTTGAGGGGTTTGGGGGCGCGACCGATCCGCGGACCGCGGGGTGCGTGGCGTCTACTGCTTCTTGGTCTTCTTGAGGGCGTCGGCCAAGGATCGCGCCTCGGCCGCCAGGTGCGCGGCCGCGTCGGTGTCGCCGGCCTGGACCGCTTCCCAGTAGTCGATCTTCAGGGCGACGTAGCGCTTCCGCAGGGCGATCCACTTCGCCTCCGTGGACAGCTGCTCCTGTTGCGTCCTGAGCAGGTCGATTTGCGCGGCCGCGGCGGCCGCACCGTGCTGGCCGTTTGCGACGTAGCGGCGCATGTCGCCGACCGACATTCCCGTCGCGTTGAGGCATGCCACCCAGGTCAACAGGTCCAGGTTGTCCTCCGTGTAGACCCGGTGTTTGCTGCTGGCGTCGCGACCGATCGGCGCGATCACTCCGATTGACTCGTAATAGCGCAGGGTGCTGGCCGGAAGGCCGGTCATCGCCGCCGCTTCCTTGATCGTGTAGGTCCGCCGGATGGTTGGTGCGCTCACTCCCTCAACGATAGGAACTTCAAGTACTTGAAGACAAGGGGCGTGTGGTTCGGGAGGTTCAGCCCAGGATTTCCCAGGGTTCGATCTCACCCTCGACCACCCTGAAGAGTGGGTGCGGATCCGGCGCGGCGGACTCCAAGGTGGGGAGCCGTTCCGGGTCGCGGACGGCCAGTTTCGCGGACAGGTGGGCGCGTTCGTAGTCCATCTGTCCGCGCGTGACCGTCAGGAAATCCGGGCCGCCGGCCGACGCCGCGCCGGGTTCGACGCCGGCCGGCGGTACGACGATGAGGGACCGGTTGAAGTTGTAGCCGCGCGCAGCTGCCTCGTCGGCCATGCCCGCGAGGTAGGCGCCGATGGCGGCGACGGGTTCGGGACAGGCGCGGAAGCGGACCAGTTGCGGGTGGTTGCGGTAGCCCGCCGTCGCGCCCTGGAGCACCTTTTGGGCCAGCAGCGTCTCGCGCCAGCACGCCACCAGGCCCTTGGAATCCAGGTACCGCGGATGGAGGCTCCAGATGCGCATCCGCTTAGCCTAACCAGGAAGATCCGGTGGCGCGCGCCGCGCTATGCGGGCAGGACCCGAATCGTGAAGGTTCTGCGTGCCTGCGCGCCGCTGTTGTCCTTGACCTCCACGGTGAAAGTGAACGTCCCGGCCCGCGTCGGTGTGCCTGTGACCCGGGCCTCGGGCCTGTTTTCGAGGGTGTTTCTGACGAAGCGCGTCCCATCGGGAACGCTCCCGGAGACCAGACTGAACTTGAAGGTGGAGGGGCCGGGAGGATCGCTACACACGATGTAACCCAGATAGGCCTGTCCCACGGTCGCGTCGGGCATTTGCGCCGGGGTAAGGAAGGCTAGTTCCTCGGAGCCCTGCACCGTGGCTGAAGCGCTGTTGGACGGGGCGGATGTGTTTTCAGCGGCGTCGAAAGCGACCACGGTGTAGGTGTAGGTGCCGGCGGCGAGGCCGGAGTCGATGAAGCTGGCCGAATCCGTGGTGCCCAAAAGGGACCCGTTGCGGGTGACCCGGTAACCGGCCACCCGCGTGTCATCCGTGCTGGCTCCCCAACTGAGGCTGACGGTTGTGCCGACGATGGTGGTGACCAGGTTCGTCGGGGCCGTGGGGGCGGTGGTGTCCGATCCGGGTGGCTCCGGGACCGTCACCGACGCGCTGTTGCTGGGGCCGGACGCGTTGCCGGCGCCGTCGACCGCCGCCACGGTGTAGGTGTACGTGCCGGGGGTGCGGTTGCTGTCGTTGTAGAAGGTGTTGAGCACGGTGGTGATGACGACGCCGTTGCGGGTCACCCTGTACCCGGTAACGCCCACGTTGTCCGTGCTGGCGGTCCAGGCGAGATCTGCCGTGGTGCCTGAGAGTGTCGCGGTCAGGTTGGCGGGCACGCTGGGGGCGGTGGAGTCGGACGTCGGCGGGGGCACTGTCACCGATGCGCTGTTGCTTGCCGCCGAAACATTGCCGGCGCCGTCGATCGCGGCCACGGTGTAGGTGTAGGTTCCTGCCGCAAGGCCCGAGTTGGCGAAAGTCGTGCCCGTGACGGTGCCCGTAAGCACGGTTCCGTTGCGGACCACGCGATACCCGACGACCCCAACATTGTCGCTGCTGGCTGTCCACGCGAGGTTCGCGGTGGTGCCCGAAAGTGACGCGGTGAGGTTGGTGGGTGCACTGGGAGGGGTGGTGTCCGTCGGCGGCGTCTGGGTCACGGTGCACCCCGACAGGCTCCTGGTGGTCACCGTCGCCGAACCGTCCCGCAGATCCACGGTGCAGTCTGCGGGTGCTGTGTACGAGGCACGCCCGATGCGGAACTTGCCCGAGCTGTCGCTGCGGCCCATCACCACGTTGTCCACGCTGATGTCCCGGGAGGCGATAGCTGTTCCCTCGATCCGCAGATCAGAACCATCGACCTCGGCCCTGGAAACGGAGACGGCAGCTTCCGCCGGCGTTGCAGTGATCATGCCAGGGAGCAGGGCGCCCAGCAGGATGGCCGCGATGGCCAAAGATCCTCTCTTGTGCAGCATGTCCATGTCCTCACTCGTGGGTCCTGACGACCCGTGGAGGAAGCTGTTCGCTGTGCCGTCTCCCAGCGAAGGCATTCCCTGATGCCTGAGACGATCCATCCGTAACCGATATAGCACCTGTGACGGGGTTTCCGGTCTGGACAACGGGGCTCCAGCATGGAAAGTCATGCACTCAACGGAACCGTAGATGCACTGTAACTCCGTTACTTGGGATTGCACAGGTCGCGCGTTGACTCAGTGGAGATGCTCGCGAAATGGGGTGCGTGCCTCATCTGGACATGCTCGCGAAGTCGCAGCCCCGTTGGGCCGCCGCGCTATTGCCGGTAGCGTGGAGCGCACCATGACGATCGTAGGAATGCGGGCCGCCGCCGCTTTGGCCGCCGCCCTGTTGACACTGACCGCCTGCACCGCGCCGCAACCGGCGCAACCGACCGAATCCAGCAGCGAAGCGCCGTCGAGTTCTGCCCCGAGTTTTTCCGCGAGCCCCTCGCCCAGCGCTTCGGCCGAGGCCAGCACCACGCCGGACGCGGAGGCGGAATCCCTGCTCGGGCAGCACGGGGTCTCGGCCGCGCATCCGGCCGCCGTCGACGCCGGCATGAAGATCCTGGACCAGGGCGGCAACGCGGCGGACGCGGCCGTCGCCGTGGCGTTCGCGGTCGCCGTGGTGGAGCCCTTCGCCTCCGGCATCGGCGGCGGCGGCTCCGCGGTGCTCGCCGAGGCCGGAGCCGACCCCGTCGCCTACGACTACCGCGAGGTGGTCGCCAACGACGGCGTCATCCCCGAGTCCGGCACGGGCATCCCGGGATTCGTCTCGGGCCTCGCCCGCATCCATGAGGACCACGGCTCCCTGGAGTGGAAGGCGCTCCTGGTGCCCGCGATCGACCTCGCGGAGAACGGCTTTCCCATCACCGACTTCCTCGCCCTGCGCATGAAGAGCGACGCCGGCCCGGCAGCGCTCGACGGGCTCGGCCAGTTCAAGGCCTTCGCCGGCATCGGGCTGCTGAAGTCGGGCGACGAACTGGTGCAGGAGGACCTCGCCGCCACCATGCGCACGCTCGCCGACGAGGGCCCCGAGGCGTTCTACACGGGCAGCCTCGTCGCCGACCTCACGAAGGTCGACGGCATCGACGCCGCCTCGCTGGCCGACTACAAGCCCGAGCGGCTCAAGCCGGCGCGCGGCGCGTTCGGCGAGTACGACGTCGTTTCCGTTCCGCCCGCGCTGCCCGGCCCCGCCGTCGTGCAGTTGCTTCAGGTGGCCGAGGGACTCGGCATCGCCGACTCCGCCCCGGGATCCGCGCCGTACGTGGACCGGATGACCAAGGCCTGGTCCGTGGCCGACTCCACGGTGACCGAGCACTTCGGCGACCCCCGGTTCGTGGACGTGCCGGTCGATCGGATCACCGACCCCGAGGCGAACGCGGAGCTGGGCGACAACGCGCAGGCCAGCGGCGCCGACGCGGAGACCGTCGACGCGCCGCAGGCGGGCGGACCGATCGAGGCGGGCAACACCACGCACCTCACGGTGGTCGACTCCAGCGGATTCACCGTCTCCATGACCAACACCATCACCAACTTCTGGGGCGGGGGAAAGACCGAAAGCGTCGGCGGGTTCTTCCTCAACAACCAACTCTCCCGGTTCGCTTCGCTGGACACCCCGAACAACCAGCCCGAACCGGGCCGCAAATCCGTGAGCTGGGCCGCGCCGTCGCTGGTCATGGACGGCGAGGACCGCGTGGTCATGGGCCTCGGCAGCCCGGGTGGACACCAGATCCCGAACATCCTCGCGGGCGTGCTGGTGCCGTGGGCCCTGCAGGACGCGCCGCTCCAGGAGGCGATCGATTCGCCCCGCTACCACCTGCAGGACGGCGTCCTCGCCGTCGAGCGGGATCCGTCCGCCGGACTGACGGGATTCGTGGACTCCAAGGGCTGGGAACTGCAGCGCACGCAGCGCGAGGAGGCCGTGTTCGGCTCCGTGCAGGCGCTGGAGATCGACTACGAAACGGGGAAGATCATCGGCGCCAAGGACACCCGGCGGGAGGCGGACTTCGCGACCGCCGAACCGTAGCCCGCGGGAGAACGGTCCGGGAACGGCGCCTCGCCGGGATAACCGCGGCGTAGTGATCTAAAATGGACCGTAGATCTTGAAAAACCCACCACCCCGCCGAGTGCACACCGAAGCGATGCGCACGGGGATTGCCTTGGGAAGGAGGCCGACCGTGACCAGCAGCCCCGCCGCAGCGCACGGCCGGCTGTCCGGAGCCACGCTCGCGCTGGGCAAGGTTCTCCTGTTGTTGGGGCTGCTCCTAGTGCACGTCGTCGGCGGGGACCACGTTCCCGCCACGCATGCGGCCCACACCCAGGCCGCGACGCATTCCTCCCCTGCGGATGCACATCGACACGGCACGGCCGCGTCCGAGGCGGCCGCGCCGGCGTCGCTCTCAGCTTCGTCCGCGCCCGCGTCGGATTCGCTGGCCGCGGACGGGCACGACGCCGGATCGTGCGTGGGCGAAGGCTGTGGCCTGACGATGGCGATGGCGGGGTTGTGCCTGATCGCCCTCCTCGCCGGCGGCCTGATCCTCCGCCGGGTCTACCGCAATGCTTCCCCGCTGGTCCGGCGCGGACCTCCGCCGGTGCGGCTCTGGAGGCCAATCCCCGCCGTCCGCACGGGACCTTCGCTGGTTCGTCTGTCGATCAGTCGCACCTAAAAATGCGCACGGACCGCACCCTTCAGGGGTTCGGTTCGTGCTTCGCCGCGCCCGCCGCTCCCCGGACGGCGGATCAATGCCAGTGAATCCGCATGCACTCGAAGGAAAAACACCATGAAGAAAGACCAAGCACTCGCCGCCACCCTGCTGGCCGCCACGCTCGCGCTGACCGGCTGCGCCGCCGGAACCGACCCGGGCGCCGGATCCGGCATGGACCACGGTTCCATGTCGGCTTCAGCGGAGTCTTCGCCGGACGACGCCGCGGAGCACGGGCCGGCGGACACGATGTTCGCCCAGATGATGATCCCCCACCACGAGCAGGCGGTGGAGATGAGCGAGATCATGCTCGCCAAGGACGGATTGGATCCGCGCATCCTGGACCTGGCGAACAAGATCAAGGCCGCCCAGGCGCCGGAGATCGCGACGATGACCGAATGGTTGGGCGCTTGGGGGGAGCCCGTGGAAGCCGAATCCATGGGCCACTCCATGGAAGGCATGATGACCGACGAGGATCTGGACGCCCTCGATTCCGCGGAGGGGGACGCGGCGGCCGAGCTGTTCCTGACCCGGATGATCGAGCACCACGAGGGGGCCGTCGAGATGGCGGAGAACCAGATCGCCGAAGGATCGAACCCCGAGGCCGTGGAGCTCGCCGAGCAGGTCGTCGAAGACCAACAGGCCGAGATCAAGGCCATGCAAGAGATGCTGCCGGATTTCCGGTAGCGTCGGCCTCGGCCCAAGAAAGCGAATCATGCCTTTTCTCCCGTTACGTCCCGTCCGGCGGAGACGCGTACCCGGCGCGCCGCGCGCGCTGGTCGGCGCGGCCGCGGGGGCCATCCTCGCGCTCGCCATCGCCGGATGCTCCGCGCAGCCGGCGGAGCCGACGCCCGGTGACGCCGAGACCGACGGCGGTCTCGCCCACGTACATGGTGCCCACGCCGACCCCGACACGGGGAAGTTGCTGCTGGCCTCCCACCACGGCCTCTTCGACGCCACCCGGGAACCCGCGGAGCGGATAGGTCCGGAGGTCGATCTCATGGGCTTCACCGGCGACGGCAACGGGACTTTCTACGCCTCGGGCCACCCGGGGCCCGGCGTCGACCTTCCCAACCCCGTGGGACTCCTGAAGTCGACGGACGGGGGAGAAACCTGGGATCCTCTCTCCCGCCAGGGCGAGTCCGATTTCCACGCGCTCACCACCACCCGGGACGGGATCGTCGGATTCGACGGCGAACTTCGCACCAGCGCGGACGGCACCGCGTGGGAGACCGTCCGGAACGCGCCGAAGCCCTACGCGCTGGCCGGCACTCCGGAGGGCCGCGTGGTGCTGGCGACCACCGAGGATGGCCTCTGGAGATCGGAGGACGGGGGAGCCTCGTGGTCTCCGCCCTCCGGCGGGCCCGTCCTGCTCACCGCGGCCTTCGTGGACGCCCGGACCGTGGCCGGCGTCGCGCCGGACGGCGCCGTGTACATCAGCGACGACTCAGGAGAAACGTGGGCGGAGACCGGGGCTAGCGGCGGCCAGCCCGCCGCCGTGACCGGGACCCGGGACGACGCCGGGGAGGTCACCGTCTGGGTTGTCGAAGCCGACGGCACCTTCGAGGAGGTGCGGATACCGTGACATTCGACCCCATCTTCGTTTCCGCGCCCGCATGTGAAGGGGCGTGACGCCGAACATGGCGCAAGCCACCGAACCCGTTCCCGTGTCCCCCGAGGAGCGCCCCGCCGGAGGCGGCCGCATCGTGGCCCTGGACGCTGCCCGCGCGGCGGCGATCGTGGGCATGATCGCGGTCAACGTCGGCCCGCGGGAGGACGGCGGCGGACTGCTCGCGGTGCTCTACGGGTTGCCTGTCGGACGCGCGTCCCTGTTGTTCATGATGCTCGCCGGAATCGGGATGTCCATCCTCTCGCGCCGCGCGCGCCGGCCCGGGGGACGGCTCCCCTGGACCTCCGTGCTCTGGCGCGCCGGGCTGCTCTTCGTCTCCGGGCTCGCCCTCCAGCTCCTGGACCACGAGGTCAGCGTGATCCTGGCGACCTACGGGATGCTCTTCCTGCTCTGCCTTCCGTTGCTGCGGGCCCGGGCACGCGTCCTGGCCTGGACGGCCGGCATGGTCACTGTTGCCGGACCGCTCCTGTGGGTAGGCGCGCAGGTGGCGGCCGGCGACACCTACCGGTTCATCCAGCCGACGCTTCTCGACACCCCCGCCGACGTCCTCGGTGGGACGTTCCTGTCGGGGTCCTATCCGGTGGTGGTGTGGGCCGCGCCGTTCCTCGTGGGGCTCCTGCTGGGGCGCGCCGATCTGAGGAGCCGGGCGCTCCACAAGCGTTTGGTCCTGTGGGGCGCGGTCGCGGCGGTGGCGGGCTACGTGGTCTCCCGGCTGCTCATCCTGGCGTTCGGCGAGCCACCGGACCGCATGGGGTGGGACCACCTCGTTTCCGCGGTGGACCATTCGCAGATGCCGTTGTGGCTGGTGTCCGGCTTGGGCAGCGCGGCCTTCGTGCTCGGTATCTTCATGCTGGCAGAGCGTTTCGTGGCCCGTCGACTCGGGGCGCTGATCGCCGCGGGGAGGTTGTCCCTGACCATCTACGTCGTGCACCTGGGCGTGCTCGCCGCGCTCGTGAGGCCCGAGCCGCACACCCTTTACGACGGGATCCTGATCACCACGGTTCTCTCCGTCGGCTCCATAGTCTTCGCCGTGCTGTGGCTGAAGTGGTTCAAGACGGGGCCGCTCGAGTACCTGTTGCGTACCCCCGACCTGCCGCGCTGGCGCCGGGGGAACGCGAGGGCCCCGGGGGCCTCAGGGGAGTAGGGCCAGCAGCTCGGCGCAGGCTTCCTCGCAGCGGCGGCAGGCGTCCGCGCAGACGCGGCAGTGCTCGTGCATTTCCGCGTGGCCCGCGCACTCGTCGCCGCACGCCTTGCAGGCCGCGCGGCAGGCCTCGAGGAGGGCGCGTACCACGCCGGCGTCCCGTTCGGTTTGTCGGGAGAGCACCGCCCCGGTCGCCGCGCAGACGTCGGCGCAGTCGGCGTTCAGCCGGATGCATTTGGTCAGGCCGGACACCATGTCCTCGCCCAGGCAGGCGTCCGCGCATGCGGTGCACGTGGCGGCGCATTCGAAGCACGCGGCAATGCAGGCGGCGAGCTTGTCGGCGTCGGGCGTTGCCGCGGCGCGGGGGTGGGTGTCGATCATGGCGGCAATGTGGTGCGTCATCGGTCTCTCCTTCGTTTGGGGCGAGGTGTCGTCCTCCGACGGGGTCCGAAAGGGCCCCCGCGGCCGACCCTAACCCACGGGATAGGAAGGGGGAACAGGGGCGGCGTCGACGCGACGGGGCGCCGGCGCCGGGCGCGCACCGTTATGAGCCGCGGGTCGCGGAAGCGTGTGGCAACTTGAAGACTTGCGGTCCATGCTGGTGCGGAGGCAACCGCGACCGCGCGGTCCTCCGGAAAACTGCGGCTGGGGCGTGGAAATGAAAGAACTGCGGGTTGCCACCGTCGGCTACGCCTTCATGGGACGGGCGCACTCGAACGCCTGGCGCAACGTGGGCGCCTACTTCGACGTCCCTGACGTGCGGCAGGCTGTTCTGGTGGGTCGCGACCCCGCCGCCACCAAAGAGGCCGCACGGCGTCACGGCTGGGCGGAGACAGCCACGGACTGGCGGGATGTGGTGGGGCGGGACGACATCGACATTATCGACATCTGCGCCCCCGGCTGGCTGCATGCGGAGATCGCGATCGCGGCGCTCGAGGCCGGCCAGCACGTACTCGTCGAGAAGCCGCTGTCCAACACCCTCCCCGAGGCCCGCGCGATGGTTGCCGCCGCGGAGGCGGCGCCGAATCAGGTGTCGATGGTCGGATTCACGTACCGCCGCGTGCCCGCGCTGGCCTATGCCCGCGATCTCATCCATTCAGGACGGCTGGGCACCGTGCGGCAAGTCCGCGCCGATTATCTGCAGGACTGGCTCGCGGACGCCGGCGCCCCGATGACCTGGCGCCTGCGCAAGGAGACTGCCGGCTCGGGCGCGCTGGGGGACATTGCCTCCCACGCGGTGGACCAGGTCCAGTACCTCACCGGGCAGAAGGTGACGACGGCCTCGGGCACACTGCACACGTTCGTCCCGGAGCGTCCGGGCCCGGACGGCCCGGAGCCGGTGACAGTCGACGACGCCGCTTGGGCGACGTTGGGGCTCGACGGCGGCGCCGTGGCGAGCGTCGACGTGTCCCGTGTGGCGTTGGGACGGAAGAATGCACTGCGGATCGAGGTCTACGGGAGCGCCGGCGCGCTCTCGTTCGACCTCGAACGCCCCAACGAACTGCAGTTTCTGGACGGCGCCAACCCGGCGGAGGAGTCCGGTTACCGTCGCGTCGTTGTCACCGAGCCCGGCCACCCCTATGTAAATGCATGGTGGCCCCCAGGCCACGTGCTCGGCTGGGAGCACGCGTTCACGCACCAGGCGGCCGACTTCCTCGGTGCGATCGCGGACGGACGCCCCGCGTCGCCGTCGTTCGCGGACGGCTTGGTCGTGCAACAGGTGCTGGAGGCGATCGAGACAAGCGCTGGCAACGGCGGGTCCACCACTCGGATTGGAGCATGACTATGGCACGCAACTTCACGCTGTTCACCGGACAGTGGGCGGACCTGCCGCTGGAGGAGGTGGCCCGACTCGCCGCCGGCTGGGGCTACGACGGGTTGGAGATCGCGGTCTCCGGCGAACACCTGGACGCGTGGCGGTGGGACGACGACGAGTACGTCGCCGGACGCCTCGAGATCCTCGAACGCCACGGGCTGAAGGTCTGGGCCATCTCCAACCACCTCAAGGGCCAGGCGGTCTGCGACGACCCGATCGACTTCCGGCACCAGGGGATCGTCGGGGAACGCGTCTGGGGCGATGGCGACGCCGAGGGCGTGCGGCGGCGCGCGGCCGAGGAACTCAAGCACACCGCGCGGCTGGCGAAGAAGCTCGGCGTGGACACCGTCGTCGGATTCACCGGATCGTCCATCTGGCAGTACGTGGCGATGTTTCCGCCGGTCCCGGCGGAGACCATCGATGCCGGCTACCGGGACTTCGCGGACCGTTGGAATCCCATCCTGGACGTGTTCGACGAGTGCGGGGTGCGTTTCGCTCACGAGGTTCATCCGTCCGAGATCGCCTACGACCACTGGTCCACTGTCAGAACACTGGAGGCAATCGGGCACCGCGAGGCGTTCGGGTTGAACTGGGACCCGAGCCACATGATGTGGCAGGGGATCGACCCGGTGGCGTTCATCTCCGACTTCGCCGACCGGATCTACCACGTGGACTGCAAGGACACGCGGATGCGGATGGGCGGGGGACGCAACGGTATCCTCGGCTCGCACCTGCCGTGGGGCGACCCTCGGCGCGGCTGGGACTTCGTCTCCGCCGGACGCGGCGACGTGCCCTGGGAGGACGCGTTCCGGGCCCTCGCGGCGGCCGGCTACGCGGGACCGATTTCGGTCGAGTGGGAGGACGCCGGGATGGACCGCTTTCACGGCGCGCCGGAGGCACTGGCCGCGCTCAAGAGGTTCGACTTTCCGGCGTCGGCCCTGTCCTTCGACGCCGCCTTCAAGCAGGGCTGACGCCGAGGCGGCCCGGGCCCCGCGCCGGGGGAGCGCGGGACCGGGCCGCGGCCGGGGGGAGATGCCGGGGCGCCGTGGGGCGCCCCGGCATCGTCAGTTTTCGCGAATGAGCGCGCTGTCCTTGGTTTCCTTCATGAGGACGCCGGTGGCCAGCGTGATCGCCGCAACGGCGATCAGGTAGAAGAGGAACCAGTTCTGGTGTCCGGCCTGCGACAGGGCGGCGTTGATGTGAGGAGCGGTTCCGCCGAAGATCGCCGTCGCCAGGGACAGCGGTCCCGCGACGCCGACCGCGCGGACCCGGGTCGGGAACACTTCAGCCCACACGGCGCCGTTGACGCCAAAGAGCAGTGCCATGATCGTCAGCGACGCAAGCATCGCCAGCAGCAGGCGGCCGAAGCTGCCGTCGGCCAGACCTTGGATCGGGATGGTCAGCAGGACGAAGGCGATGCCGAACGTGATGACCATGGGCCTGCGCCCGATCCGGTCGCCGAGCCGCCCGGCGCCCAGGAAGTAGACCTGCGCGATCAGGCTTGTGGTGAGCTCGCTGAACGGGTCCTGCCCATGGTGGAGCCGAGCGTAGGTGGGCATGAAGATCAGCCAGGTGTAGAACATGATCGAGCCGACGGCGGAGGTACAGCGCGAAGGCGCCCAGCACGCCGCCGATGCCGAACGCGACGCGCCATCCCCACTCCCGGATGAACGGACCACCTCCGCGCTGCTGGCGTATGCGCAGTCGCACGAGGTCGCCAACGGCGTGGTCGGCACTTCTGTCTGAACCGAAGCTGGACGTCAGCGAATGCGCGCTGAAGCCGGGTCCGCGTTGGAGGCCCGGAGGCTGCTGCCGATACCGATGCCGGGCAATGCCGCGTCCCGAGCATCGGTAGGCTGGTGGTTGCCGTTGACGGGTTTGGGCTTCAAGAGTCGTGGTTCCGCGACCTGCCCCAGAGAGGAAGGGCGCGCGTGGCACAGATCAAGCAGGACCCCGGTGAGGGGATGCGGTGGCCAGACAGCCTAAGCCGGGCCGGGGAACGCTCCCGCCAACTTCTGTGGGTGCTCGCGCTGGTGGCCGTCGCCATCTTCGTGCTGTTGCAGGTCAGGCTCGTGGTCATCCCGTTCCTGCTGGCCCTGATCCTGGCTGCGGCCATCGTCCCGCTGGTCAATTGGCTTCGCCGCAGGGGGTGGCCTGATGCGCTGGCGACCGGTACGGCGTTTATCGCGCTCCTGACGGTGTTCGGGGCAGTGGTCGCGGGTATTGTCGTGACCGTTCGCAGCCAATGGGACTCCCTGGTCGCCAAAGCGGGGGAGGGGTTCGACCAGCTGTACGCGCTCCTGAGGCAGGGACCCCTGCCCGTGGACGATGTCATGGTCCAAGACGCCCGCGAGTCCGCGATGGACTTCGCCACCAGCGCCGGCGCGGGGAACCCCGCCGTGGACGGCATCTTCGCCGCCACGGAGTTCGCCGCCGGCTTCGTCCTCATGGCGGTCATCCTGTTCTTCTTCCTCAAGGACGGCAGGAGGATGTGGGTGTTTTGCCTTCAACCCTTCACGGGCCGGCAGCGGGCGAAAACGCGGCTCGCCGGGATCCGCAGCATCGAGGTCCTGGGTGGTTACGTCCGGGGCACGGCCATCGTGGCACTGGTCGACTCCGTGCTGATCGGGATCGCCCTGTGGATACTGCAGGTCCCGCTGGCGCTACCCCTTGCGGCCGTGGTCTTCGTGGGGGCCTTCATCCCACTGATCGGCGCGACCTTCGCCGGTGTCCTCGCGGCGGTCGTCGCGCTGGTGGCTAACGGCCCGCTGGCGGCACTGATCGTCGTCGGCGTCATCGTCGCCGTGAACCAGCTCGAGGGAAATCTTCTCCAACCGGTCGTGATGGGCAAGACCCTCAACATCCACCCGCTGGTCATCCTGGTGTCCCTGACCGCCGGGACCGTCCTCGCCGGAATCACCGGCGCCATTCTTGCGGTGCCGGTGGCCGCAGTCGGCTGGTCCATCGCCAAAATATGGATCGGCAACCGGTTCGGCGCCGACCCGTTCCCCGGCCGCCACCAGCCCCGCCACGGCTGAACCGCGGCCCCGGTACCGTGGAGGGTGCGCCCATCGCGGGAGCCGGTTACAAGACCTCGCTTCCGCGCACGCCGCGAAGTGCGGACCCGTCGCCGTATTTCGCGGGCGTGATGACGCTGAGCTTGCCGTTGGACTCCAGGACCACCGCCTTGGCCGCGGAGGGATCGCCGAGGCCCTGAAGCCGCACGGCCTGGCGCAGTTCGGATTCGGCGAGACGGTTGCGTGCCATCGCGGCGGGCTGGATGACCCCGTTGGCGAGTAGGAGCACGGGCTCGGATGTGAAGATGCCGCGGAGACGGGGGTGGCGTGCGCAGGCCCAGGCCACGACGAATTGGAGGCCGGCCAGAACCGCGAAGGCCGCCAGCCCCTCGGCCCAAGACACGTCCTTGCTGAGCAGAATGGTGGCCAAGGTGGAGCCCAGGGCGACCGTGACCACGAAGTCGAAGGCGTTCAATTGCGCCAGTGTGCGTTTCCCGGAAATACGGAGTACGACGACGAGGCACGCGTACGCCGCCG
Organism: Arthrobacter arnarulunnguaqae; assembly: GCF_051262515.1. NCBI lineage: Bacteria > Bacillati > Actinomycetota > Actinomycetes > Micrococcales > Micrococcaceae > Arthrobacter > Arthrobacter arnarulunnguaqae. The sequence continues at coordinate 90,317 of NZ_JBIMER010000008.1, read as the reverse complement.
TGCCCACCAGTAGCGTCCGCATCAGCTCGGGCCAGGAGTCGAACCACATCGTGCTGTTCCTTCCGTTGTCGGGATCGCGCCGATTCCCGCTGCGCGGGGCGTCAGGCTTGCGGGCCGCCTCGCTACGAGTCTCCCAGGCCCTCTCCCGGGGGCATACGGGGCATTCCCGGAGCCGGGGGAGGCGCCGGACCCGCCAGCGGCTCCCGCAGGAAGTACGCGCCCAGGGAACCGGCGAGGGTGGCGAACACGGCCACCGAGTAGAGCGCCAGGATGATCTGCAGGACCTTGGAGAACGCGTCGTCCGTCGTGATCCCGCTCCCCGTGATGGTGGCCAGGGCGGCCTCGTAGAGGGCATCGGTGTAGTTGGCGTGGGAGCCGACGGCGTAGAGCAGTTGGCTGGACGCCAAGACCACGACGGCGGTGATCGTCGCCAGCCACCCGATCCGGTTGGACAGCAGTCGCCCCGCCGAGCGGGACCCGCGGACCCCGGCGGACAGGATCCCGCCGACCCGGGCCAGGCGACCCAACCGCAGCAATCGCACGGCCTGCAGGGCGCGGAAGAAGCGCAGAAACGGCACGAGCAAAAAGATCACCTGCCACCAGTTCCGCTTCCAGAACGCGCCTTGGAAACGCGCAATGTGGGCGCGTAGCAGGAACTCAGCGACGAAGATCGCCCAAAACACCCAGCCGACGACGGCGAAGGTCCGGCTCCAGCCCGGGTCCGAGACCAGGAGTTGACCGAGCACCACGAACAGGAAAACTACCCCGAGCAAACCCATCGGCCGGTCGAGTCGCGCAGCGAAAGCCTCCGCGGACCACAACCGGATCCGTGCCCCCTCGTTCGTCGTCGAGTCGTCCACCGTGCCCCTTTTCAGTCCGTGAGGTGTTCGAGCATGGCGGACGCGACGGCCTCCGGGGAGTCTTCGGTGGGGATGTGCCGGCCAGTCACCTCCACGAGGTCGCTCCCGGGTATCTCGCGGACGTACCGGCGCGCGAAGGCGACCTTCTGGAAGTCGTCGTCGCGTCCCCAGACGAGGCGGGTGGGGATGGCGGCCTCGAGTAGACCCGGGACCAGATCCGTGGTGAAGCGCGCGTCCGCTGCGCCTGCCATCGCCATCCACGACCGGCAGCGGGCCGGGCTCGTCCAAGGGGACGTGTAGTCCGCTATCTCGTCGCCGCTGAACTCGCGGCCCACGGTCATTTGCATGGTCTTCGTCCGTGCGGCGAGCAGGTCCTCGGGCGTGGTCCCCGCGCGGACGTCCGGGTCGCGGAAGCGGGCCACCGCGGGGACGGGCCACGAATCGAACATCACCGAATTGACCAGGACGAGCTTGTCGACGCGCCCGCTGTGGACGGCGAGATGTTGGGCGACGCCGCGGTGGCGGTTCCGGCGTCGAGCTCTCCGTCGCTGCGCCCGAAACCGGGCAGGTCCAACGCGACGCAGGCCACGGCGTCCCCGAGCCGGGGCATCACGGGCTGCCACACCCTGCTCCAAAATGTGCCGTGCAGCAGCAGCAACGGCGGCGCGGCGGGGTCGCCGGCCGCGAGGTAGGACAGCCGCGTTCCGGCGACGTCGACCTCTTCTCGGCGCATGTGGGAGGTGTTGGGTTCCATAGCTCCTCCTGGAATCGTGCAGCGAGCGCCACGCCCGCTTCGGCGGCGCACTCCGTCCGTGGGGGCGGTGCGCCGTACCCACACTCTAGGCGTCTTCGGTGGCACGCAAAGGGGTTTTTCGTTCCCGAAACCAGCCGCGAATCGAGTCCGCGCGTCGGCGGACGGGACGCCGTCGCGGTAAGCGCCTCTGCCCGGCAAGCGGGCGGGAACGCTACCCCGTGAGGGCGTCCAGCGGCAAGATGAACGCTACGAAATATAACGGCTTGGTAACGATGGCGAAGGCGGGCCCGGGTTGTGACTACGCTAGCGCGCTAGCCGCGCCAACCCGGCGATCCCCGGGGGTGCTCGACGGAGCCGCGGACCGCCGAAATATCGCCAAATGGTGTCAAATACCCCGGACCCAGCTTGATGTTCTCACACAGGTCGCTACCTTGGAATAGATGGCTGACCAACTCGAAGAACCCCAGACACGTCCGAGGCACGAGGCAGAATTCCGCCACCCAGATACAACCGACGGCCACGCGCTCTGGCGCATGGCACGCGACACGGAGGTCCTGGACCTCAACTCGTCCTACTCCTATCTCCTGTGGTGCCGCGACTTCGCGGCGACGTCCATCGTCGCCACCGCGGCCGACGAACCCTGTGGCTTCGTCACGGGCTACATGCGCCCCGACGAGCCCGGCACGCTGATGGTGTGGCAGGTCGCGGTCGACGAAAGTCAGCGCGGACGCGGCCTCGCCGCGGCCATGCTGGACGAACTGGCCCACCGGGCCGGCGCCGACCGCGTGGAAACCACGATCACGGCGGACAACGCGGCCTCCAACCGCCTGTTCACCCGTTTCGCCGAGCGGCACGGAGCGGATTTCGACCGCGAACCGCTCTTCACCCCGGATCTCTACCCGGACGGCCACGACACCGAGTACCTGTACCGCATCGGCCCGCTCGGCCTCGACGCGGACCTGCGCGCACTGCAGTTGACCGGCGCATCCGCCCGCTGACCGCACCACGCGTCCACTCCACCACCGCCGTACGACGCCGTTGCCTCCGCACCGTCCACGGCGCCACTCGCACCACCACCGAAGGGATTTCCCATGACTGACATTTTCGAGACGCTCGAGTCCGAGGTCCGCGGCTACTGCCGCAGCTGGCCGGCAGTGTTCACGCACTCCTCCGGCAGCACCATGACCGCCGAGGACGGCACCGACTACCTGGACTTCTTCTCCGGAGCCGGCGCCCTCAACTACGGCCACAACAACCCGAAGCTGCTGGCGCCGCTGATGGACTACCTGGCGAGCGGCGCCGTCGTGCATTCGCTCGACATGAAGACGCCGGCGAAGCGCACGTTCCTCGAGACGTTCCAGCGCCTCATCCTGGAGCCGCGCAACCTGGACTACAAGGTCATGTTCCCCGGCCCGACAGGGACCAACACCGTTGAGGCGGCCCTCAAGCTGGCCCGCAAGGTCACCGGCCGCCAGCACATCCTCTCCTTCACGAATGCCTTCCACGGCATGACGCTGGGCTCGCTGTCCGTCACCGGCAACTCGATGAAGCGCAAGGGCGCCGGCATCCCGCTGACCAACAGCTCCAAGATTCCGTACGACGACTACTTCGACGGCGAGACGGCAGATTTCCTGTGGCTGGAGCGCGTCCTCGAGGACAGCGGCTCGGGCGTGGACAAGCCGGCGGCCATCATCGTCGAGACCGTTCAGGGCGAGGGTGGCCTCAACGCCGCGCGCGCCGGCTGGCTCCGCGGACTCTCCGACCTGTGCAAGAAGCACGAGATCCTGCTGATCGTCGACGACGTGCAGGCCGGCTGCGGCCGCACGGGCACGTTCTTCAGCTTCGAGGAAGCCGGCATCGAGCCGGACATCGTGTGCCTCTCCAAGTCCATCTCCGGCTTCGGCCTGCCGATGGCGCTCACCCTGTTCCGCCGCGAACTGGACGTCTGGGGCCCGGGCGAGCACAACGGCACCTTCCGCGGCCACAACCCCGCGTTCATCACCGCCACCGCGGCGCTGGAGAACTACTGGGCCAACGACGACTTCCAGAACCAGGTCGCCGGCACCATCGCCACGCTGCACCGCGGACTGGACGCGTTGGCCGCCTCGGTCGAAGGCGCATCCGTCCGCGGACGCGGCCTGCTCGCCGGAGTGCGCTTCCCGGACAAGTCCACCGCCGGCCTCGTGGCAGCCGAGTCGTTCCGCCGCGGTCTCCTGGTGGAGACCTCGGGACCGGACGACGAGGTCCTCAAGCTCATGCCGGCGCTGACCATCAGCGACGCCGACCTGAACCGCGGCCTGCAGATCCTGACAGACGCCACGCGCGTCGCCGTGGGCGCCCCCGCGCTCGCCACGGTCTAGCACGACGCCGGAACCCGCCTGCCCGGGCCGCCGCGCGCGGCGGCCCGGGAACCCCAGAACCAAAGGAGCACCATGCTTGTTACCCAGTTGAACGACCTCAACGACACCGACCGCGACATCAAGTCCGACACCTGGCGCAGCCGCCGCATGGTGCTGTCCGGGGAGGGCGTCGGTTTCTCGTTCCACGACACCGTGATCTACGCCGGCACGACGTCGACGTTCCACTACGCCAACCACATCGAGGCCGTGTACTGCGTCCAGGGCGAGGGAACGCTGACGGATGAGACCACCGGCGAGGTCCACGACCTGCGCGACGGCACCATGTACCTGCTGAACGGCAACGAGAAGCACACGGTGCGCGCCACCAGCGAGTTGCGCATGGCCTGCGTCTTCAACCCGCCGGTCACGGGCCGCGAAGTGCACGACGAGAACGGCGTCTACCCGCTGATCGTCGAGGAGCCCGCGCCGGTCTCATAACCCGCGCCGGGGCAGCGCCCCCAAGGATTTGCCCATCCGCAAGGCTGGGCAGCAACGATGTGCCGGCCCGAAAGGTCCGGCACATTGGTGTCTGCGCGGTACGGCGCAGACCGGCAACAACCGAGGAGGAACGGACATGACGGAGACACTGAGTCGCCTACACGACCAGTATCCAACACGAACAGGCAGCGACTACAAGGTGCTGGACCGGACCGGTCCCGTGGTCTGGGGATCCGCCACCGACGGTCCCATGGACGCGGGGACCCTCGAGGGTTTCGAGTCCAAGGGCTACCTGGCCATCGACCAGCTCATCACCGCCGACGAGCTGGAGACGCTCCGGGGCGAACTGAGCCGGCTGTCCGAGGACCCGACCGTCCGCGCCGACGACCGCACCATCGTCGAGGCGAAGTCGCAGGAGGTGCGCTCGATCTTCGACGTGCACCGCACCAGCGCGGTCATGCGGAAGATCGCCAACGACCCGCGGGTGGTGGAACGCGCCCGGCAGATCCTGGGCTCGGACGTCTACATCCACCAGTCCCGGGTGAACTTCAAGCCCGGCTTCGAGGGCAAGGAGTTCTCCTGGCACTCGGACTTCGAGACCTGGCACGCCGAGGACGGGATGCCCACCCCGCGCGCGGTGAGCGTCTCGATTTCGTTGACGGACAACTACTCCTACAACGGGCCGCTGATGATCATGCCCGGTTCGCACAAGAAGTACATCTCGTGCGGGGGAGAGACCCCGGAGGACAACTACAAGGCGTCGCTGGTCATGCAGGGCGCCGGCACCCCGGACAAGGAGACGCTGACCCGGTTCGCCGACGAATACGGGATCGACGTCCTCGAGGGCAAGGCCGGCGGGGCGATCATGTTCGACTCGAACTGCATGCATGCCTCCAACGGCAACGTGACGCCGTACCCACGCTCCAACGTGTTCATCGTGTTCAACAGCGTCGAGAACACCCTGGTGGAGCCGTTCGGCGCGGCCGAGCCGCGCCCGGACTACATCGGAGTCCGGGACTTCACGCCCGCGGGCTAGACAGTGCGACGGCGGTGCGCCCGCTGGCCGTTTTCGGGGTTCGATGTCCCCGGGAACGGCCAGCGGCGCGTAGGCCAGTAACATGCCCGCGAACCGATCCCAAGCCTCGAACGCTTGACGAATTCCGGTTTGGAGGCGGGCAGCGGCGCGACTACAGTCGAGTCGTGTAGAGCGGGAGCTCGGGTACGAACCGGGCTGAGAGGGCGAATGACGACGTCGCCGACCGCATGAACCTGTCCGGGTAATGCCGGCGAAGGGATGAGCATTCATGCTTGGTGTTTCCACGACCATCGCAATTTTGGCGGGCGTTCTCGGTGTTTTCGCGTGGGTTGGGCTGGCCGTGGGCCGGGACCGCGACCTCGAACAGTTCACGGTGGCACGCGGCAGCCAGGGCGGACTTGGACTGGGGCTGTCGTTTTTTGCCTCGGGCGTCGGGGCCTGGATACTCTTCGCGGCGCCCGAGGTCGGCGCTTCAGTGGGGCTGGCCGGCGTCCTGGGGTACGCCGTGGCGATCACGGTTCCCCTGTTCGGCCTCGTCTTCGTGGGACGGCGGTTGCGGGCGCTGGTTCCCGAGGGGCACAGCCTGATCGAATTCGTCCGGATCCGCTACGGCCGCACCATGCACGTTTACGTGCTCGGCATCTCCGTCTTGTACATGCTGGTGGCGTTGGCAGCTGAACTGACCGCCGTTGGCGCCGTGCTCGGACGCCTGTCCAGCATGGATCCGCGGGTCGGCATTGCCGCGGTCGCGCTCATCACCGTTCTCTATACGGCCTATGGGGGCCTCCGCGCCTCCATCCGGACCGACCGGTGGCAATCCTGGCTGTTGTTTCCCCTGCTGATAGTCGTCGGCGCACTGCTCTTCGGCGGACTGTCGCGGGAAGCCGCGCCGATGGATCCGGCGTTGTTCGCCGTGGACCTGACGGGCGTCGAGGCGGCACTGACGCTCGTCGTGGCGGTGACGGCAACCACCCTCTTCCACAACGGCTACTGGCAGCGGGTGTGGGCGGCCCGGGACGGGCGTGCGCTGGGCCGCGGAGCGGTCCTCGGGGCCGTGACGCGCTTTCCCGTCGTTTTCGCCGCGGGCATGGTCGGTCTGCTCGCGGCGGCCTATGGCGTCTCCCTCGGCGAACCGCCCGCACCCTTCTTCGCCCTGCTGGATTTCCAGCCCCAATGGGTTCTCGCGCTGGTCCTCATGCTCACCCTCGCGCTGGTGGCATCCACCGTGGACACGCTGCAGAACGGACTCGCCGCGGTTGCCGTCACGCACACCCCTTCCATGGGGCTCACCGGTGGACGCATCGCAACGGCAGTGTTCACGGTCATCCCGGTACTCGTCGCGTTCCAGGGCTTCTCGGTGCTGCGTCTTTTCCTCATAGCAGACCTGTTCTGCGCGGCCACCATCGTGCCCGCGTTGCTGGGGCTGTGGCGCCGTTCGACGCCGGGCGGCGCGGTCAGCGGTTCGGTGGCCGGCCTCGTGGCCGCCCTCGGGTACGGTTTCGCGGTCGGCGGTAGCCTTCCCGAGGCCATTGCCGTTGCGACCTTCGCGGAGGGACTCGCGCTTCCCCCGTTCCTCGCCGCGCTGTTCGCCTCCGCACTGGTCACCGTCGTGGTTTCCCTGGCGTCCGGACGGAGCCGGGACATGGAGGGCATTGGTGCGTTGGCCACGCCATTGACGTCGCCGCAACGGCCGGGGCCATCCGCCGCCGATGCGCCGGAGACGGTCCGATGACCGCCGACGCGGAGCCGGCCGCGGCCGAGGAACGCGACAGCCTGGATCTGCGGATCCAGGCATTCGTCGAACGCGGTGCCGCACCGTCGGAAACCGGCGGCGGGGGCGGCGCCGGCGGGAGCGACGCGGAGGCAGAATTCGGGGGACTCGCGCTCGAGTTGTTCGAGCACCAATACCGCCACAACAAGGCCTACCGGCGCTTTTGCCGCTCGCGCCGCGCGGAACCGGGGAGGATCACCAGCTGGGAACAGATCCCCGCTGTGCCGTTGGCCGCGTTCAAGCAGCTCACTCTCGCGTGCGAGCCACCGGAGGACGCGGCGGCGGTCTTCATGACCAGCGGCAGCACCGACCCCACCCAGCGGGGGCGCAACCACCATCCGCACCTCCACTTGTACGACGCGTCGCTGCGCGCGGGATTTGAGCATTACTTCCTGCCGGACCGGAAACGCATCCGCCTGCTGGTGCTCAACGCCCGCCCCGGGGAGCAGCCGCATTCCTCGCTCGCGTACTTCTTCGGCCGCCTGGTTGATTTCTTCGGGGCAACGGGCAGCACCCACTTCATGGAGAACGACCGCCTCGACGTGCGGCGCGTGGCGGCGGTCCTGCGGGAGGCCGAGGAAGCGGGGGAGCCCGTCGCGCTGCTGGGCGCCTCCTTCGCCTACGTGCATTTGCTGGACGCCTTCGACAACGAGGGACTTGCCTTCCGCCTGCCGGCGGGGAGCCGCCTGCTGGACACCGGAGGGTACAAGGGACGCTCCCGGGAGGTGTCCGCCGAGGACCTGCGCGCGCGGTTCGGGCGGCTCCTCGGACTTCCCGAGTCCCGGTGCGTCAACTACTACGGGATGACCGAGATCAGCTCCCAGTACTACGACACCGCACTCCGCGACGGCTGGGAGGGAACCGGCGTCCGGACCCGCCGCAAGGGCGTCCCGGCGTGGACGCGGATCCGTGTGGTGGACCCGGAGACCGGGGCGTCCGTGGAGCCTGGGCAGAGGGGCCTGATTGTCCACTACGATCTGGCCAACCGGGGATCGTGCCTAGCGGTTCTGGCCGAGGACGTCGGCCACCTGGTCGCACCGGATCCCGGTCGGGAAGCCGCGACCGAATTCGTCCTCCGTGGCCGTGCCGAGGGAACCGAATCCCGCGGATGCTCGATCGCCTTGGACGAAATCCTCGGTGCGAACCGGAGCTGATCGCCATGACCGCCGCCGAACAACGGCAAGTCCCGCCGCCCACCGGCCGCCCGCCCGCCGCGGGGCCGGCCGTCGATGGCTTCTTCCTGCCCCAACTCAACCAGTCCGAGCTCGACGGCCTCGCGTGGGAAACCCGCTCGTGGGGCGCCGTCGATCTCCGCATGCCGGTCGTGACTCCGGCTCTGGTGGACCTCGTGTGTCGGCGGCTCCTCCAAGCCCAGGTCGATTGCCTGGCCGAGCGTCCGGTCATGGAGATCGTCGAAGTGCTCGGACGGGTAGTGGCGAAATGGTCGGATCCGGACTACCCGTTGCGGCGGCAGGCCGAGGAGCTGCTGCCCACAGTGACCGGGTATTCGCCGGACATGGTGCGCCGGGGGCTCAAGGACTACCTCAAGACCTTTCGTCGAGACCGACTGCTGCGTTTCCTCGCCCAGGACTTCGACAACCCGTTGGTGCTCGACGGCTTCCAGCCGAACCGGGCGCAGGGACGTTCCCGCGCCTACGGACCGGGGCTGACGACGCAGTTTTTCGCCGGCAACGTTCCGGGGCTGCCGGTGTGGAACCTCGTGTGCGCGCTTCTGGTGAAGTCGGCGACGTTGGGAAAATCCGCGTCCGGGGAACCATTGTTCGCGGTGCTTTTTGCGCGCAGCCTGGCCGAGGAGGACCCCGCCCTCGCCGCGTGCCTGTCCATCCTGCACTGGCCCGGCGGGGACGACGCGATTGAACAGGCGGCCTTCGCCCACTCCGGGGCCGTGACCGCGACCGGTGGCCGCTTGGCCATCGAGAGCGTCGCAAAGCGCCTTCCCGCAGGCATGCCGTTCGTGCCGCACGGGCACAAGATGAGCTTCGCCGTCGTCGGGCGGGAAGCCCTGGCGCTGAACCGCTACGCGGAGACCGCCCGACGCGTGGCGCACGACGCCTCGCAGTACGACCAGCAAGGATGCCTGTCCCCGCATTGCGTGTTCGTGGAACGCGGCGGGGCGGTGGACCCCGGGACGTTCGTGGAGGCCGTGGCGTCCGAAATGGGGCGGTTCGAGCGCAACAAGCCCCGCGCCCGGCTCACCCTCGAGGAGAGCGCGGGCATCGAGCGGGTCAGGTCGCACTACGAGTTCCGGGCCTACGAGGACGAATCGGTCCGGCTGTTCACCAGCGAATCCGGAACGAGCTGGACCGTGGTCTACGAGGAAGGGCCGGTGCGGTTCGAACCCTCGCCGCTGAACCGGCTCCTGCGGGTGCATCCCGTGGACGGAATCGAGGACGTCGTACGCCTCGCGGGCCCCCTGTCCCGTTACCTGCAGAGCGTCGGCATCGCGTGCTCGCCCGAACGTCTAGACGCATGGTCCTTGGCGCTGGGACGGTGTGGCGTCGACCGGATCTGTGCCGTGGGGCAGATGCCGGAGCCCGCCGCCGGGTGGCACCACGACGGACGCGGAAACCTCACGTCGCTGGTCCGCTGGGTCGACATCGAGGGCGCGGCCGAGGCTGCCCTGGAACATTACGACGCCGAATGGACGCTTCCTGGGCGCCACGTCAGCCAGGGGATTCGCCCGTGAGCCGGGAGGGCCCGGGACGCGCCCTGGGCACCAGCAACCTCCTGGCGGACCGGGTCGCGATTGTCACCGGGTCCAGCCGGGGGATCGGGGCCGCGACCGCCCGAGCGCTCGGCGCCCATGGGGCGACCGTCGTCGTGAACTACCTGCGGAACGCCGAGGCGGCGCACCGGGTGGTCGCGGAGGTGGAGGCCACGGGCGGCCGGGCGGAGGCGTACGCCTCCGATGTCACCGACGCCAGTGCCGTCGCAGCGATGGTCGAAGACGTCACCGAACGATGGGGCCCGGTCAACCTGCTGGTGAACAACGCGCTGCGGAGCTACACGTTCGATCCGCTGACCCGCCGCACGGCGTGGGACATCTCCTGGGAGGAGTACCAGTCGCAGTTCGAAGGCAGCGTCGGCGGCGCGTTCAATCTCTGCCGCGCCGTGTTGCCCGGGATGAAGGGTGCGGGAGGCGGGCGGATCATCAACCTGGTCACGGACCTCATCGAAAGGCCGGGCGTCGCCTACCACGACTACAGCACCGCGAAATCGGCCCTGCGGGGGTTTTCCCGCAACCTCGCGTCGGATCTGGGGCCCTTCGGCATCACGGTGAACTGCGTTGCCCCGGGGCTCGTGTATCCAACAGATTCGAGCAGGGCCGCGACCGACGAACAGCGCGACGCGCTGGAGGCGGCCACGCCGCTGCGTCGGCTCGCCACCCCGGAGGACGTGGCCGGCGCCGTGCTGTTCTTTGCCAGTGGATGGTCCGGTTTCGTCACCGGCGGCTGTCTGTTCGTCGACGGCGGGCTCGTGATGAACTGACCCTCCTTCCCGGCGCACCGCCGCGTCCGGGCTGGACACGCGTGGGAGAATGGACGTAATGACTTCAGACCAGCACCGCAACGAGGACCGGAAGCACACCCCCGCCGGTCCGGGTTCCCCGGCCGTCCACGAGCCGGCCGACCTCCATCCCGCCGACGGACACCACCGGACGGGCACGTCCCGGGCGCACGCCGTCCGCCCCGAGCGCACGCCGGAGAAGCTGACCACGAAGCGCAGCGACGGCCGCATCCAAGTCAAGCCAACGGCCGAGGGCTGGAAGCAGGCCATGGGTCCGGACGGACGGCCGCAGCTGCAGTTCGGCACGCGCACCCGGGTGACCCAGCCGCCGGAGCACCTGGCGGATCTCTCCCTCCAGGAGCGCCAGGCGAAGCTGAAGGAGATGGGGTTGCCGGCGTTCCGCGCCAAGCAGCTCTCCGTGCACTACTTCCAGCACTACACCACCGATCCGGAGGTGATGAGCGACCTCCCGAAGGACCGCCGCGGGGAGCTTGCCGGGGCGATGTTCCCGAAGCTGCTGACCGAGATCAAGCGCCTCACCACGGACAACGGCGACACCGTCAAGTTCCTGTGGCGGCTGTTCGACGGCTCGCTGGTCGAGTCCGTGCTGATGCGCTACCCCGGACGCGTGACGCTGTGCGTGTCCAGCCAGTGCGGCTGCGGCATGAACTGCCCGTTCTGCGCCACCGGACAGGCGGGACTGACCCGCAACATGTCCGCAGCGGAGATCCTGGACCAGATCGTCCAGGCCAACCGGGTGATCGCCGAGGGCGGACTCGGCGGGACCCGGCGCGACGGCGGGCACGACGCCGAGCGCGTCACCAACATCGTTTTCATGGGCATGGGCGAGCCGCTGGCGAACTACAAGCGCGTGATGACGGCCGTTCACCGCATGGTCGCCGAGGGGCCCGAGGGTCTGGGCATGAGCGCCCGGAACATCACGGTGTCCACGGTCGGGCTGGTCCCGGCGATCAACAAGCTGGCCGAGGAGAACGTCCCGGTCACGTTCGCGCTGAGCCTGCACGCGCCGGACGACGAGTTGCGCGACGACCTGATCCCGGTGAACTCGCGGTGGAAGGTCGACGAGGCGCTCGACGCCGCGTACAACTACTACCGCGTCACCGGACGGCGCGTGTCCATCGAGTACGCGCTGATCAAGGACATGAACGACCACCCGTGGCGCGCGGAGCTGCTGGCCAAGAAGCTGAACAAGCGCGGCCGCGGCTGGGTCCACGTGAACCCGATTCCACTGAACCCGACCCCGGGCTCCATCTGGACGGCGTCCGAGCGCGACGTCACCCGCGAGTTCATCAACCGGCTGATCGACAACGGAATCCCGACCACGCTGCGCGACACTCGCGGCAAGGAGATCGACGGGGCCTGCGGCCAGCTCGCCGCCGCTGAATAGACGGGAGTGGCAGCGAAGCGGCGTCGTGTCCGTGGGTGTGGCATGAGGCGCAGGCCCCCGGAGCGTGCGATGAATCCGGTGCGCGGGATTGCCGACGTCGCACCGGAATCCGTGCTGTTGGCGGGCGCCGGCCGCGCGATCCTGCTGCAGTTGGCGCATCCCGCGGTGGGCCACGGCGTCGCCCGGCACAGCTCGTTCGCGCACGATCCCCTGAAACGCCTCCACGGGACGCTCCGATACATCTATGCGCTGACGAACGGGACGCCGGAGCAGGCCGCCGCGGCGCGAGCTTGGGTCGATCGGGCCCATTGGCCGGTGCGGGCGGACGCGGCGGCGGACGGGATCCACCCCGCCTACGACGCCCGCGATCCCGAACTGCAGTTGTGGGTCGCGGCCACGCTTTACGATTCCGCGACCGCCATCCGTGGCGCGGTTTTCCCGCCGCTGTCTCCGGCGGCCGCGGACGCGCTGTACCGGGACTACGCGGTGCTGGGCAAGGCGCTGCAGATGCCGGCGGAGCTGTGGCCGGCCACGCGAGAGGCCTTCGCGTCCTACATGGCGGGCATGCTGCCGACGCTCCGCGTGGACGACGCCGTCGCCTCGGCCGCGCGCGAGCTGCTGGCCGCCCGGAACGCCCCACTATGGGCGCGCCTCCTGATGCCGCTGGCTCGGCTGTTGACCGCCGGGTTGCTGACGCCGGAGTTGCGGACGGCCTTCGGCCTGCCGTGGTCCGCGGCCCGGGACCGGGTGTTCCGCGCGGTCCTTTCCGCGACCGCCGTCGTCTATCCCCGGCTGCCGGAAGCCATCCGGCACGCCCCGATGCGCTACTATCTCCGGTGGCCCTGAGGGCCGCGGCACTCAGGATCCGGCGGCGCCGGTCCTTTCGGCGATGGTCCGGTCCGCCTTGGACCAGTGTGTCGCCAGCACCTCGCGGATGATGACCGTGGTGTTCTCGGGCAGCGCGCCCACGGTTTCCTCGGCGGCGCGGTGGAGGGCGGAAACGAGGGCGCGCAGTTGCTCGGGGGTGCGGCCGGCGGCGATGGACACGTCGATCAGGGGCATGGCGTTCCCTTAGCCGCGCATGACGAAGGGGTCCGCGACCGGATCCTCGTCGGTATTGATCCACACGCTCTTCAGGCGCGTGTACTCGTTCATGGACTCCAAACCGTGCTCGATACCTACGCCGCTGTTCTTGAAGCCCTGCCGCGGGGACATCGGGGACATGGCACGGTAGGTGTTCACCCACACGGTTCCGGCGTCCAGGCGGCGGGCCATTCGGTGGGCGCGGGCCAGATTCTGGGTCCAGATCCCGGCAGCCAGGCCGTAGTCGGTGTCGTTGGCCAGGGCCAAGACCTCGTCCTCGGTGTCGAAGGGCATGATCGCCGCTACGGGGCCGAAGATCTCCTCGCGGGTCACGCGCATCGAGTTGTTAACGTCGGTCAGGACGGTCGGTGCGTAGAAGTATCCGGGCAGGTCCACGCTGGGACGGCCGCCGCCGGTGAGCACCGTGGCGCCCTCGGAGACGCCGAGCCGTACGTAGGAGTCGACCTTGTCCTGCTGGTCGCCGAAAGCCAGCGGCCCCATTTCGGTGGCGTCCAGCAACGGGTCGCCGATGACGATGCTGCGGGCCCGCTCGGCGACCTTCTCCAGCAGCTCGTCGTACACGGAGCGGTGCGCGAACACGCGGCTGCCCGCGATGCAGGTCTGTCCGGAGGCAGCGAAGATGCCCGCGATGACGCCCATGGCGGCGTTGCCGACGTCGGCGTCATCGAAGACGATGTTGGGGCTCTTACCGCCGAGCTCCAGCGTGCATCCGATGAAGCGTGAGGCGGCGGAGGCGGCGATCGCCGAGCCGGTGGCCGTGGACCCGGTGAACGAGATCTTGGCGATGCCGCGGTGCGCGACCAGCGGCGCACCGGCTTCCTTGCCGTAGCCGGTGACCACGTTGATCACGCCGTCCGGGAAGCCGGCCTCGACGGCGAGCTCGGCCAGGCGCAGCACCGTCCGGGAGGTGTACTCGGACGGTTTGATGACCAGCGTGTTGCCGGCGGCGAGGGCTGGGGCGAGTTTCGACGTCGTCAACGTCAGAGGGGAGTTCCACGGCGTGATGGCTCCGACCACCCCGAGCGGTTCCCGCTGCGTGTAGTTCAACATGAGCGGCGAATTGGTGGGGATCTGGCTGCCTTGGACCTTGTCGGCCATGCCCGCGTAGTAGTAGAGGTACTCCGGGAGCGTGGCCATCTGTCCGCGCATCTCCCGCAGCAGCTTGCCATTGTCCTGGGTTTCCATGGTCGCGAGTTCGTCGGCATTCTCCCCGACGAGGTCCGCGAGCCCGCGCAGAAGATGGCCGCGTCGAGTGGGGGACAGGCCGCGCCACAGCCGGTTGTTGAAGGCCTGCGCCGCGGCGGCAACGGCTGCGTCGATGTCCGGGGCGGTCCCGCGGGCCGCCTCGTAGAGGACCTCCAGAGTGGCGGGATTGGTGCTGTCGAAGTACTGGCTCTCCGCCGGTGCGGCGTACTGGCCATTGATGAAGTGGTCGTATCGCTTAGGCATGGGGATCGCGTCTCGTTTCTTCGATGAAGTGGTAGATGATGGCGGCCAGTTCACCGGGTTCGGTGACGGGCAGCATGTGCCGGGCGCCGGGCACGACGGCGGTGCGCGTGCCGGGGATCGCCTCGCCGAGGCGCCGGGTCATGTCCGGCGTCGATCCGGGGTCCAGTTCCCCGGTCACTGCGAGCGACGGCACGGTGATCTGGCCCAGTTCCGAACCGAGCTCGGCGTCGCCCGTGGCGAACACGTTGTACGCGTGGAGGTAGGACTCGACGCTGTTGGCCAGGAGGGTCGTCTGCGTGCTGGCGACGAGCTGCGGGTCGACCGCGCTTTCCGTCGGATACCACCGCTGGAGGGAGGCGTCCACGCTTCCCTGGAAGTCCGTCCCGGCGTTCTCGAGTCGGGCCTGTACCGACGCTGCCTCCTCGGGTGTCCGTTGGCACACGGAACTGACGCTGGCCAGAGACGCCACGAGCTCCGCGCGGTGGCGGGCCAGGTGCTGTGCGACGAGCGCGCCCAGTGAGAACCCGACCAGATGCGCGCGCCCCGGAAGGCGCGCGGCGACGTCGTCGGCCATGTCGGCCAGACTGGTCGGTCCCGTGAGGGGTGGCAGCCCGCCGTGGCCCGGGAGATCCAGGGCCACGACGGGAGCCTCGGTGAGGCGGCCCAGAGCGGTGCGGAACGGCTCCCACATGGTGTGGTCCAGTCCCACGCCATGGAGCAAGACGATCGGCAGCTGTCGGGCCATGCTCACAGTTCCGTGCTCAGCGTGGCGAGGCGCTGCTGGGGGCGCCCCTGGGCCGCGGCCGCAAGCGCTACGACGATCTCCCCCGGGTGCGGCGCGTCCGCCAGACGGACCTCGAGGCTCTGATGGTGGGAGCGGATGGTCGCGTCGGTGATGTGCTTCAGCGGAATGTCGAACGTGGTGCCCGCGGGTCCGCGCTTCTCGACGGCCGGAAGCAGCGTGGTGGCGGACGCCGCGTTGCGGAAGTGGTCGCCGAACTTGAGCGTGTGGATCAGGGCCGAGCCGTGCTCGATCTCCCCGTTGAGGCCCACAATAGCCGCCTTGCCGTAGGCCTCAACCGGTGCGCCGAGTGCCTCGACGACGCGGGGCGCGAGCAGCGCGCCGAGATCCGAGGCGGTGGCGTCGATGCCGGGATTCAGGTCGTCGACGAAGCCCTGACCGTCCCACGGGTTGTCGATGATGGCGGCGACGACGACGACGCGGGCTGCGGGCTCGACTGGCCGACCGCCCTCGGTGAGGATTTCTTCGACGATCGTGACGATCTTGCGGGGGTTCATGCGGGAATCCTTTCAAGGACGGTGGAAGTGACGGCCGGGTCCGTGGCGCGGTCCCCGATGCGGGGGTGCGGCCGCGGGCCGGTGGACGCAGCGACGACAACGACGATCTCGTCGGCGCGCGGCCCGTCGCTGACTCGGGTGGTCACGGTCTGGTAGTGGCTGCGAGTGGCCGCGTGCGTCTTGTGCCACAGGGGTACTACCAGAGGCTGGCCGGCGTCGGCTCGGTCGTCGGCGAAGCAGATGATCGAGGTGCCCTCGAGGAACTCGCGGACTAGGTTGCCGAAGTAGGGCGTGTGGATCAGGGCGCTGGCGTGCTCGATTTCGCCGTCGGTCCCGACGATGGCGGCCTTGCCGAACGCCTCGATGCGATCGGGGCCGCCGAGGCCCTGCATCAGCCGGTCCGTGAGTGCGTGTGCCAGTTGCGGCGCGAGGAGTTCGGTGGCGGGGGACAGATCGGTGGACGGCGACGTCCCGACCCAGGGGTTCGCCACGACGGCGGCGACGCTGGCGCGCACGGCGGGCACTGCGGGCCCGAGACCGTTCTCCAGGAGGACCTCCTCCTGGTAATAGACGATCTTCCGGATGGCGTGGGCGGTCTCCGCCCCGTGTGCCGTCACCGCTTGCCGGCCAAGGACGGCGTGCGGTCGAAGTGGGGCATCACTTTCTCGGAGAACAACTCGAGGCTGCGCATGGCGTGCTCGTGCTTGAGGCCCGGGTGGGTGGTCCAGAGCATCATGTGCTCCAGGCCGACCTCCCGCTCGAGTTCCTGGATCTTTTCGGTGACGTACTCGGGCGTACCGACCAGCATGTTGCGGTCCATGAGCATGTCGAAGTCCAGCGTGTGTTCGTCGGTGAGTTCCTCGCCTTCCTCCATGAGGTTGGAGAGGCCGCGCCAGTGGGTGATCCACTTGTAGGTGTTCATGACGGCCGCCTCGAACTCCTCGCGGGCCTGCTCCATGGTGTCGGCGACGTAGACGTCGCGGACCAGGGCAATGCCTTCGCCCAGCGGGACCTCGCGGCCTTGTGCCGCGGAGGCGTTTTCTTGGTAAAGCTCGAATCGGCCCTTCAGCGCGGAGACTGGGGGCAGCCAGAAGATGCCTTGGACGCCGGCCTTGGCGGCGTTGGTGATCGAACGCGGGGTGTCGATGACCTGCCAAAGGCCCGGGCCGTCCTGCTGGTATGGGCGCGGCACCAATGCCAGCTTGGTGATTTCCCCGTCTTCATTAGTGAATTCCGGTGTGGCGGGGGACAGCGGGTGGTTCCACTTGACTCCGGGGGCGGGATATTCGAAGAAACGGCCCTTGTGGCTGAAGAACTCGTTGTTCCAAGCCTTGTCGAGCACCTCCATGGTCTCCTCGAAGAGGGCACGGTTTTGTTCCTGGTCGCGCGGATTGGCGATCGGGTTGAGGTTCAGTGCTTCGCGTCCATAGAGGCCGCGCCCGACACCGACCTCGAGGCGCCCGTCGGAGAGCTGGTCGAGGAGCGCGAGGTCCTCGGCGAGGCGCAAGGGGTTCCAGAAGGTGACGATGGCCGCCGCCTGGCCGATCCGGATCTTTTCGGTGCGAGCGGCGATGTCAACGCCCATCATGATTGGATTCGGAGTGAGCTCCTGGCCTTCGTGCCCGAAGTGGTGCTCGGTGTACCAGGTCGACCAGAAACCGGCATTCTCCGCGGCGATGGCGTACTCGCGGGCGTCTTTCATGTGCTGGTTGTAGTTGGTCAGGTCCCCGGGGGCACCGAGTCCGTGGAAGATCGAGAAGCGCATGGGGTTTCCTTTCGTGGCGGCCGCTGGGCGACCGGAATGGTTAGTGTTTGTGCGAGTCATTTGCGGTTCTGGAGTCGGTGAGGACTTCCCGTGCGGAGGCATATACGTGGTTGCGCATGGCTGCTTCGGCGCCGAAGTGGTCCTTGGCCTTGATCATCTCCAGCACTGCGAGGTGTTCGTTCGTCGAGGTCTTGATGCGTCCTGGGTGCTCCGCGGTCCGTAGCACCAGCCGGTGGTAGGCCAGCTGGTTCATCAGCCGGTCGTACTGCTCGATCAGCTTGTGGTTGTCCGCGCCGATGATGATGGTGCGGTGGAACTCGTTGACCAGTTCCGCGTACCGCGCGGCGTCCTCGTGTAGCGACGCCTTCTCGGATGCCTCGATATTGCGCTCGAGCACCCGGAGTTCCGGAACGTCCCCACGGCGCGCCAGCAGGCCGGCGGCTAGGCCCTCGAGGCCCTCCTTGAGCTGGAAGAGCTCGACGATCTCGCGGCGGGTGGGTTCGCGGACGAAGGTTCCGACCTTCGGGCGGATCTCCACCAGCCCCTCGTGCTGCAGCTGCTTGAGTGTCTCCCTTATGGGGGTGCGGCTGACGTCGAACTGGTGCGCGAGGACCGCCTCCGAAAGCGGACTACCCGGGGGAAAGTCCCCGCCGAGGACCAGCCGGCGGACACGGTCCAGGAGTGTTGCCTCCGTCAGGTCATCCATCTCATCAAGCTGCTGTGTTGTCTGTTGCATACAAGAAACCGTAGATCCCGGTGGGGAGTCCGTCAAGAGCGGCGGATTGATTCGCCTCAAAATCCCCTAGAACAAGGGATTCAACATAATAAGTACCTCTGTCGTTGACGCGGCTGTGTGAGGTGCGTTACCTTTAGTGCCATGCAACAGGAACTCAAATCCACACTTACTACCGTTTGGCGGCAGGCATGGGATCTCGGCGACGTCGCTGCCCTGCAGTCCGTCGTGACCCCCGACTACGTGCGCGTCAGCCGGGCCAGCGGCCAGTCATCCACCCTCGCGCAACTGCAGGACGAGATTCTTTCGGTCCGTGCGGGCTTCCCGGACCTCGCTACGACCATCGACGCCGTCGTGACCGAGGGAAACGCGGCCGCGATCTTCTGGACGACGACGGGAACCCACACCGAGCCCTTCCTCGGTGTTCCCGCCACGAACAAGCGGGTTGAGACCAGGGGGTGCAACCACGTGACCCTGGTCGATGGCCGCATCGATCGCGAGGAGGTCACCTGGGACGGTTCCGAGCTGCTCAACAGCCTTGGCGTGCGCCACCTGCGCGATGCTCGGACGCCCGACGAACTCGTCGTCGACGATCTGTCGGGGGATCCGGACCCCGAGATCATGAAGACGTTCAATCGTCAGTTCATCACGGGCGTCACGGTCGTGACCACGCAGGAAAACGGCGTTCCGAAGGGACTGGCCGTTAATTCCTACGCGTCCGTTTCCTTGGATCCCGCGCTGGTGATGGTTTGTATTCAGAAGACGTCATCCACCTACCCTGCGCTACATGCGGCCACCCACCTGGGCATCAACATCCTGGGCACCGAACAGCGGGAGACTGTCGCCACATTCGCTTCTAAATCCGCGAACAAGTTCGCGGTGGTCGACTGGCACGCCGGTCCGCACGGAAGTCCGCTCATCGACGGTTCCCCGGCGTCGCTCGAGGCGGAGATTCGCGAGCGCTTTCAGGCGACGACCCACACAGTGTTCATTTGTCGCGTCCGCCACGCGGAGGTCACCGGAGCAAGCCCCATCGTTTACAAGGCCGGTCGCTTCTTTGACAGCGACAACCTCACCCAAATTTGAGCCGTTGGGCCCGCGGGCCCTCCGATCGCAGGAAAAAGGAGAAACCCGTGGTGCAACAACTCGATCCTTCAGCTCCACCCCAACCCCGCACGCCCCGACTCGTGCCGCGGAGCGGGCCCGGGGCGGTACTCCTACTCTCAGTCGGACTTATCGTCGCGTTCGTCGTCTGGGCAGCGGTATCGCCTGACAGCCTCGGTTCCGTCATGACAACCAGCATGAACTGGGCTGCGGCATCGGTGGGTTGGAGCTACCTGGTCGTCCCCCTGATGTGCATCGGATTGCTCCTGTACATGGCCCTTGGCCGCTACGGGACCATCCGGCTTGGATCAAGCACCAGCCGCCCGGAGTACAGCACTTGGGCGTGGCTGGCCATGATTCTGTCCGCGGTCATGGGCATTGGCCTCATTAGTTACGGCGTGGCCGAACCTATCTCCCACTACATGGCACCGCCTCATGCCCTTGCCGATCCGGAAACCATGGATGCCGCCGTGCGGGCCATGCAGTTCAGTTTCTTCGATTGGGGTCCGCACGCTTGGGCAATTTTCGGTGTCTTCGGCCTGGCCATTGGATACTCGACCCATCGCAAAGGCCGCCCCGGCTTGGTTTCGCCGATGCTCCGGCCCGTGCTGGGAAAGCTCGTTGACGGATGGTTCGGTAAGGCGATCGATATCTTCGCGATCATCGCCACTCTGTTCGGCACCACCACTTCGCTCGGCCTGGGAGCATCGCAGATCGCAGAGGGGCTGAATCGGATCCTTGGGTTGCCCACCACCCTTCCCGTTCAGATCGGCATCATCGCCGTGATCACGGCCCTCTTCACGCTGTCGGCGCTCTCTGGAGTCAATCGTGGAATCAAGTACATCAGCCAGATCACCATGGGGCTGTCGGTCGCTTTGGCGATTTACGTACTCATTGCCGGACCCACGAATTTCATCACCAACCTGTTCTTCCGTTCCGTGGGGCTATACGCCAGCGACTTCTTCTCCACGAGCCTGTACACTCCGTCGACGGCCGATGACCTGCAGTGGATGCAGTGGTGGACGTACTTCATGATGGCTTGGTGGCTCAGTTGGGGCGCCTTCGTCGGCGTCTTCCTCGCCAAGATCTCCAAGGGTCGCACGGTTCGCCAGTTCGTGGCCGGCGTGCTCGGTGTTCCCAGTCTCGTGTTCTTCGCGTGGTTCACGATCTTCGGGGGATCGGCGATCAAGATGGACATGGACGGCGCCGGTATCGGCGAGGCGACGACGGCGAACATCAATTCAGCGTTTTTCTCGATGCTGGACCAGCTTCCGGTGCCGGAGCTGACCGCCGTGGTCACCGTGCTACTCGTTGCGCTGTTCTTCATCTCCGGCGCGGACGCGAACACGTACGTCCTGAGCATGCTCTCCTCAAGGGGCGCGTTGAGCCCAACCAAGCCCGTCCTGACTTTGTGGGGCGTGCTGACCGGCGCCTGTGCCGTACTCCTGCTGATCGTCGGTGGGCTCACCGCACTCCAGCAGGCTGCGATGCTCTCCGCACTGCCGTTCACGATCATTGTCGGGCTGCTCGGGGTTTCCCTGATCCTGGAGATCCGCAGGGATCCCGAGTTCCAGACCCACGTCCGAGTGCGATCCGACGCTGGTGCACCGGCTGATTCCGGAGATGACGCCGACCGGCGGCTCTGCTAGGCGGGTATCAGGAAAGCGGGCGGGGGCATCGGCCCCCGCCCGCTTTCGTCATGCGTTGGGAGCGGCTGAGAGTCTCCCTTCACAGGAGCCGGGCAGGGTCGGACCTTCCATAATCACCGGTATCCCGCTTCACCGGGCGCGTCCTGCCGGGATCATGGTCGTGGAAGGGAGAAACCATGACAGATCAGGACCATTCAACCGAAGTGGGACTGCGGGAGGTGCTCGCGGAACTGCCCCTGGCCCAGAAGGCGCCGAAGCATCGCGAGTGCCTCGTCTGCTACGTCTACCGCATGTGGCGAAACCACGGCGCCGGAGGCCAGTTGGAGCTAGCCGGCCTCTACCGGACGTACGCCGCGTCCAAGGACACCACCCTGATCGAGAGACTCCTCGCCGCCGGCGTCGGCACGGACCGGGAACTTGTTTTCTCCGTTCATCGACCCAACGAGCCCAATTGGGACCCGACCGGATATTGCTCGTGCCACAAGCCGGTCGACGGGGTGCCGTGGTGCCACGAGGTGGTGCGTGGTTCCACGGCGGCGTGCGACTTGTGGCTGCGCTCGGGAAACGAGAGGCCCGCGGGGGCACACAAACACAAGCGGCTCTGGGCATGACCGGTGACGCGGGGCGGGTGTGGAAAGCTGGAGGCGACCGCCGCCGTTCTGCCGCAGGAGTGCCTCCGTGAAACCCCAACCCACCGTCGCCAGCCGCGCACAGGTTCCCGCCTTCCAGGTGATGGACATCCTCCAGCGGGTCGCGGAACTTCGGGCACAGGGGCGCGACGTCGTGTCCCTGTGCGCGGGCGAGCCGAGCGGTGGAGCACCTACGGCCGTCTCGGAGCGGGCGGAGGCCATCCATGCCTCGCGGACGCCGCTGACCTACACACCGGCGCTGGGACTCGCCGTCCTGCGGACGACAATCGCGGAGCATTACCGCAGTTGGTACGGCCTCGAGGTCAACGCCCACAACGTCGCGGTCACCACCGGGTCGTCCGGCGCGTTCATGCTCACGTTCCTGTCCGCCTTCAACGCGGGGGACCGCGTGGCGCTGGCCCGTCCCGGCTACCCCGCCTACCGCAACATCCTGCGCGCACTGGGTGTCGATGTCGTCGAGGTGGACTGCGGACCGGGGTCCCGATACCAACCCACGCCCGCGTTGCTCGACGCCGCCGAACGCGAACACGGCCCGCTGTCCGGACTGGTACTCGCGTCGCCCGCCAACCCGACCGGAACCATGGTCTCGCGCCCCGAACTTGCCGCGCTCTCCGCGTGGTGCACCGAGCGCGGCGCCCGACTGGTCAGCGACGAGATCTACCACGGAATCACCTACGCGGACGCTGGGACACAGGACGCCCGCGGCGTGTGCGCGTGGGAGCTGGACCGCAGCGCGGTGGTCATCTCCAGTTTCTCCAAGTACTGGGGGATGACCGGCTGGCGGCTCGGCTGGGCGATCGTCCCGGACGATCTGGTGTCCACGGTCGACGCGCTGGCCGGCAACGTGGCGCTGTGCCCGCCGGCCCCTGCGCAGTACGCGGCGATCGAGGCGTTCGGCGAGGGAGCGTACGCCGAGGCGGAGGCCTTCGTCGCGGAGTTCGCGGCCACCCGCGCGGCCCTTCTGGCGAACCTCGAGCGTTTGGGCTGGGGAGACGCGGCACCCGCCGACGGTGCCTTCTACCTCTACGCCGACCTGGGTGCGGCGTTGGAGGGCTTCGAGGACTCGACGGCGTACTGCGCCGCGCTGCTCGAAAGCGAGGGGGTGGCGCTGGTTCCGGGCGCTGATTTCGACGCGGTGGGCGGGCGCCGCGCTGTGCGGCTGAGCTTCGCCGCGGGCCAGAAGGCCGTGCTGGAGGCCGTCGAACGCATCGTGAGGTTCCAGGAACGACGGCGGTGACAGCCGTATACGAGGGTCTTGACAAGTCCGGCCGCGCGATGCAATTTCTTTCTGAAGCCACACGGACGGCCGGAAAGAACAGGAGACCAAAATGTTCGGTGGACGCAGCGACGGCGACCGCGGCGGATGGCGCCGCTACGACGACAACCTCTTCCCCGTGTTTCATGAGCGGTTTGAGGAGCGTTGGGGCCCGGGCACGGCACCATTTCTGGACCCCAGTGTCTACGACGAGAACCAACCGCGGCCGCGCGCGCAATGGATCAACGTCGACACCGGGGCGGCGGTCGCCGTCGTGCCGGTGTGGGAAGACGGGAGCGAGCACCGGACGTTCGCTGTCTTCTACCTTCCGCCGGCCGGCGGGATTTGGGCGCTGCGGCCCGGTTTCACGCAATACGTCGAAGACGCCGACGATACAGCGCTACGGAACGACTCGTTCCGGAAGGCCGTCGTGCACGCCGAGGCGTTCATCTTCGGGCAACAGCAGTAGGGAAGCGGCGGTTACGGCGGATTCGAAAACCGCGGGTTCCTTGTCTGGCAACGGGTGGGAGCAGGCGGTAGCGTCTCCGGCGTGGCCAGGGCCACCCAGTTTCATTCCGGATCTAGCCAAAGGAGACGTCGTGAGCACGAGGATTGAGAAGCAGATCATGGTGAACATGCCCGTGAGCGCGGTTTACAACCAGTGGACCCAGTTCGAGGACTTTCCCCAATTCATGGGCGCGATCAAGCAAGTGACGCAACTCGGCGACGACCGCCTGGAGTGGATCGCGGAGATCGGCGGGGTCCGCCGGCAGTGGGAAGCCCGGATCGTGGAGCAGGTCCCCGACCAAAAAGTCGCGTGGGCCGCGACGGAAGGCGCCACCAACGCGGGGGTGGTGACGTTCGAGGACGTCGGCGGCGGGCAGACGTCCGTGCGGCTTTCCCTCGAATACGATCCCGAAGGCCTGGTCGAGAAGATCGGGGACAAGCTCAATGTCGTCGAGAAGCAGGCGGAGGGGGACCTCGTCCGCTTCAAGGAGTTCATCGAGTCCGAGGGCTACGCGAGCGGCGCGTGGCGCGGAACCATCAACGAGGGAGCCGGCGCCACCCCCGGGGTGCAGGACGCCGCCGCGTCGCGCGGCGACAGCGGCAAGGCCGGCGTGTCCGGAACCGCCGCGGCGGTCGGGCTCGGGGTCGCAGCGGCCGCAGGTGCCGCCGCAGCGGCATCGGGCAAGAAGTCGGGCGCGGACCAAAGCACGACGCCGGCCACGGTTCCGCCAGTGACGCCGGTCGTCGCCCCGGACCCGGTCGTCGTGGAGGAAACGGACCCCGCCGCGGGCATCACCGTGGTCGGACCGGGCGAGGAGGCAAAACTGCCTCCCACCACGGACCCCCGGGGCACGACGCCGCGGTAGTCGGGACGTTGCGTCGGCGGCGCCGATACCGGACACGATTTCCGGTATCGGCGCCCGGCCCTTCCGCCTACTTCAGCTTCCGAAGCGCTTCTTCCTTGTGGGCGGCGACGTGGCTGGTTTTATCGCTTTCGATCTCGTACTGCGGGTCATCGGGGCTTGCGTGCCGTTGATGTCCCTTGTACTGAAAGTCCTTGACGTGGATCTTGGTGATCGTGCCCGAAACCCGTCCCGCCTCCGAATTCCAGCTCACGTGGTCCCCTACCTTGAATTTGCTGCTCATCAGGCTTCCTCCTCGCCGACAGGATAGGTGACGACGCCGTCGCGGCCCACCGTTGGCGTCGCTCCCCATTGTCCGAACTCGTGTTCGCGCGGCCGGCCGTTGACGGTCAGGTGCACCACCCGCCACCCACGGGCGGCCAGTACGTTGGAGATGAGCAACCTGTGGCACCGCCACGGCATCGGTTCGCCGCACATCACGACGACGTTCCGGTTTTCGGCCAGACGGGTGAGCCGCTCGAGTCCCTGCTCGAACTCCGGCGTGAGCGTGTAGTCCGCGTAGTTCTTGAAGCTCGCGTTGTGCCAGCCGCCGTTGACGACCGGGTCGATCCCGCGTTGGCGCGGACGCCGGCCCCCGAGCTCGGTCAGGTGCAGGTATTCGACCCCGGACGCCGCCAACCATGAAGACATCTCCCCGGCGTCGAACTGCGGGCTCCGACGCGAGCCCGGCATCTTGCGCACATCCGCCAACAGCGTGATTTCGGCGGCCGCAAGCGTGCTGGCCACGGCCTCCTGCGGGCAGGTCCAATGCCCGATCGTCCACATGGTCCCCGGCCACTTCGACGTCATCGTCCTGAGTGCCTTTCGCGCGTCGCAGTCTTACACAGGGTGCCCGACGCCGGGTGTGGTTGTCGCCATCTGGGCTCCCCCTGTTTCCGACCGGTATCGCCTCCACAGAAGGCACGACGTCCGCGTCATCCACAAATGGGGGCCAGCATTCCCGGAGAGGTAACAGGCTTGCCATGCTCACTGGCAACGGCGACGACCAGCCGCCGGCGAAGGGAGCGGAAACATGGGTGAGCTGGACATCAACAACCTGGAGGGCGAACTGCGGTCCCTGTCCGCGGAACTCACCAGTCCACGAGCGCGGGAGTGCCTACTGTGCTACCTGTACAGGATGCTCGATTTCGGATGCCGGGGACACGCGTTCACGGAAAGGTACCGTGACGAGGCGGCTCCCCGGTCGACGGCCCTGCTGCGACGGTTGGCCCGAATGGGCGCCTGCTGCTGCGAGTGCGAGGTCTTCCTCAATGCGTTCCAACCGAACCCGAGACACGTTTCGGTCGACGAGAACGGCGATTTCGTCATGAACCCGGTGCCGGAATGCCACGGCGTTCGGCGTGGCTCCACCCAGCCGTGCTGCCTCTGGGTACGCATTCGGCGCGGGCGATGGCGGTGAAACGGCGGTGGGCTACACCTTGTGCAGGGCGTCCCGGATTCGGTGCAGGCATTTCGCCACCGACCCTTGGACCTGAAAGTTGTCTGACCCGGCCGCCGGCTCGGACACCAGCCATTCCTCGAGTTCGACGAACGGCTCCTGCCCCGTCTCCGGGGCGTCGTCCGGCGTCTCGCCGTCCGCCGCCGTGCGCGCCGACGCGTCGCGGAGGCACCGGGCCACCAGCCTGCGGAAGGATTCGGGCAAGTCTCCGTCCAGGCCCTCGCCGACAAGCGGACCGACGAGGAGCTCCGTGAGGTCGTGCACCTGGAAGGAGACGCTGTCCAAGGCGTTCATGGTGACGTAGTCGTCGCTCTGGTCGATGCCGAGTAGCTTGGCCCGCGGATTCCCCCGGGCGCTCTCGCCGCCAAGGTCCAGTCCCGCCCGAACACGTCGCGAGTCGTCGAGCAGGGCCTGTGCCCTTTGGTGCCACACGTCCACATCGGGCGGCCATCGGTCGCCGACGTCGTCGGCGATGGCGTCCAGGTCGCGTGCCAGCCGTTGCCGGAACTGCTCCAGATCCAACGTTGCCGTCGCCGTGCGGAGTGGCGGAAACACGACGAAGTTCACCGTTATCCCCACCAGTATCCCGAGCCCCATCTGGACGAGGTATCCAAAAGAGTAGCCGTCGGCGTCGCCGCCACCGAGCACCAGCACAAACAGGGCGGAGATGGGAAGGTAGTCGCGACCGGCGCCCACGCGGGGAAGCCCGCCGAGCAAGACCCCGACGCCCGTGACCAACATGATTCCGGCCAGCGGGGGCACGGAAAGCAGGACGAACGCCCCCGCCAGAAGGATTCCCAATACGATGCCCAGCAGGGTCTCGAGACCAACCCGGAACGAATGCACGAAGGTCGGGTGCATGGTGATGACCGCGCCGAGGGGGGCGTAGTACGGGAACTCCGCGGCCACGCCCGGCATGAACGGCGCCAGAACCCAAGCGGTACCCGCGGCCAGGGCCACCTTGCCGGCCAGCAGGGTGCGTTCGCCCATCGCGTGGCGCATGCGTTCGGAGATCTTCATTCGGCCCACTGTGTCACCGGCGTCCCGCGCAGACAACTCCTGGGATGCGCTACTTCAGGTGGTCGACCAGGTCCGGCGCGATGCCGTGGTACGTGGCGGGGGTCAACCGCAGCAGGCGCTCGCGCGCGCCATCGGAGAGCCCGAGTCCCCCGACGAACTCCTTCATCCGCGCGGCGTCGACCCGGTGCCCTCGCGTAAGGTCCTTGAGCCGCTCGTACGGGTTCTCCATGCCCTCGACGCCTGCGACGGCCTCGGCGCGCATGACCATCTGGATGGCCTCGCCGAGCACCTCCCAGTTCTGGTCGAGGTCCTCGGCGAGCACCTGCGAGGCGACGTCCAGGCGGTCCAGTCCCTTGGCGACGTTGGAGATCGCCAGCAGTGAGTGGCCGAACGCGGTGCCGATGTTGCGCTGAGAGGAGGAGTCGGTGAGGTCGCGCTGCCACCGGCTGGTCACCAGCGTCGCGCCCAGCGTGTCCAGCAGGCCGTTGGAGATCTCGAGGTTGGCCTCGGCGTTCTCGAAGCGGATCGGGTTGATCTTGTGCGGCATCGTCGAGGAACCGGTGGCACCGGCCACCGGGATCTGCGCGAAGTAGCCGATCGAGATGTAGCTCCACACGTCCGTGCAGAAGTTGTGGAGGATGCGGTTGAACCGGGCGACGTCGGCATACAGTTCGGCCTGCCAGTCGTGCGACTCGATCTGCGTCGTCAGCGGGTTCCAGGAAAGCCCGAGCCCCTCGACGAACGTGCGGGCGACCTCCTGCCAGTCCGCCGACGGCACCGACGCATAGTGCGCGGCGTACGTGCCCGTGGCGCCGTTGATCTTGCCCAGGAACTCCGTTCGGGCGATGCGGTCCAGCTGGCGGCCCAGACGCCACGCGACGACGGCGAGCTCTTTGCCGAGGGTCGTCGGCGTGGCCGGCTGTCCGTGGGTGCGGGATAACATCGGGATCTCGCGGGTGGACCCGGCCATCGCCGCGATCTGTTCCACGAGCGTGCGCGCGGCCGGCAGCCAGACGTCCTCGACGGCGCCCTGGACGCCGACGGCGTAGGAGAGGTTGTTGATGTCCTCGGAGGTGCATCCGAAGTGCACCAGCGGGGTCAGGTGCTCGAGCCCGAGGCCTCCGAGTCGACGCCCGATATAGTATTCCACGGCCTTGACGTCGTGGACGGTGACGGCCTCGATCTCGGCGAGTTCGGCGACGGATGCGGCGTCGAAGTCGGTGGCGATCCGGCGCAGTCCCTCGACCTGTTCGGTGGTCAGCGGCTCCGTGCCGGGCAGCACGGACTGGCCGGTCAGGTGGATGAACCACTCGACCTCCACATGCACCCGGTCCCGGTTCAGGGCCGCCTCGGACAGGTAGTCGACCAACGGTGCGACGGCGGCGCGGTAGCGCCCGTCGAGGGCGCCAAGGGCGAGGGGTTCGGAAGCGAGGGAAGTGCGCGCGGAATCAGCCATGCGGCCATTCTTCCACGATCCGCGGCGTCGTCGAGAGTCGGTGTCATGCCCTCCACACGACCGCCCCGGATGGCGCGATCCACATTTCGGGTGGTCGCCGAGTGCGGCGGTCCGTGGCCTTCTAGCGTGGGATGACCGGTTCGAACGGCCGACGGAGGGGCGGGCAAGGGCAATGGGCGGGGAATGGAACGACATGGTCTGGGAGGACATGGAGCGGCGCGCCCTGCAGGCGGACGAGTACGTTGCCGCCGCCCGGCGGAGCCTCGGGGAGCTGCACGGGCTGGACTGGGTCTCCCCGGCGGGCGTGGCATTCCACCGGCAGCTGGCCCTGCTGCAAGCGGAGCTGCTGCTCCTGTCCGGCAGCGTGGACGGGGCCCGGCATGACGTTCAACAGGCGCGGGTCTTGGCGGCTGCCCTCCGGAGCCTGCGCAATCTGGCGTTGACGGCGGCGGCCGAACAGGTGGTCGAATCGGCCACCAGGCCGTTGTTGCCGGGCATGGGGTTGCCGGAATGGGGAGGGGCAGGACCCCGATGAGTGCCCGAAGCAGCGGCGGAGTCGCCAGCGCGGACTTCAGCCTGGCGGAGCTCGAGCGCGCGCGGACGTTTCTGGGCCGCACGGCGTCGGACTTGGGCGAGGCCGCGGGCTGCCTCGACGGTTCGCTCCTGTCCCTGGCGATGCTGGCGGCATCGGAGGACGCCGCCTTGGCGGCGACGGCGGAATGGCAGCTCCGGCGGGCATCGCTGCTGGTCCGCGGCGCCCAGGCGCAGGCCGGCATCCTGGGCGAGGCCGTCGAGCGGAGCCGCGTGGTCTACGAGGAGACCGAACAGCGGGTGCGCCGCCTGGTCAACGAGGCCCGCGCCGCCGTGCTCCCGCTGATCCTGGCGCACGACCTGCAGACCAACGGATTCCGGCCCAGGACCGCGACGACCGAGGACCTCATCAACCAGTCGCCGGCGCTCGTCGGCACGATCCTGCCGATTCTGTTCCCCGCCTCGTATCCCGTCGCTGCGCAGTTCGGCAAGCTGCGCGACCGGGCGCACGGGGGGTTGTTCGAGACCACCGTGGCGGAGCGGCTCTACCCGCGGATCGCGGGTGTGGCCACGGACCTGGAGTGGGTGAGCGTCGCGCCGTTGGAGATCCGCGGACATTCCTCGCGCTCGGGCGTGCCGTTCCGGGGCGGCATGGACGACTTGCTGGCCCTCCAGGCGGATGCCGAACCCGGGCGTTCCGGTCATGGCGCGATGCTGGTGACCACCGTCGCCACCGATCGGGGTACGGTGCACGTGCTGACGCTGCCGGGAACACAGTCGGAGTCCGGCGCGGAGGGAACCAACCCGTGGGACGGGGGTGGCGTGGTGGAGGGCATGGGACTCGGGAGCCAGCACGTGGCCGCCGGGGCGTTGGAGGCGCTGGAACTTGTCGGAGCAGAACCGGGGGATCGGCTGGTCCTCACGGGCTACAGCCAAGGCGGCATCCACGCCGCGAACCTCGCGGTCGATCCGCGCGTTTCCGGGGCCTACGACGTCGAATACGTTGTCACCGCCGGATCGCCTGTGGGCGGGACCCCGCTGCCTTCGCAGGTGCGCGGCCTGCAGCTCGAGCACGTGGACGACCCGGTGCCGGGGACGGACGGAGCCACGAATCCCAACGGGCGCAACCAGGTCACCGTGTACTTCGACGGTTACGCTCCGGAGACGGACAGGGCGGCGGGCGGCTTCGGCGCGGCACACGGGCTGGGCAACTACGCCCAACAAACAGGTGCGCTGGCGGACTCGGAGGACCCTGCGGTGGTGGAGGCGCGGGCGGCCCTCGGAACGGTGTTCGCCGGAGCGGCTGTGGCCACCGTGCACACCGTTCGCCTCGGGCGCGCCCCGGTCGGCGGAGTCCCCAACGGCGGCGCCCCCGGCCGGCGCCGAGGCACTAGTCGCGGCCAGGGACCACCCAGCCGATGACCGCGGAGACGACGCTGATGATGATCGATCCCAGGATGGCGTCCCAGAAGAAGCTCGCCACGTTGAAGCCGATCGGGGTGAAATCGGCGATCCACGAGGTCAGCATCAGCATGCCCGCGTTGATGACGATCGCGAACAGGCCCAGCGTCAGGCACGTGATCGGCAGGGACAGGAAGCCGATGATCGGCCGCACCACCGCGTTCACGAGTCCGAAGATCAACCCGACGAAGAGGTACGCGAGGATGATCCCGGCCGTGTCGTTTCCCGTGGCTTCGGCGGTGGCTTCGGACCCGACGGTGATGCCGGGCAGGAGCCACGCTGCCGCGGCCAGAGCGAGGGCGTTGACGATGACGCGGACTATGAAGCTGAACATGCGCCCATCCTGACACACCGCGGGCGCGACCGTCAGGCCGTGGGCCGCGCCCGCGCGGCAAATCTCTCGAGACGGCGCATCGCACGCGATGAGACTGCCCAATACGCGATGCCTCCGACCAGCGACGCCGCGACGGCCAACGCCGCACCATGGTGCACGAGCGGCGGATAGATCAGCCAGTGCGCCAGATAGGCGTAGACGGACGCCATCGCAAGCACGCCGATCGGCCGGTGGAGGAGTGCGGGCAAATGGAAGACGGGGACCCAGACCATGACCAGGATTCCGGCGAGGATCACGGCGTTCCGGGAGGGGTCGTCCGCGAAGAAGTTGGGTGTGCTGGCCGCGGCGATGGCAGTGAGCAGGAGCCGGTGCCGCAAGGTCCGGGCCCGGGCCGCA
Source organism: Arthrobacter arnarulunnguaqae (assembly GCF_051262515.1). Lineage (NCBI taxonomy): Bacteria > Bacillati > Actinomycetota > Actinomycetes > Micrococcales > Micrococcaceae > Arthrobacter > Arthrobacter arnarulunnguaqae. The sequence goes on along the minus strand of NZ_JBIMER010000008.1, from coordinate 59,049 downwards.
GCCCAACCCAAAGCGAAGAGCCACAGCACCGGCATGGTGTGCGGGGCGGGGACGTCCAGGATGCCGAATCGCGGGACCAGCCCGATGGCCAGGAGCCCCACCGGAACCGCGAACGGGAACCGCCACTCCGTCCGATCGACCCACGGCACCGCGAGCAGCGCCGCCATGCACACGAGGATGTACACCAGGAGCTCGATGAACCAGAAGTTCCAGGTGTTGCCGATCGATGTGGGCCCGAGGAACGCGTTGAGCAGCGCCACGTTGTACCACTCGTATTTGTCCGGGGAGACGAGCACCGCAACACCGATGAACGCGACACTCGGGACGACGATCCGTGCCAGGCTGACCAGTTGCCGGCGCAGTCGCGGCAGCCGGCCGCCGGCCAAGTGGAACCTCGCGAAATTGAACCCGCACAGGGCCATCAGCACGTGTGCTGTGCCCTGGAAATCCAAGAGGCCGACGTGCGAGGAAACGATGGCCACAATGGCGACCGCCCGAAGCGCAATCCCGGATTCCAGGGGAGCCATCCGCAGCGCCCGGGCGGCCGCGGAACCGATGTCGCTGTTCCGGTGGCGCCCGGGCACCGGCGGGGCCGACAGCGGTACCAAGCGCGAGACGGGAGTGACGTGCCAATCCGCGGGTAGGTGTCCCAGCAACTGCTCGAGACGGATGGACGCGGCGACGTAGGAAAGCGAGTCGCCCCCGAGTGAGACGAACGAGTCGCCGTCCTTGACAGAGTGTGGATCGACGTCGAGCGTGTCGGCGAAGACGGACCGGACGTCCTCGGGGCCGGACGCGACGGCAGCGGGGCCCGCTGGGCCGAGCGCCGCCGGACCTCCGCCTCGGGAGCCGAATCCGGCGTCGGACGGGCCCGCCGACCATGGGCGGGCGGACAAGGGCGCGTCCAGCGCCCGCACCGCCGGGTAGTCGATCTTGCCGTTCGACAGCCGGGGAAGATCAACGACCGGATGCACGGCGACCGAACGGCGGGGCAACCCCAGCCGCCCGGCGAGGTCCTTGGCGAGCAGGCCGCCGTCATGCTCCCCGGCGGCGGCCACGACGAGCCGTTCGTCCGCGCCGGTGGCGGCGGCGTCCACGCCCAGATCCGCCAGGAGTGCCTCGACCCGGCCCAAGTCCACCCGCAGCCCGACGATCTTGACGAAACGGCTCCGCCGCCCGACGATCCGGTAGAGGCCGTCGTCGCCCAGGCGCGCCAGGTCTCCGGTCCGCAGCTCGTCGACGACCCGGCCGAGGGCGAGGTCCGCCGGGGATTCGGCGTAGCCGAGCATCGTGTTGGGGCCGCTGTAGACCAGCTCGCCGTCCTCCAGCCCGTCCACCGGTTCGATCCGGAAGGTCCCTCCCGGCACCGGAACGCCGATGGCGTCGGGGCGCTCCGCGGCCAGCTGTGGTGGCAGGTACGCCATGCGCGCCGTCGCCTCCGTCTGCCCGTACATGACGAAAAGTTCCCAGCCGTCGGCTGCGCCCAGGCGCGCGTACCGGCGCACCACCTCCGGCGCTAGCCGCCCCCCGGCCTGGGTGACACAGCGCAGCGATGGCAGGTCCATGGCCCCGAACCCGACGCGCTCCAGCAGCTCGAACGTGTACGGCACGGCGGCGAAGGACGTGGCGCCCGCAGCCCGGAACGCCTCCCAGAAGCACGGGTCCACGACGGACAGTTCGGTGAGCACGAGCGACGCGCCACGAAGGAGGTGGCTATTGACCACCGAGAGACCGTAGCAGTAGGACAGCGGCAGCGTGGTGGCGGCGCGGTCGCCGGGGCCGATGCGCAGGTATTCGGCGATGGATTCCGCGTTGGCCTGCACGTTCGCGGCGGAGAGGCGCACCAGCTTCGGTGAGCCCGTCGAACCGGACGTGCTCATGAGCAAGGCGAGCTCCGGGTGCCGGTCGTGTGCCGACCCGGGGTGCCGTGCCTCGATCAGAGTGGCTTCGCCGCCGCCGCGCAGGACCACGTCCGGGGCGTAGGCCGCGACCAGCGCCTCGAGGGTCTCGGGCTTGTCCGCGGGGACGACGGCGAGCGGGTGTCCCGTGGCGAGGCACGCCAGATACGCGACTAGCGAGCCCAGCGTGTTGTCCGCCGCGAGCACCGCGAGCCGCGGATCCGGACCCAGGCGCGCGGCCACGTCGTCGACCTGTCGGGCGAGCTCCGTGTAGTCCACCGTACGGTCCGGGAGCACGACGGCGGCGCGCGCGCCGAAGTGCGCCAGGCGCTGCGCGAAGGGGACTCCGCGGAGCGTGGCGGGCGGCGGCTCGGTGGGGCCCGGGGACGCGGCGGTGGCCAAGGGTGCGACGGTTGCCGACGCGGGGCGGGTGAGGGCGGACGTGCTCATGGACGGACTTTCCGGAAGGGGATCCGGCGGAGGGGCGCATGGAAGTGACGTCGGGCGCGCCGCCGGGTGACGTATCCAAGGATACGAGCTTAGGGGCACCTGAAAGAACAACGCAAAGGCAATGTGTCGTAATTTGTCGCCTCATCTGGCCGCGGCAACGGCCACCCTCGCGAGCATCTCCTCGATCCGGTCCCGGCAGCCGCCGCATCCCGTCCCCGCCCGGCAGGCCCTACCCACGGCGTCGACCGAGTCGCTGCCGGAGTCCACGGCGGCCGTGACCTCCCCGTGGGTCGCCCCGCTGCAGCGGCAGAGCACGTCGTGCTCCCCTACCGGAGGTGCCGCGGCGGGCAGTGCGGCGTCGTCGAGGCGGAAGAGCGTGGTGCGGTCCGCCGGGAGCTCGCTTCCGCGCTCGTACAGCAGCACCAGCTCCGCAGCCGTCCGGGGCATCCCGACCGCCAAAAACCCCGTCAGGACGCCGCCCACCGTGACCATCTTGCAGTAGCGGCCCTCTTCCGGGTCCGACCAGACGCTGACGCGCTCGGGCCCGCCGTCCCACGGCCCGCCGGCGACGCCACCGGCCGCGGCGAGGTCCACCCCGCGGGCCTTGAGCAGGATGACGCCGGGACGCTCGGCGGGGACGCCCGGACGCTTTGCCGGGACGGAACCGGAGGGGCGCAGCGGATTCTCGGCAAGGTACCCCGCCAGCCAGGACGCCTGCGTCCACCCCGGGCCGATCAGGCCGCTCGGCGGACGCCCCTCCACGGAGGCGCAGTCGCCGATCGCGAAGACCCGGTCCTCCGTGTCCGCCCGCAGCTGCCCGTCGACCCGGATGCCACGCTCGACCACCAGGCCGCATCCCTCGGCCAGGCCGGCCCGCGGGCGAACTCCGGCGGAAACCACCAGCAGGTCGCCCGGCACCACGGAACCGTCGTCGAGTTCCAGCCCGGCGAAGTGTCCGGCTTCCAGCCGCACGCCGACCGCCTTCGCCCGGGGGATCACGTCGACGCCGGCGGCTCCCAGCGCGGCCGCGAGGACCCGGCCACCGTCGTGGTCCACGGAACGGGCCAACGGAACGTCGCCGTGGTGCACCAGGGTGGCCGAGGCGCCGGCCTCCCGGATCGCCAGCGCCGCCTCCACTCCCAGGATGCCGCCGCCGAGCACCACCACGCGGCCGGCGGATCGGACGACCGTCAGCAGGGCGGCGGCGTCGTCGAGCCCGCGTAGCGCGATGACGCCGTCCGGAAGCGACGGCTCGCCGTGCGGGGAGAAATCCAGCCCGCGCAGGACGGGGATGGTAGGACGGGCTCCCGTGGCGAAAACCAGCCGGTCGTAGGGGACCGGCGGACCGTCGGACACCGCCACCGTGCGGCGGGCCCGGTCCACGCGCAGCGCGGTGGTTCCCAGTCGCACGCCGACCCCGGAGGCCGCGAGTTCCGCCGCGTCGGCGAGGGAGACGGCCTCCGGCGTGGTGCGTCCCGTTCCGACGTCGGCCACCAGGACGCGGTTGTACGCGGCGTGGCGTTCCGCGCCGAGGACGGTGACGGCGATGTCGCCGCCGGCGACCCGCGGCAGGAGCTCCTCGACCAACCGCGCGGCCACCGGTCCGAACCCGATGACGACGAGGCGTTCCGGAGATCCGGTTGCCGAGGAACCGGCCACGGTTCCGGTGTTTTTCGGGGCGCTCATCGGGCACCCGCCAGGATGGCCTGCGGTTCCGCCGCGGTCCGGAGGCCCCGCACCACCACCGACGTGTTCTTGAACGCCGGCATCGAACTGATGGGATCGGTTAGGCCCGGGGTGAGCAGGTTCGCGCTGCCGTCACCGCCGAAGTGGAAGGGCAGGAACACGCAGTCCGGGCGCACGTCCGCGGTCAGGCTCGCGCGGGCCACGGCCCGGCCGCGATCGTTGCTGATCGAGACGGCGTCGCCGTCGGCCACGCCGAGGGCCAGCGCGGTGGACGGGTGGAGTTCGGCGCGCGGCTCCGGTCGCGCGGCCGCCAGCTCGGGCACCCGCCGCGTCTGCGCGCCCGACTGGTAGTGCTCCAGCAGCCGGCCGGTCAGCAGCGTCAGGGAACCGGGTTCGTTGAGCGTCTCGGCCGGGGCGGAGAGCCGCACCGGGACGAGCCGGGCGCGCCCGTCCGGGTGGGCGAAGCGCTCGAGGAACAGCCGCGGCGTGCCGCTTAGGCGCGACGCGTCGGCGGCATTCGTCCCGCCGGCTCCGACGACGTTGCCGGTCCCGTCGGCGTCCGCGGTGCCGTCCGGGCACGGCCAGTACACGGCCGCGCCGGCATCGAGCTCCTCGTAGCTGATGCCCGAGTAGTCGGCGAGGCCGCCGCGGGAGGCCTCGCGCAGCTCGGCGAACACCTCGCGCGGGTCGGCCGGGTAGCGGCCGGGCGCATCGAGCCTCCGGGCCAACTCGGACAGGATCCACAACTCGGATCGCGCCTGACCCGGCGGCTCGGTGGCGCGGCGGCGTCGCAGCACCCGCCCTTCCAGGTTGGTCATGGTGCCCTCCTCCTCGGCCCACTGCAGGACCGGCAGCACGACGTCGGCCTCGGCCGCGGTCTCCGAGAGGAAGAAGTCGGACACCACCAGGAAGTCCAGCCGCCGCAGGCCGGCGATGACGCGACCGGCGTCGGGCGCCGACACCGCGACGTTGGCGCCGTGGACCATCAGCATCCGCGGCCCGCCGGGCAGGCCCAGGCTGTGCAGGAGTTCGGTGGCGGGAACGCCGGGGCCGGGGATCAGCGATTCGTCCACGCCCCAGGCCGCGGCGACGTGCGCGCGGTGCGCGGGGTCCGTGATCTTGCGGTAGCCGGGCAGCTGGTCCGACTTCTGCCCGTGCTCCCGCCCGCCCTGCCCGTTGCCCTGCCCCGTCAGCGTGCCGTAGCCGCCCGCCGTCGTGCCGGGAAGCCCCAGCAACAGCGCCAGGTTGATGGCCGCCGTCGTGGTGTCCGTGCCGTTGGCGTGCTGTTCCACGCCGCGGCCGGTGAGGATGTACACGCCGGGACCGCCGGAGCGCGCGGTTTCGGCCGCGGCGGCGAGGCGGTGCGCGGCCTCCCGGACCAGGCCGGCGGGGATCCCGGTGCTGGCCTGGACGCGCTCGGGCCACCAGGGAGCCACGGAACGCACGATCGCGTCCCGCCCCACCGTGCGATCGGCGAGGTATGCCTCGTCGGACAGGCCCTCCGTGAGCACCACGTGGGCGAGGCCGAGCAGCAGCTGCAGGTCCGTTCCGGGGGTGGGCATCAGGTGCAAGCCGGCGCCGTCTTCCGTCAGTTTGGCCGTGGGGGAGCGGCGCGGATCGACGACCATCAGCCCGCCGGCGTCTCGCGCGCCCTGCAGGTGGCGGACGAACGGCGGCATGGTCTCGGCGACGTTGGAGCCCAAGAGCAGGATGGCGTCGGCGCGGCCGAGGTCGGTCAGCGGGAATGGCAGGCCGCGGTCCAGGCCGAACGCCCGGTTGCCGGCGGCGGCCGCGGAGGACATGCAGAACCGCCCGTTGTAGTCGATCATCGCGGTCCCGAGGGCCAGCCGGGCGAACTTGCCCAGCTGGTAGGCCTTCTCGTTGGTCAGCCCGCCGGCGCCGAACACGGCCACCGCGTCCGCGCCGTGGTCCCGGCGGATGCCGCGCGCCCGGTCGGCGACGGCGTCCAGCGCGTCGTCCCACGTGGCGGGGCGCAGCTCGCCGTCGTCACCGCGCAGCAAGGGTTGCGTGATGCGTTCCGGCGAGCCCAGCAGCTGGGCCGCGGACCACCCCTTGCGGCAGAGCGCGCCGCCATTGGTGGGGAAGTCCCGTGCCCGGATCTCGGGGACGCCGCCGTCGACCGGAGTCACTGTCATGGCGCACTGCAGGGCACAATACGGGCAATGCGTCGGGGTGGGTGCGGAGGCCGGCACGCTACACCCCCTGCCGTGCGAAGGCCGTGCCCGGACGCAGGTAGCAGAACCAGGTGACCGCCAGCATCAGCACGTAGGCGGCGATGAACCCGACGAAGGCCGCCGTGTAGGCGCCGGTGGCCCCGGCCGAGGCGCCGAGCGCCTGCGGGATGAGGAAACCGCCGTACGCGCCGATCGCGGAGACCAGCCCCAGGGCGGCGGACGCCTGCCGCTCCGGCGAGACCGAGAGCGCTTCCGGGGTGGACGGGGCCTTGCCGACCGAGCGCAGCGCGAAAACCGTGGGGATCATCCGGTAGGTGGATCCGTTGCCGATCCCGCTGGCGGTGAAGAGCAGGATGAACAGCCCCAGGAACAGCCAGAAGTTGCCCACGGGAAGCGTCAGCGTGACGGCCAGGGTGATGGCCGCCATGACGGCGAACGCGGTGACCGTGATGCGCGCCCCGCCGATCCGGTCCGCGAGCCGGCCCCCGAGGGGCCTGGCGAGCGAACCGACCAGCGGGCCCAGGAAGGCGAGCGACAAAGAGGCGCCGACGACGGCGAAGGTGGAGAACTCCGGGAACGTGTCCTTGATGAGCTTTGGGAAGACCGCGGAGAAGCCGATGAACGAGCCGAACGTCCCGATGTAGAGGAAGGCGATGATCCACAGGTGCGGTTCCTTGAGCGCCGCGAGGGACCCGGCGACGTCCCCCTTGGCGTGGCTGAGGTTGTGCATGTGGTGGCGCGCGCCCCACGCGGCGAAGAGGATGAACGGGATCCAGAAGAGCCCGGCCATCGGCAGGTTCAACGCGCCGGCGGCGAACGCCGTCACGGCCAGCGGGACGATCAACTGCGCGACGGCGGCGCCCAGGTTCCCGCCCGCGGCGTTCAGTCCCAGCGCCCAGCCCTTTTCCCGAGCCGGATAGAAGTAGGTGATGTTCGCCATCGAGCTGGCGAAGTTGCCGCCGCCGAAGCCGGCCAGGCCGGCGAGGGTGAGCATCATCCAGAACGGCGTGGTCGGATCCGAGACCGCCCAGGCCAGCCCCCCTGCCGGAATGAGCAGCAGAAGCGCCGAGACCACCGTCCAGTTCCGGCCGCCGAACCGGGCGACCATGAAGGTGTAGGGGATTCGCAGGGTCGCTCCGACCAGGCTCGGCATGGAGATGAGCCAGAAGATCTGTCCGGTGGTCAGCTCGAAGCCCGCCGCCGGAAGGTAGATGGCCACGATCGACCAGAGCTGCCACACCACGAAACCCAGGAACTCGCAGAAGATCGACCACTTGAGGTTCACGCGCGCCGTGTCGCGGCCGATCGCCTCCCAGAAGTGCGAGTCCTCGGCGTTCCAGTTGTCGATCCACCGTCCGGGGCGCATGGCCAGGACGGGGGGCTGTGCCCGGGTGCGGGCTGTGAGTTGCTCGGCGGGACCCATTCGGAACCTCCACTTGGTCTGGATTCGTTTGGCCCCAGCCTGCCAACGCCGCGTTTCGGGCAGCGCCGGCCCGTGTTGCGTTTGGCGAAATGGTTTCTCACCGCCGTTCTGCGCTCCCGTGAGGAAGGCCGTGCGGCGTTAGGCTGGGGCCATGACTTCAGAGAATTCCGTCGCGCCCAACGAGGTGCAGCCCCGCCCCGTGCTCGAGGTGTTGCCCAAGTACGCCGCCGGCAAGCCGCCAGCGGCCGTCGAGGGGCTGTCCGCGTACAAGCTTTCCTCGAACGAAAACCCCATGCCCCCGGTGCCGGCCGTCCTGGCCGCCATCAAGGACGGCGTCGACTACAACCGCTACCCCGATCCCGTGGCAACGAAGCTGCGCGACGCCCTGGCGGGTTTCCTCGACGTCCCGGCCGAGGACGTCGTCACCGGTGCCGGCAGCCTCGGCGCCCTCACCCAGATCCTGCTGACCTTCGCGGGCCAGAACGACGACGGCGTCGCGGACGAGGTCGTCTACGCCTGGCGCTCCTTCGAGGCCTATCCCATCTGCGTCGGCGCCACCGGCGCGGATTCCGTCAAGGTCCCGCTGCTCGCCGACGGGCGCCACGACCTGGACGCCATGGCCGCGGCCGTCAACGACCGCACGTCGGTGGTGCTCCTGTGCACCCCGAACAACCCGACCGGTCCCATCCTGACGACGGCGGAGGTGGAGGGCTTCCTCGCGACGGTCCCCCGCAACGTCCTGGTGGTCATCGACGAGGCGTACAACGAGTTCGTCCGCGCCGAAGACGCCGTCAACGGGATCGACGTCTACCGCCGGCACCCGAACGTCGTCGTCCTGCGCACCTTCTCCAAGGCGCATGGGCTGGCGAACCTGCGCGTCGGTTATTCGGTGTCCCGCCCGGAGATCACGCGGCACCTGCGGGTGATGGCGACGCCGTTCGCCGTCTCGTCGCTCGCGGAGAAGGCAGCCGTCGCGTCGGTCGAGAATTTCGGCGATGTTGTCGAAAGGGTACAAAGCCTGGTCGACGAGCGGGAACGCGTCGTGCGCGGACTGCGCGAGCTGCAGTGGGACGTTCCGGACGCCCAGGGCAACTTCGTCTGGCTGAACCTGGGCGCCGATACGGAGGAGTTTGCCCGGCTTGCCGCGGAACGCGCGCTGTCGGTGCGCGCGTTCGGCAGCGAGGGCGTGCGGGTCAGCATCGGCGAGCCGGAGGCCAACACCCGTTTCCTCGAGCTTTGTAGCAACTATCCAAACCGGCCGACCCTTTCCTAGTTGGTAACAGAACGGGGGACGGTCCCGGACGGCCAGTAGGCTGGAGGAAACGGTTCCGTCATATGCCTGGTCGGGAATGCATTCCCGACCAGGCATATTTCAAGCGAAGGGCAGCGGCGCATGACGTCCACAGGGCAGGAAACCACCGAGTCGGCCACCGGCGAGGCCGGCATGGTCCAACTGCTGGGCCCGGACGGTTCGGTCGGCTTCGACGCGGACTATTCGCCCTACGTTGCGGACGTGGACGCCGAGACGCTGCGGAGTTTCTACCGCGACATGGCGCTGACCCGGCGGTTCGACGAGGAGGCCACGGCGCTCCAGCGGCAGGGACAGTTGGCGTTGTGGGTCCCGCTCCGCGGCCAGGAGGCCGCGCAGATCGGCTCCGGCCGGGCGACGCGCCCCAACGACTACATCTTCCCCACGTACCGCGAGCACGGGGTCGCCCTCACCCGCGACGTCGACTTCCCGCAGATGCTGCGGATCTTCCGCGGGATCTCCAACGGCGGCTGGGACCCGCGGGAAAACAACTTCCACATGTACACGATGGTGCTCGCCGCCCAGGCGCCGCACGCCACGGGCTACGCCATGGGCGTCAAGCGCGACCAGGCCGGCTGGGACAGCGACCGCCTGGAGAAGGAGGGCACCGCCGTCGTGGCCTATTTCGGGGACGGCGCGTCCTCCGAGGGCGACGTCCACGAGTCCATGGTGTTCGCGGCCAGCTACAAGGCCCCGGTGGTGTTCTTCTGCCAGAACAACCAGTGGGCCATCTCCGTCCCGTTCAGCGTCCAGTCGCAGGTCCCGCTGGCGCAGCGCGCCCACGGCTACGGCTTCCCAGGGGTCCGGGTGGACGGCAACGACGTCCTCGCGGTGCTCGCCGTGACGCGCTGGGCGCTGGAGCGCGCCCGCCGGGGAGGGGGACCGGTCCTGATCGAGGCCCACACCTACCGCATGAGCGCGCACACGACGGCGGACGATCCCACCAAGTACCGACTCAGCGCGGACGAGGAGCCGTGGATCGCCAAGGATCCGCTGACCCGGCTCGAGAAGCACCTGCGCGCCGAGGGGCAGGCCGACGACGCGTTCTTCGCGCGGGTCTCCGCCGACGGAGACGCCATGGCCGCCCGCGTGCGCCGCGAGGCCCTCGCCTTCGAGGCGCCGCCACTCGAGAAGTCCTTCCGCAACGTCTACGCCGAGGCCCATCCGCTGATCCAGGAGGAGCTGCGCTGGCACCTCGACTACGAGGCCGGCTTCACCGACGCCTCCACTAAGGAGTCCGGCCGATGACCTCCATGACCATCGCGAAGGCGATCACCGCCGGCCTGCGCCGCGTGCTCGAGGACAACCCGAAGTCCCTGCTGATCGGGGAGGACATCGGGCGGCTCGGCGGGGTCTACCGCGTCACGGAGGGACTGCTGGCCGATTTCGGCGAGGACCGCGTCGTCGATTCCCCGCTGGCCGAGTCCGGGATCGTCGGCACCAGCATCGGGCTGGCCCTGCGCGGCTACGCGCCGATCGCCGAGATCCAGTTCGACGGCTTCGTCTTCCCCGCGTTCAACCAGATCACCACCCAGCTTGCCAAGATGCGCGCCCGCTCCGAGGGCCGGCTGGGCGCCCCGGTGGTCATCCGCATCCCGTACGGCGGCGGCATCGGCTCGATCGAACACCATTCGGAGTCGCCGGAGGCGCTGTTCGCGCACACCGCCGGCCTGCGCATCGTCAGCCCGTCCAACGCGAACGACGCGTATTGGATGATCCAGCAGGCCGCGGCCTGCGAGGACCCGGTCATCTTCTTCGAGCCGAAGCGCCGCTACTGGCTCAAGGGCGAGGTGGACACCGAGAACCCCGCACCCGACGCGTTTTCCGCCCAGGTGGTCCGCGAGGGCACCGACGCCACGATCGTCACCTACGGGCCGCTGGTTCCGGTCGCCCTCGCCGCGGCGGAGGCCGCCACCGAGGACGGCCGCGAGGTGGAGGTCATCGACCTGCGCTCGATCAGCCCGATCGACTTCGACACGGTCGTCGCGTCCGTCGAGAAGACCGGCCGCCTGATCGTCACGCACGAGGCCCCGACGTTCGGCGGCATCGGCGGCGAGGTCGCGGCCCGCGTCTCGGAGCGGGCCTTCCTGTCCATGGAGGCCCCGGCGATCCGCGTCGGCGGCTTCCACATGCCCTACCCGGTCTCGAAGGTCGAGGAGCAGTACCTCCCCGACATCGACAAGCTGCTCGAGGCGCTGGACCGCTCCTTCAGCTTCTGACCTTTCCGCCGTCCGCCCACAGACCGTCGCCAGCGAACCACCCAGGAGACACCATGAGCACCTTCACCCTCCCCGACGTCGGCGAAGGCCTGACCGAGGCCGACGTCGTCTCTTGGAAGGTCAAGCCGGGGGACACCGTCGCCGTCAACCAGGTGTTCGTCGAGATCGAGACCGCGAAGTCGCTGGTCGAGCTCCCCAGCCCGTACGCCGGCCTCGTCACCGCGCTGCACGCGGCCGAGGGGGAGACGCTCGCCGTCGGCGCGCCGCTCTTCTCCGTCGACGAGGAGGCCGACGGGTCCGCGGGTCCCGACCTGCCCATCGAGGTGGCCGATCCGGACGCCCCGAAGGAGGGCGTGGCCGTGGAAGGCCAGTCGGAGGAGGACAAGTCGGCCGCGCCGGGGCCGCTGGTCGGCTCCGGCCCCAAGGCCGATCCCGTACGACGCCGGCCGCGCCAGCGCCCGGGCGCCGGCAGCGACGCCGGCGGTGCCTCGGGGACGACGCCGGCCCCGTCGGGCGCCCCGGGAGGCGTCCCATCCGGCGCGGCTCCGGCAAGGGGCCCCGTGGCGAACGCCGCCCCCGGCGCCGCCTCCCGCCCTTGGACCGCGGCTTCTGCCGCCGCGGCCGCCGCGTCCGCAGGGCCGATGGCCGCCGAGTTCCTGGGCCGCGTGCTCGCCAAACCGCCCGTCCGCAAGATCGCCAAGCAGCTGGGCATCGACCTCTCCAAGGTCCCGGGAACGGGCGGCCGGGGGGAGGTCACCCGCGAGGACCTGATGTCCTACCAGGCCCAGCGCGAGGCCGAGCAGGCGGCGGCGCCGTCGTTCTGGGCGGCGAAGGAGGCCCCGCTGGACAGCAGGATCGAGCGCGTCCCGGTCAAGGGGGTGCGCAAGGCCACCGCCAAGGCGATGGTCGAGTCCGCGTTCACCGCTCCCCACGTGAGCATCTTCGTCGACGTCGACGCGTCGCGGACCATGGAATTCGTGCAGCGGCTCAAGAAGAGCCGGGACTTCGAGGGCATCCGGGTATCCCCGCTGCTGATCCTCGCCAAGGCCGTGGTGTGGGCCGCGGCGCGCAACCCGAGCGTCAACGCGAGCTGGGTGGACACGGACCAGGGCGCCGAGATCCGGGTGAAGCACTTCATGAACCTGGGCATCGCCGCGGCCACGCCGCGCGGGCTGCTGGTTCCCAACATCAAGGACGCGCAGGACATGAACCTGCGCGAACTCGCGGTCAACCTCAACGAGCTCGCCACCACGGCGCGCGAGGGCCGCACCCGCCCGGACGCGATGCGCGACGGGACCCTGACCATCACCAACATCGGCGCGCTGGGGATCGACATCGGCACGCCCATCATCAACCCGGGCGAGGTCGCGATCGTCGCGTTCGGGACCATCAAGCTCAAGCCGTGGGTGGTGTCCGGGGAGGTGGTTCCGCGCTGGATCACGACCCTCGGCGGCAGCTTCGACCACCGCGTGGTGGACGGGGACCTGTCCGCGCGCTTCATGGCGGATGTCGCCGCGATCATGGAGGAGCCCGCGCTACTGCTGGACTAGGCATTGATATGGATTGCCTCTCAGTAAGGGCCCAATGAGTATTTCCCTCGCCTAGTCCGCGCGCCTACTCTGTTGCGTGGGGCACACGGCCCCGTGGACCCGAGGAGCGCCAATGGAGACGCGACAGCTGCGCTACTTTGTCGCCGTGGCCGAGGAGCGCCACTTCGGCCGCGCGGCCAGCCGCCTGCACATGGCCCAGCCGCCCCTGTCCCAGCAGATCAAGCAGCTCGAGGAGCAGCTCGGCACCCAGCTGTTGGCACGCACCACCCGCAAGGTGGACCTGACCCCCGCCGGGGAGCTCCTGCTGACCCGCGCCCGGGTCCTGCTGGCTGAGGTCGACCAGCTGGCCCACGACGTCCGCCTGGTCGGCGAGGGCGCCAGCGGCGTCATCCGGGTCGGTTTCGCCGGCTCGGCCACCTACCGCCTGATGCCGCGCATTGTCGAGGCCGCCCGCCGGGGCATGCCGGGCCTGCGGCTCAAGGTCCAGGGGGAGATGCTCACTCCCCAGATGGAGGAGGCGCTGGAAGAAGGACGCATCGACGTCGCCGTGCTGCGGCCCCCGATCCGTTCCACGGACATCGACCTCAAGTTCCTCGAACAGGACTCGCTGGTGGTCGCCCTCCCGGAGGACCATGCGCTGGCCTCGCGCGGAACGCTGGACCTCGCGGACCTCTCCGGAGAGGCCTTCATCTCCTATCCGCACGCCTCCGCCGTGAACAGCATTTTCGTGGAGGCCTGCCGCAAGGCCGGGTTCCGCCCAGACGTCGTGCAGGAGGCCCGCGAGACCTCGACGCTGCTGTCCTTCGTCGCGTCCGGAACCGGCGTCGCGCTGGTCCCCACGACGCGTCGCATGTTCGCCCTCCAGGGCATCGTCTTCCGCCCGTTGCGCGACGCGCCGGTGGTGGACCTCGCCGTCGGCTGGAAGTCCGGCAACGTCAGCCCCCTGGTGCGCAACTTCCTAGACCTCTTCGACCCCCCAGCCTCCACGGAAGGAACCACCGCGTGAAAATCGAGCGGATCGAGGCGATCCCCTACGCGATCCCGTACACCCACCCCCTGAAGTTCGCGAGCGGCGAGGTGGAAGCAGCCGAGCACGTCCTGATCCGCGTCCACACCGACGACGGACTCATCGGCACCGCGGACGCCCCGCCGCGCCCCTACACCTACGGCGAAACGCAGGACTCGATCCTCTCGATCGTCGAGAAGGTGTTCGCCCCGCAGCTCGTGGGCCTCGACGTCCTGGACCGCAGCAAGGTGCGCGCCGTGATGGACCGCACCATCCACAACCAGGTCGCCAAGGGCACCGTGGACATCGCCCTGTGGGACGTGATCGGCAAATCCGTCGGCACGCCCGTGCACAAGCTGCTCGGCGGCTACACCGACCGGCTGCGCGTGAGCCACATGCTGGGCTTCCGGCCGGCGCAGGAACTCCTCGAGGAGGCCCTGCGATTCGGGGAGGACTATGGCATCACCACGTTCAAGCTCAAGGTCGGCCGCCGCCCGCTGGCCCTGGACATCGAGGCGTGCCACGTGCTCCGCGAGGGGCTCGGCGACGACGTCGAACTGTATTTGGACGCCAACCGAGGCTGGACCGCAAACGAGGCCATGGAGGTCCTGCAGCGCACCGAGGGACTGGGCATCACCCGCCTCGAGGAGCCGTGCGACGCCAAGGAGGCCATGAGCCGCCAGCGGCTCGTCGTGAAGTCGCCCATCCCGATCGTCGGCGACGAATCCGTGCCGACGGCCGGGGACGTGTCCCGCGAACTGCTCTCCGGCGGCTGCAACTCGATCTGCATCAAGACCGCCCGCAGCGGCTTCACGGAGGCGCAGGAGATCCTGGGCCTGTGCACCGGACTGGGCGTGGACGTCACGATGGGCAACCAGATCGACACGCAGATCGGGTCGCTGGCCACCGTGACGTTCGGCGCCGCGTTCGAGGCGACGTCCCGCCGGGCCGGAGAGCTGTCCAACTTCCTGGACATGGCCGACGACCTGCTCGCCGAGCCGCTGAGGATCGTCGACGGCACCATCGCCGTGCGCGACGTCCCCGGCGTCGGCATCGAGGTGGACGAGGGAAAACTCGCCCGCTACCGCATGAACTGACCCACCCCACCACCCGAAGGAGAAGCATGCTGTTTTTGGCCCGCATGGACGTCACGTTCCCCCCGCACCTTGACGCCGAGGAGATCTCCCGGCTGCAGGGACTCGAGAAGGAGTACTCGCAGGCGCTCCAGCAGGACGGCCGGTTCGCCGGCATCTGGCGCGTGGTCGGCGAATACGCGAACTACTCGCTGTTCGACGTCGAATCCAACGACGAGCTCCACACCATCCTCAGCGGATTCCCCATGTACCCATACATGAAAGTCAAGGTCACGCCGCTGGCCAAGCACCCGAACTCGATCCACTAGCGGCCGTACCCCTTGATTAGGGCGAAAAAGCTATCAATCGGGGCGAAAAGCATATTTCCCCTTACTTGATGTCACGCCTAAATTGATAGCAGGCATCAAGCGAGACCCACATCACGCCGGCGACGCCGCCGGTGCCGAAGCAGAAAAGGAATAGACCATGAGCATCGAGAACGAAACCGCATCCGCCGCCAAGTCGGGTAGCGCCGCCACCGACCGTTTCCGCCAGTCCGGCAAGACCGGAGCCGTCGCGGCCGACGTCGAGCGGGTTGGCCTTCTGGCCGGCAAGCTGATCAAGGCCGCCAACGACATCGTGCTCGAAGAGCGCGTGACCTACGACGAGTTCAACGCCCTGAAGGCATGGCTGATCCGCGTCGGCGAAGACGGCGAATGGCCGCTGTTCATGGACGTTTGGGTCGAGCACTCCGTCGAGGACGTCGCCACCAGCCACCGCGAGGGCAACAAGGGCTCCATCGAGGGCCCGTACTACGTCCCCGAGTCCCCGGAGCAGAAGTCCCCGGCCAAGATCTCGATGCGCGAGGACGAATTGGGCACCCCGCTGCTCTTCCAGGGCCAGGTCCGCTCCACCGACGGATCGCCGCTCGCCGGCGCCAAGATCGAGCTCTGGCACGCCGACGAGGAGGGCTTCTACTCGCAGTTCGCCCCGAACATCCCGGAGTGGAACCTCCGCGGCGCCTTCATCGCCGACGACCAGGGCAACTTCCAGATCGAAACCATGCAGCCGGCTCCGTACCAGATCCCCACGGACGGCGCCTGCGGCCAGCTGATCGCCGCCGCCGGATGGCACGCCTGGCGTCCCGCGCACCTGCACCTGAAGGTGTCCGCCCCGGGCCACGAGCTGCTGACCGCCCAGCTGTACTTCCCGGGCGACCCGCACAACGAGGATGACATCGCGACCGCCGTGAAGCCGGAACTCATGCTGGACATCCAGCCGGCCGACAACGGCGTCCAGACCACGTACGACTTCGTGCTGGACCCGCAGGCCTAGACCGCATTGGCGGTCCGGTTGCCTCGGCAACCGGACCGCCGCGTCTTTTAACCCCGTTTATGCCTGCCGTGCCGAAGGAGCCAGCGATGACCCGACACAACACCCTGCGCGCGGTCCGGCCCCGGGCGTTGCGCGACGCGTTCGGCCGCCTCGGGACCGGCGTGGCCGTGGTGACCACGCTGGACGAGGAGCGCGTGCCGTACGGGGCGACCGTCACGTCCTTTGCCGCCGTGTCGGAGGATCCGCCGCTGGTGCAGGTGACACTGCGCCGCACGTCGAAGGCCACGCGCGTCCTCAAGTCCTCGCCCTTCGCGGTCAACATCCTGGCCGCGGACCAGGCGGACGTGGCGCGGAGATTCGCCGGCGATACGGTGATCCCGGCGCCGGATTGGTCGCTCCACGGGGACGTTCCGGTACTGGAGGGCAACGCGTCCACCATGGAGTGCCGTCCCTGGAACCTGTACGACGGCGGCGACCACGTCATCGTCGTCGGCGAGGTGGTGGCGCTCGCCGTCGGAGACGCGGAACCGCTCCTGAGCCAGGGCAGCGGATTCCGCCGCTTGGGCGAGCAGCTCCTGGCGGTACGATCCGCGGGATCCCCGGCGGGCTCCCCTGCCGGCGCGGTTGCGGGCGCCCCGGCTGACGCCCCGCCGGCCGACCCGGGCGGCTGGCTCGCCGGCGTCGGATCGTTCACTCGACTCTAGCGGGCGTGGGGGCACCGGCGTCGTCCGCCATGGTGGACGGCTCCGGTGGAACCCCGCCGACGGGACTGCGGGGCGGGGAATCGGATAGCCTTTCCGGACAGGCCAAGGCGAGGTGGATTGATGTCACAGGACGGGAATGTTCCCGAGAGCGTCGTGCTGTTGGACGGCGCGCACGGCCCGATCGGCACGGCGCCCAAGGCAACCATCCACACGGAGGATACGCCGCTGCACCTAGCGTTTTCCTGCCATATTTTTAACTCCGACGGGCGTGTGCTCGCGACGCGCCGCGCGCTGGACAAGAAGGCGTGGCCCGGGGTCTGGACCAACTCCGTCTGCGGGCACCCCGGGCCCGGCGAGGACATGGCCGATGCCGTCCGTCGCCGCGCGCGCTTCGAACTTGGCCTCGACCTGGACGCGCTGGCCCTGGTCCTGCCGGACTTCCGCTACCGCGCCGTGGATGCCTCCGGGATCGTCGAGAACGAATTCTGCCCCGTGTACTTCGCGCGCGCCTCGGGGGAACCGGATCCGGTTCCCGGCGAGGTCGCCGATTTCCACTGGGTGCGGCCGGAGGATCTGCTGTCGGGCGCCGACGCCACGCCGTGGGCATTCAGCCCCTGGATGGTGTGGCAATTGGAGCAGCTCGCGGTGCGCGGCCTTGCCTACGCGGGTCCCGGGGCCTGACTCCCGCTATCTCCCGCGGCGTGAATTCCGCTACTTCCCGTGGCCTGACTGCCTGGTGCCTCCTGGCCTGACCGCCTGCTCAGCGTTTGCCGGTGTTCCAATCGGCCATGCGGATGCGGTCCAGATGGACGACATCCCCGAGGGTGCTCCATCCATTGCCGCCGAGGCGCGCGAGCGGGTCCAGCCGCTCCGGAACCGGCTGCCCGTCCTCCAGCGCCTCCTCGTTGACGGCGATGTGCCGAACCAGCCCCAGGACCAGAAACGAGTTCGCCACGGAGATGACCTGGTGGAGCGTGCACTCGATCGCGGCGGGGGAGTCGGCGACACGGGGCGGCGCCACCGTGAGGCTCGGTTCTGGACGGACGGCAGCCTGCGTGAACTCGCTGGTGCCGTGAGGGAAGCGGGTGGCGGAGGCGTTCACCTGCTTGAGCAGGCTAGCCGGCGCCACATTGACCACAAACTCCCCGGTTGCCTCGATGTTGCGGAGGGTGTCCTTGCGTGATTCCGAGGTGAATTGGACGATTCCCGGGTCCGTTGCGGCGACCGTGAAGAACGAATGTGGCGCCAGGTTCGCAACGCCGTCCCCGTCCATGGTCGACACCCAGGCGATGGGTCGGGGAATGACCAACGACGTCAGCAGGCGGTAGATGTCTCGCGCCGGGACGGACCCGGCGTCAAAGTCGATGCGCATGCCTCCAGCAAAACACACCCCTGCATGCGGGCGCGCGGCCAGACCGGCGCCACAGCCGGTCCACAGCGCGTGCGACCCCGTCAGCCGGCGCCACATCGGCCGGCCATCCAGGGTGGGGCTGTGTCCGCCCGCGGATGGATCCCCGCATTCCGGCGGATGGAACCCGCCCGCGGGAGTCGCGGGAACGGCGGCGGAGCGGCAATGTGGCGCCGGCTGCCAGGGGGCGCGGGCTAGTTGGCGACCGTGAAGCGGCGGTTCTCGTGCTTGGGGTCCTCGAGCTCGTCCAGCACTGCGACGGCGAAGTCCTCAGTGGACACCGATTCACCCGCGGGGGAGTCGACGCCCAGCTTGTAGGAACCGGTGCGCTCGCCGGGTGCGATCCGCGGAGCCGGGGCCAGCATGGTCCAGCTGAGCCCGGAGGCGGAGTTGTAGGCCTCGAGGACTTCACCCATCGTGGTCGCCTCGGGCTTGTAGGCATCGGGGAACCCGGCCAGGTCCTTGAGTTGCACGCCGTCCACTTCGGTGGCTCCGGCTCCGCCGACCACGAACACGCGTGCGGAAACGAGGGTCTCGGAGATGTTCTCGTGTGCGGCGACGAACGGCGCGTGGGTCGAGCCGTCGCGCGGAGGTGCAACGGAGAGCACGACCGCGTCGTGGGATCCGGCGAGTTTTTTGTACGCGGGGACATCGGCGATGTCAGCGGCAGCCGCCGCGGCGCCCGGAACCTCTGCGCCGGAACGCGACACGGCGGTGACATCGTGCCCGCGGCTCACGGCCT
The DNA here is from genome assembly GCF_051262515.1 of Arthrobacter arnarulunnguaqae. Taxonomy (NCBI): domain Bacteria; kingdom Bacillati; phylum Actinomycetota; class Actinomycetes; order Micrococcales; family Micrococcaceae; genus Arthrobacter; species Arthrobacter arnarulunnguaqae. The sequence continues at coordinate 40,051 of NZ_JBIMER010000008.1, read as the reverse complement.
CCGCGACGATCTGGCTGCCGACCATGCCGGTGGCTCCGTAGACTGCGATCTTCATGGGTGGTCCCTTCGTGGGGTTGAAGCCACCGGTCGGTGGCCTGTTCCCGACAATAGTATCAACTTGATACCGAGCACCTCAAAGTCATACAGTACCCCTATGGACACCGGGCGCCGCTTCAATGTGATGGAGCCCGGCTGCCCTTCGCGCGTGGTGCTGCAGCGCATCGGTGACAAGTGGACGCCCCTGGTCATCCACGGCCTGAAGGACGGCCCGCGCCGATTCTCCGTGCTTCGTTCGGCGGTCGGCGGCGTGACGCCCAAGGTCCTGACACAGACACTTCGCGCCCTCGAGCGCGACGGTCTGGTCCGCCGGACGGTCTACGCGGAGGTGCCCCCGCGCGTGGAGTACCAACTGACCGACACCGGCCGCACGCTGCTGGGGCCTCTCGACGCCGTTCGCATCTGGGCCGAGCAGCACGCCGCGGGCATCCTCGCGGCCCGGGACGACTACGACGACCGCGCAAAGGCCCAAGCATGACCAACGTGAAGAAACCAGCCGCGGAACCCGAATTCCACGGGGACGCGGCAACAGTCGTCCTCCTGCGCGATTCCGCCACCGGTCCGGAGGTCCTCCTCTTGGAGCGCCTGCGCCACAAGGGATCGTTCGCGGGCGCCTGGGTTTTCCCGGGCGGTTACGTCGATCCGGAGGACCGGCACGACGACGATTCGGACGCCGCGGCCCGGCGCGCCGGCGCCCGCGAGACGTTCGAGGAGACGGGTCTGCGGATCGGCGTCGAGGAGCTGGTTCACCTGTCCGTCTGGCTGCCTCCGGCCAGCGCCCCCAAGCGGTTGCGGACGTGGTTCTTCCTGGCCCACGCGCCCGACGCGGAGGTCGTCCTCAGTCCCGACGAGCACCTCGACCACCTCTGGATGCGCCCGGCCGACCTGCTCGAGCGCCACGGCCGCGGCGAGGTGTCTCTGGTCACGCCCACCTGGGTCACGCTCCACGGGTTGGCGGGCGTGCCGTCGGTCGGCGAAGCGCTGTCCGCGGCGGCGGGGGCGGCCCCGGAGACGTTCCGCAGCCGCATGCTTTCGCTGCCCGGCGGCGGGCGGGCCGTGGCCTGGGACGGCGACGCGGAGTACGACGCCGGTGCCCCGGCGTCGGCTGCGCGGGTGGCGGGCGGTGCGGCGCGACACCGGCTGGACATGAGTTCCCTGCCTTGGGTCTACAGCCGAACCGACTAGTCCGGCTGGGGAACTGGACCCTTGCGCGGTAGAGTCGTACCGATGCCTGATTGCCCGCCGCCCGACCCGCGAAGCGTAGGCGCACCGCCGATGTACCGTGACGGTGGCGCCATGTCCCCGCCCGCCCGGCCGGCCGCACATGATGCATCCCCCAAATTTTCGATGCACACCGGTTGAGATAAACCACAGTTTTGAAGCACCGCGGACCCACGTCGCAGGACAGCCTGCCGCCGCACCACGAAGATCGCAGACCCGAGGAAGCCGAACACATGACCAAGTCGCTCGCAGAATTGTCCACCCCGCCCAAGCTCGCTCAGGGAGCCATGCGCATCGTCGCCCTCGGTGGCCTCGGTGAAATCGGCCGCAACATGACGGTGTTCGAGTTCGGCGGAAAACTGCTGATCGTCGACTGCGGCGTCCTCTTCCCCGAGGAGGTCCACCCCGGCGTCGACGTCATCCTCCCGGACTTCACCGCCATCCGCGACCGCATCAACGACGTCGTCGGCATCGTCTTGACACACGGCCACGAGGACCACATCGGTGGCGTCCCGTACCTGTTGCGCGAACGCCGAGACATTCCCCTGATCGGCTCCACGCTGACGCTGGCCTTCATCAAGGCCAAGCTCAAGGAGCACCGGATCAACCCCAAGACCGTCGAGGTCAAGGAGGGCGACCGCACCCCCATGGGTCCGTTCGACCTCGAGTTCGTCGCGGTCAACCACTCCATCCCGGACGGCCTGGCCGTCGCCATCCGCACGCCGGCCGGCATGGTGCTGCACACGGGTGACTTCAAGATGGACCAGTTCCCCCTCGACAACCGCATCACCGACCTGGCCGGCTTCGCGCGCCTCGGCACCGAGGGCGTGGACCTTTTCCTGACGGACTCGACCAACGCCGACGTGCCGGGCTTCACGACGTCGGAGAAGGACCTCCTGCCGGCCATCGACGAGGTCTTCCGCAAGGCGCCCAAGCGGATCATCGTGTCCAGCTTCGCGAGCCACATCCACCGCATCCAGCAGATCCTGGACTCGGCGCACGAGCACGGCCGCAAGGTCGCGTTCGTCGGCCGTTCCATGGTCCGCAACATGACCACCGCCCGCGAGCTGGGCTACCTCAACGTGCCGCGTGGCCTACTGGTGGACTTCAAGACCCTCGAGAAGATGCCGGACAACAAGGCAGTCTTCGTCTGCACCGGTTCGCAGGGCGAGCCGATGGCCGCCCTGGCCCGCATGGCCAGCCGCGACCACATGATCAACATCAATGACGGCGACACGGTGCTGCTGGCCAGCTCGCTGATCCCGGGCAACGAGACGGCCATCTACGGACTGATCAACGCCCTGACCGTCCTCGGCGCGACCGTGGTCCACAAGGGCAACGCCAAGGTGCACGTCTCCGGACACGCCTCCGCCGGCGAGTTGGTGTACTGCTACAACATCGTCAAGCCGAAGAACGTCATGCCCGTGCACGGCGAGCACCGCCACCTGCGCTCCAACGGCGAACTGGCTATCCGCACCGGTGTCCCGAAGGAAAACGTCATCATTGCCGAGGACGGCGTCACGATCGACCTGCAGAAGGGCCACGCCAAGATCAGTGGCCGCATCCCCGCCGGCTACGTCTACGTGGAGGACGGCGTGGTCGGCAAGGCCACGGAGGCCTCGCTGCAGGAGCGCATTCAGTTGGCCGAGGACGGAACCGTCACGGTGCTGGCCATCCTGGACCCGAAGACCAACAAGCTCGTCGAGGATCCGGAGTTCTTCCCCCGCGGCTTCGTGCACGAGCCGGCGGACTTCAAGCCGGCCATCGCGGCCATCGAGAAGGCCCTCAGCGGCGCGCGGAACCGCGATCCGGAGGAGGTCATCGCCGACGCGGTCGCCGTCTGGATGAAGCGGGCCTACCGCCGCAGCCCGGTCATCACGGCCATCGCGGTCGACGCCTAGGCACACGCGGCACCCGGCGCCACATCGGAATGCCCCTCCACCCGGAGTCTCGGGTGGAGGGGCGTTTTGCTGTGCGGATTGCCTGCGGGTCCGGGAAAAACCGGTCACGGTGACCGGTTGCGGATCCGGAGGGGTTAGTGGCTTCCCGCAATGTGGCGCCGGCTCACCGCACGCCGGCCACCGGACAACCGGTCACCGCGAGCGCGGCAGGGGAAACCCGGGGAGCTAGCCGGCCATGGCCTCCGCCAGCACCGGTGCCAGCCGCCGGACGCCCTCGTGGATCTTGTCCGCCGCCACCGCGCTGAACGCCAGCCGCAGCTTGTTGCTCGGCTCGTCAGAGGGAGTGAACGCGGCCCCGGGGATGAAGACCACCCCCGCGTCGATGGCCCGCGCCAGCAGCGGATAGGTATCGATCCCCTCCGGAAGCGTCACCCACACGAAGAATCCGCCCTCGGGCTTCGTCCATTCCACGCCGGCCGGCATGAATTCCTCCAGCGCGTCCAGCATGGCCGCGCACCGCTCCGCGTAGAGCGAGCGGTACGTGCGGATCTGTCCCCGCCAGTCGTGTTCGTTCAGGTAGGCGCTGATCAGGTCCTGGTTCAGTGTCGGCGGGCAGAGGGTCACGGCCTCGCTGGCCAGGTAGAAGCGGCGCAGCAGGTGTTCCGGAACCAGCGCCCAGCCGATCCGCAGCCCGGGGGCCAGTATCTTGGAGAAGGACCCCATGTAGAGCACGTCCTCTGGGTTGGCGGCCCGCAGCGTGGTGTGCGGTTCCCCGTCGAACTTCAAGAGCCCGTATGGGTTGTCCTCCACCACCAGGATGTTGGCCTCGCGGCAGATGTCCACAATCCGCTGGCGGCGGTCCTCGGCGAGCGTGATGCCGGAGGGGTTGTTGAAGTTGGGGATCGTGTAGAGGAACTTGATGGTCCCGCCGCCGGCCCGCACCTCCGCGATGCGCGCCTCGAGCTCCTCGGGCAGCAGGCCGTTCTCGTCCATGCCCACCGGAACCACGGTGACCTCGTGCGATTCGAACGTGTTGAGCGCCCCGACATACGTGGGGTCTTCGCACAGGACCACGTCGCCGGGGTTACAGAACACCTTGCACGCGACGTCCTGCGCCGACTGCGAACCCGTGGTGACGACGACGTTCTCCGGCCGCGCGTCCGTGATGCCCTCCTCGGCCATCACCTCGCAGATCTGCGACCGCAGCCCCGGAGTGCCCTGCCCGCCGCCGTACTGCAGCGCGGAGAGCCCCTCCTCGGTGATGATCCGGTAGGCCATTCCGCCGATCTTCTCGAGCGGCAGCGACTGCAGGAACGGATTGCCCCCGGCCAGGGAGACGAGGCCCGGGCGCATCGAGATGTCGAAGACGTCGCGGACGGCGGACTGCTTGATGTTGGCGGCGCGCTGCGAATACAGGGATTCGTGGCGGTGTGCGGCGGCGGCGCGGGCCAGCGCGACGTCCGTTTCGGTCTGGACCGGATCACTGGCGGCAAGGGGGATATTGGATGTGGTCACCGACACATCCTAACAACCCAAGTTGCCAAATAAGCAACAGTTGTTCCCTGGATGCATCCCGGCGGCCCCTACTCGGTCCCCGCGAGATCCCACAGCGGCGTCCCGTCGACCAGGATCTCCGCCCTCGGGGTCCCGGCCGCCAGCATGGCCGTATGCCGGAGCTGCTCGTGGATCCGTGCGTCGTCGCAGGTGCCCCCGGAAACCACCGCGCCGGTCAGCAGGACGGTCACCGTGTCCCCGCGCACGGTCGCCCCGACGTACTCCAGCTCGGACCGGTGCAGCGCGTTCAGGAGCCCCGACGGTGCGACGAAGCGCTCGCGCCCGGCCAGTAGGTGCCGTATCGCGCCCTCCACTTGGTCGGTGAACTCTGCCGGGTCCGTTGCCGTGGCGACGACGCTGTCCCCGCACCCGATCGCCGGGCCCGCCACGCCGCCGTCGTCCACCGCCACATAGAAAACGGTGAGCGGCGCCAGCGCGGTGATGCTCGCGGCCGCCGGCGGTCCGGCCGGCATCGCGGACGGCGGCCCCGAACGCGGGGCGCCGGGGGACAGGTCCACACCACGGTCCGACGGCGCGCCGCCGGGTTCCGGCACGACGGCGGCGCATCCCGCCGCGGCCGCGAGCGCCAGTGTCGCGAGGACCGCGCCAACGCTGCGAACGGCCGACATGGCGCTCCCTTCGGGCCCGGGCGCCGCGGGTGGCGCCTGGCTTCACGGTAGGTCGCGGCCGCCCCGCCACACAGCACATCTCGGCATCGGTTGGGCGACGTTTCGGGCCGCCCGCACTGTCGGCGCGCCCCCGCGGTCGCCCGCCCCCGCCGTCAGTGGGCCCGCGCCTCCAGCCACGCCTGCACGTCCCGCGGCCGGATCCGGCGGTGGCTGCCGCGGTACTCGACCGGGATGGTCCCCGCGTCGGTCAGCCGGCGCATGTACGTGTTGGAGACCCCCGCGAGCTGCGCGGCCTGCGATGTGTTCAGCAACAGTTCGCTGGTGCTGATCGTGACGGCCTCCCCGCGGGACAGCCGCGCGAGCAGGTCCATCACGGCGTCCGTCGCGCCGGCGGAGAGGCGTAGCGCGGTCCCGTCCACGAAGACGGTGGCGTCGGGCGCGTCGCCGAGGGCCTGCGCCAGCCGCGCCGCCTCCGGGGCTGGCAGCGGCTCGTGGTGCGTGGACTTGGTCAGTGCTGTGGTCTCCGACGGCATGGCACCATCATGCCCCGACGACGTCTGATTCCACCGCACCGTCCTCTTCGGGCAGCCCCGCACGGTGCGCGATGACCTTCGCCAGCCAGTGGTAGGACGCCTTGGGCGTGCGGTTCAGGGTTTCGCGGTCCACGTGCACCAGCCCGAACGTCTGCCGGTACCCCGCCGCCCACTCCCAGTTGTCCATCAGCGTCCAGACGAAGTACCCGCGCAGGTCCATCCCGGCGGCCGGTCCGCCCGGCTTCACCGCGTCCAGGGCGGCGGTCACGTGATCCCGCAGGTAGTGGGCGCGGGCGGTGTCCTGGACCTGCACGACGCCGGTCGCCGGGTCGAGTTCCGGCGTCTCCTCGAAACTCACGCCGCCCTCCGTGATGAAGACCGGGGGCATGTTCGGGTACCGATCGCGCATCCGCCCCAGCATGACGCCGAGGCGCCCGGGGACTATGGGCCAGCCGTACGCGGTGAGCTCGGCGCCCGGCCATTCGACCACGTGGAACGGGGTGGCGGCCTCCTCGGGCTCCCCGCCGGTGGGCAATACCAACGACGCCGGCAGCGGACCCTCCTCGCCCGGTCCGGAGGCGACGAGAGTGGGCATGTAGTAGTTGAGCCCGTAGAAATCCAACGGTTGGTTGATGGTTGCCAGGTCCCCGTCGCGGATCCTCAGGCCGGCGAAGCGGGCGGCCGCCTGGACCGCCGCCGGGTAGGTCCCCAGGAACACCGGATCGGCGAAGAGCCGGTTGTAGGCGGTGTCCACGAGGTCCGCCACGGTCCGGTCCAAGAGGCTGGTCGGATCCGCAGGCTCGCTGGGCGAGTGGACGTTGGACATGCCGATCCCTCCCGCCACACCCTCGGCCCGGAGCGCCTGGGTAGCCAGGCCGTGGCCCAGCAGGAGGTGGTGCACGGCCCGCAGCGACTTGACGCCGGCGTTCCCCGCCGGCGCGTGGAGCGCCGAGCCGTAGCCGTTCCCGGCCACCGTGGCCGGTTCGTTGACCGTGCACCACCAGCGGACCCGGTCGCCGAACTCGCGGCCCATGACCGCGGCGTAGTCGGCGAACCGGTACGCCGCGTCGCGTTCCATCCACCCGCCGTCGTCCTCTATGTACTGGGGCGTGTCCCAGTGGAAAAGCGTCAGCATCGGGGCGATCCCACGCGCGTCCAACTGGTCCAGCAGGCGGTGGTAGAAGTCCAGGCCGCGGCGGTTCGGGACGCCGGAGGCGTCGGGGAAGATCCGGGGCCACGCCGTGGAGAAGCGGTACGCGTCCAGGCCCAGTCCGGCCATCAGCGCGACGTCCTCCGGCATCCGGTGGTAGTGGTCGGTGGAGACGTCGGCGGTCGAGCCGTCGACGGCGGCCTCCTTGCCCGCCACCCAGGTGTCCCAGACGCTGGGTCCGCGGCCGTCTTCGCGGACGGCTCCCTCCACCTGGTAGGCGGCCGTCGCGGCGCCGAGAACGAAGCCCGGGGGCAGCCTGTCGGCCAGCACGCGGGCGGAGATGCTGAGGTCTACGTGGTCGGGACCCAGGGCGTCCGGACCCGGGAATGGGATTGTCATAGGGATATTGTGCGCCGTCCGGCGCGATTTTGGACCGGGACGTTTTCGGGCATTCGACATGACGCGGCCGCCGCCGATGCCGTACCGTGGAAACGAGGTCTAAAGAAAGTACTGACCACTGCGAAGGTGCGCGCCACTACCCTTGGCCGTCATCCGCAGAGCGAGGCAGGAATCCCGCCGCCCCACCCCGGGCCGCGATGTTCCCGCGGAACCCGCGTCGCGCCCGCTGACCGATCAGAGACTTTCCCCAGGAGCAAAGATGCCCACCACTGCGACCGACCCCCAAAACGCCGTCTCCCCCATCACCGAGGAGGAGATCTTCGCTTCCCACGAGGGCGGCAAGCTTTCCGTCGAGTGCACCATGCCGCTGGATTCCAAGCGCGCCCTGTCCATCGCGTACACGCCCGGCGTCGCCCAGGTGTCGCGCGCCATCGCCGAGGATCCCGCCAAGGCCGCCACCCACACTTGGGCCTCGCGACTGGTCGTGGTGGTCTCCGACGGCACCGCCGTCCTCGGTCTCGGCGACATCGGCCCCGCCGCGTCGCTGCCCGTCATGGAGGGCAAGTCCGCCCTGTTCAAGACATTCGGCGGGCTGAACTCCATCCCGCTGGTGCTGGACACGACCAACGTCGACGAGATCATCGAGACCCTGGTGCGGCTGCGCCCGAGCTACGGCGCCGTGAACCTCGAGGACATCGCCGCGCCGCGCTGCTTCGAGCTGGAGGAGCGCCTGATCGAGGCGCTCGACTGCCCGGTGATGCACGACGACCAACACGGCACCGCCGTCGTCGTCCTGGCCGCCCTCACCAACGCCGCGAAGGTGACCGGGCGCGCGTTCGGCGACCTGCGCGTCGTCGTCAGCGGTGCGGGCGCCGCTGGCATCGCGATCGCCGAGATCCTCGTCAACGCGGGCGTCGGCGACGTGGTGCTGGTGGATTCGCGCGGCACCATCAACCGCGAGCGCGACGACCTGAACGCCATCAAGGCGAAGTACGCCGCCAAGACCAACAAGAACGACATCATGGGCGGCATCCGCCAGGCGCTTGACGGCGCGGACGTTCTGGTGGGCGTCTCCTCCTCGAAGGTCGCGGAGGAGGACCTGGCGGGGATGAACGAGGACGCCATCATCTTCGCGCTCTCCAACCCGGACCCGGAGGTCCTGCCCGACGTCGCGGCCAAGTACGCGGCGGTCGTCGCCACGGGGCGTTCAGACTTCCCGAACCAGATCAACAACGTGCTGGCGTTCCCGGGCATCTTCCGCGGCGCGCTCGACGCCGGAGCGCGCCGCATCACGCCGGAGATGAAGATCGCCGCGGCCCACGCCATCGCGGCGCTGGCCGAGGAGGACCTCAGCGCGGACTTCATCGTCCCGTCGCCGCTGGATCCGCGCGTGGCCGAGGCCGTGGCGAAGGCCGTGGGCGAGGCCTCCCGGGGGTAACCGGCCTCCCGCGGTAGCCGGCGCCACATTGGAGCTGCGCAGGTGCCCGCTGCGTGGTGCCTGAGCCCGCGTGCGCCGCGATTCCGCGAAAGGCAGCGCACCTGGGCGGGCTGGTCCCGCGCGCGGGGGCATGGCGCGGCCCAATGTGGCGCCGGCTGTACGGCGGTAAGCTCCCTCCATGTTTGTGGGGTTGGTCACCGGACTGTTTGTGGTAAATGCGCGCGTGACCGGCATGGGTTTGCGGGGTGCTTTGTTAGCGTGGGGAAGCAGTCCGGCCATCGGCGTGATGGTGCGGGCCCTTTCCGCGTACGATCCCGCTTCGATGCAAGGACGAACATGAACTCGGCCAACCCCCAGCCCGCGCCGCCCGGCGTGCAAGCGCAGACGCGCGTCAACAAGACCGTCTTCCTCGGATCCGCCGCGGGTATTCTGGCCATCGCCCTGTGGGCCATCCTCGACCGCGAAACCGCGGACGCCGTCATCGGCACTGTCGTGACCTGGGTCGGGGCCACGTTCGGCTGGTACTACTCGCTGATCGTGGTCCTGGTCTTCGCGTTCGTGGTGGTTGTGGCGGCCAGCAAGGTCGGCAAGACCCGGCTGGGACCGGACCACTCCCGGCCCACTTTCAACCTGTTCACGTGGACGGCCATGCTGTTCGCGGCCGGAATCGGGATCGACCTGATGTTCTTCTCCGTCGCCGAGCCGGTCACGCAGTTCCTCGCGCCGCCGACCGGAGAGGGCGGGGACGTTGCCGCGGCGCGCCAAGCTATGGTCTGGACGCTGTTCCACTACGGGATCCTCGGCTGGGGCCTCTACGCGCTGATGGGCCTAGCCCTAGGCTACTTCGCCTACCGGCACAATCTTCCGCTGAGTATCCGTTCGGCGCTGTACCCGATCCTCGGCAAGCGCATCCATGGCCGCATCGGCGACACCGTGGACATCGCGGCGATGCTCGGCACCATCTTCGGCATCGCGACAAGCCTGGGCATCGGCGTCGCGCAATTGAACTACGGCCTGAACTTCATGTTCGGTGTCCCTGAAACCACGTCGGTGCAAATCGCGCTGATCGCAGTCGCCGTGGCGATGGCCACCGTATCCGTCGTCAGTGGCGTGGAGAAGGGCATCCGTCGACTCTCCGAGTTGAACATCCTCCTGGCCGCAGCGCTGATGCTGTTCGTGCTCATCGCGGGCAAGACCACGTTCCTCTTCGACGCGATCATCCAGAACATCGGCGACACGCTTTCCCGCTTCCCGGGTATGGCGCTGGACACCTTCGCCTACGACCGTCCCGATGGTTGGCTGAACGCCTGGACGCTCTTCTTCTGGGCTTGGTGGATCGCCTGGGCTCCGTTCGTCGGGCTCTTCCTGGCGCGCATCTCCCGCGGACGCACCATCCGTGAATTCGTCACGGGAGTGCTCGTGGTGCCGTTCGCGTTCATCCTGCTCTGGATCTCCATCTTCGGCAACAGCGCCCTGAGCCTCGTCATGGGTGGCAACGCCGCCTTCGGCGAAACGGCCATGAACACGCCGGAACGGGCGTTCTACGGCCTGCTGGAGCAATACCCGGCGGCCCCGCTGAGCGCGGCCGTCGCCACCTTCACCGGATTGTTGTTCTACGTGACCAGTGCGGACTCCGGTGCCCTGGTGATGAGCAACTTCACCTCGCACCTCAAGGACGCCGACTCGGACGGACCCAAGTGGCTGCGGATCTTCTGGGCCATGGCCACCGGGGTGCTGACGCTCGCCATGCTGTTGGTTGGTGGAGTGCCGACGCTGCAAAGCGCCACGGTCATCATGGGGTTGCCCTTCTCCGTGGTCCTCCTCTTCATCATGCTGGGGCTCTATAAGGCGCTGCGTGTCGAGACGGCGCTCGCGGCCAGCTTCCGCGCCGGACTGCCCTCGGTGCTCTCGTCGCGGGCAAATTCCGCGGGCCAGGACCCCCTCCGCGGCTGGCGGCAGCGCGTGTCCCGGGCGATGAGCTACCCCGGCCGCCGTCAGGCGCAGCGCTTCGTGGAGGACATCGCCTATCCGGCACTGGATGAGGTCCGCGGCGAACTCGCCGAGCAGGGTGTCGACGCTCGCCTGGAGAGCGGCGTCGTGGAGCAGATCGGGATAGACACCGCGGACCTGTACGTCGAGCTCGGCGACGAACGGGTGTTCAAGTACCAGGTGTACCCGGTGCAGCATGACGTCCCGTCCTACGCGAAGTCCACGGCGGCGGGTAACAAGTACTACCGCATGGAGGTGTTCTCCCTCGAGGGAAGCCACGGCTACGACCTCTTCGGGTCCTCTCGCGAGCAGCTCATCGCCGACGTCCTGGACCACTACGAGGTCCACCTGGAATTCCTGCACCAGAACCGCGGGACGCTGGCTTCCAGCACCGTCGCCGAAAGTGCGGCACCCAAGGCGGAATGGGAAGGCGACTACGAGACCGTGGACGAGGAGTCCCTCGTCCCCGCAGCTGCCTCCGCCGATTCCGTCTCGACAACCACAACATCCACCCACCGAAACCACCCCGAGAAGGAGACGCCATGAGCATCGCTTCGGCCTCCGCGGCCAAGTCCCTGTACATCGACGGAGTCTGGACGGCGGCCCGTTCCGGGGCCACCCGCGACATCGTCTGCCCGGCCGACGGCGCAGTCGTCGCCACGGTCTCGGAGGCAGGCCGCGCAGACAGCGAATTGGCCATCGCCGCCGCGCGCCGCGCCTTCGACTCAGGGGTCTGGTCCGCCGTACCGGCACCCCGCCGCGGCGACTTCCTGTTGCGGACCGCGGCGCGGCTGCGCGAGCGCCGCGAGGAGTTCGCCCGTGCCGAGTCGCTGGACACCGGTAAGCGGATTCTCGAGAGCCGTATCGACATGGATGACATCATCGCGTGCTTCGAGTACTTTGGCCGCCTCGCCGGCCAAGACGCCGGGCGCGTCGTCGACGCCGGGGACAACGGCGTCGTCAGTCGCGTGGCCTACGAGCCGGTCGGCGTTTGCGGCATGATCACGCCGTGGAACTATCCGCTGCTGCAGGCGGCGTGGAAGATGGCCCCCGCGATCGCCGCGGGCTGCTCCTTCGTGCTCAAGCCCTCGGAGCTGACGCCCTCCACTTCGATGCTCATGATGGACGTCTTCGAGGAGCTCGGGTTGCCGGCCGGGGTCGCCAACCTGGTCACGGGGGCGGGCGCCGAGGCCGGCGCGCCGCTCTCCGAGCACCCGGACGTGGATATGGTGTCCTTCACCGGCGGGCTGGAGACCGGCAAGCGGATCGCGGCCGCCGCGGCCGCGACCGTGAAGAAGGTCGCCCTGGAGTTGGGCGGCAAGAACCCGAACGTGGTCTTCGCGGATGCCGACTTCGACGCCGCGGTGGACAACGCACTGAACGCCGCGTTCGTGCACTCCGGCCAGGTGTGCTCCGCGGGCGCCCGGTTGATCGTCGAGGAGTCCATTGCCGAGCGTTTTGTCGACGAACTGGTTCGCCGCGCACGGGAGATCCGCCTAGGCGGTCCGTTCAATGAGAACTCTGAGACCGGCCCGTTGATCTCCTCGGCACATCGGGACAAGGTGGACGCGTACGTGCGCGCCGGCGTCGCCGAGGGGGCGCGGTTGCGCTGTGGCGGCGAGTTCGGTGCCGGGGATTTGGCGGTGGGCCAGTACTACCTGCCCACCATCCTGGACCGGGTGACGCGCGGCATGAGCGTGGTGGTGGACGAGGCCTTCGGCCCGGTGGTAACGGTGGAGACGTTCTCGGGTGAGGAGGAGGCCGTCGCCACGGCCAATGACACGCACTACGGCCTCGCAGGCGCCGTCTGGACCCAGGACGCGGGCCGCGCGCAGCGGGTGGCAGGCAGGCTGCGCCACGGGACCATCTGGATCAACGACTTCCACCCCTACCTGCCGCAGGCCGAGTGGGGCGGCTTCGGCCAATCGGGCGTCGGGCGGGAGCTCGGCCCCAGCGGGCTCGCCGAGTATCAGGAGGCCAAGCACATCTACCAGAACACGGATCCGCAGGTCACCGGCTGGTTCGCTGACCACGGACAGGGGAAGTGATGACGAACAAACAGCTGGACGGGCGTGAGTTCGACTACATCGTCATCGGGGGAGGCTCCGCCGGGGCCGCCGTTGCCGCACGGCTCAGCGAGGACCCATCCGTGGAGGTGGTCCTCGTCGAGGCCGGCCCCGACGACAGGGACCTGCCGGAAATCCTGCAGCTGGACCGCTGGATGGAGCTCCTGGAGTCTGGGTACGACTGGGACTACCCGATCGAGCCGCAGGAGAACGGAAATTCCTTCATGCGCCACGCCCGCGCCAAGGTGATGGGCGGCTGCTCCAGCCACAACTCCTGCATCGCCTTCTGGGCCCCGCGGGAGGACCTGGACGAGTGGGAGTCTGTCCACGGCGCCACCGGCTGGAACGCCGATGCCACCTACCCGCTGTTCCGGCGCCTGGAGACCAACGAGGACGCCGGACCGGACGCGCCACACCACGGCAGCTCGGGCCCGGTTCACCTGATGAACGTGCCGCCCGTGGACCCGTCCGGCGTGGCGATCCTAGACGCGTGTGAGCAGGCCGGGATCCCGCGCTCCCGTTTCAACGACGGCACCACCGTGGTCAACGGGGCGAATTTCTTCCAGATCAACCGGCGCAGCGACGGCACGCGGTCCTCCAGCTCCGTCTCCTACATCCACCCGATCATGGAGCGGCCCAACTTCACCTTGCTGACGGGCCTGCGCGCCCGCGTGCTGAACTTCGACGCGGACCGCCGATGCACCGGCGTCGATGTTGTGGACTCCGCGTTCGGCACCACGCACACGCTCTCCGCGCGCCGCGAGGTGGTGCTGTCCGCGGGCGCGGTCGACTCGCCCAAGCTGCTGATGCTCTCCGGCATCGGCCCCGCCCAGCACCTGACCGAGCACGGCATCGAGGTCCTCGTCGATTCCCCCGGCATCGGGGAGAACCTCCAGGACCACCCCGAGGGTGTCATCCAGTGGGAAGCGAAGAAGCCCATGGTGGAGCAGTCCACCCAGTGGTGGGAGATCGGTGTCTTCACCCCCACCGAGGAGGGGCTGGACCGACCGGACCTGATGATGCACTACGGCACCGTTCCGTTCGACATGCACACGCTTCGCCAGGGATACCCGACCACGGAGAACGGTTTCTGCCTGACCCCCAACGTCACGCATGCGCGTTCCCGGGGGACGGTTCGGCTGCGCAGTCGCGACTACCGTGACAAGCCGATGGTGGATCCGCGTTACTTCACGGACGCCGAAGGACACGATATGCGCGTCATGGTCGCGGGGATCCGCAAGGCCCGCGAAATCGTGGCACAGCCGGCGATGGCCGAGTGGGCGGGCCGCGAGCTGTATCCAGGGACGGAGGTGCAGTCCGACGACGAGATCCGCGACTACATCCGCAAGACGCACAACACGGTCTACCACCCGGCCGGCACCGTGAAAATGGGCGCCGCCGCTGATCCGTCCGCGCCGCTCGATCCCGAACTACGCGTCAAGGGGATTGCCGGGCTCCGTGTCGCCGACGCCTCGGTGATGCCGGAGCTGGTCACCGTGAACCCGAACATCACCACCATGATGATCGGTGAGCGGTGCGCCGATCTCATCCGCGGGACGGTCTAGGAGCGCGCCGAAACGTCACCGAACCGCTCCCTGTCCGTTCTCGTTTGCGCGGACGGGGAGCGGTTACGGTGCCGTCATGAGCGAGAACGCAACCCCCACCGGCCGCGGCCGGAAGACAGCCGTCGCACTGCTTGCGGTGGCGCTGGTGGCCGCCCTGGTCTGGGTGGCGGTCCTGCTGATGCAGCAGGCGGGCGGACCGGAGGCCGGAACCCCCGGTACGACGCCGCCCCCGGACTCGAGCGCGGCGCCCACCTCCGCGGGTGGTTCCGCGACGCCGACCCCCTCGCAGAGCCCGTCACCATCTCCAAGCCCGTCGCCGACGGCGTCCGCCTCCGACCTTCCGGGCACCGCGCCGTCGTTGCCCGCCGCCGAGGCGGCCACGGTGGTCTGGCCCGATCCGGACGGCACCCTGCGGTACGGCGACCCGAAGGAGGCCGCCGCCGGCTTCGCCGAGGAGCTCGCGGGGTACACCGATCCCGTCTACGGCGAGTTCATGCAGGGCGATTCGCGCTCCGGCGAACTGGAGGTCCGCGCGGTCGCGGACGGCGCGGTGACCACCGTGCTGCTGCGGCAACTGTCCGACGGCAACTGGTACGCCCTCGGGGCGATGAGCACGGAAATCCAACTGGAATCGCCCGCTGCAGGCGAGCAGATCGTCTCGCCTGTCACGCTGTCCGGTTCCTCGCGCGCGTTCGAGGCCACCGTCGAGGTTGCGGTCCGAGCCCACGGCAGGGACGAGCCGCTCGGGACCGGGATCGTGATGGGTGGATCCGGGCCGGACATGGGGCCGTTCAGCGGGAACGTCGAATGGGACAACCCCGGTTCCGGAGGCGGCGCGCTGGTGCTCTTCGAAACCAGCGCCAAGGACGGCAGCGTGTGGACGGCCACCGCGGTTCCGGTCGGGTTCGCCCCGCAGCCGTAGCGGCGGCGCCGCCTATCCGTCCCCGCCTATTCGTCCTTGGACGAACCGATCCGCCGCCGCGCGCTGAGCAGCTCGACTTCGGGACGGTACGCGACGAGGCGTTCGACGGCGTCGAGTACCTCCACCACGTGCGCGCGGTCCGCGGCGACGACGGCCGCGGAGATCCCCGCGCGCCGGTGGAGGTCCAGGTGCCCCGTCTCGGCGGCCGAGACCTCGAAGCGGCGCCGCACCTCGGAGATGATCGGGCGCACGGCGGCCCGCTTCTCCTTGAGCGAATGCACGTCGCCGAGGAGGAGATCGAACTCGATCCAGCCGAACCACATGGTTTCATCATCCACCCTCATGTGGCCTGCGGCACCTGTAGGGCGTGAAGAGGCAAGTCAGGACGCGTATGGCGGGACACTCGGTGGAACGCCCCAAGGCGGAGTGAGTAGGCTGGGGGCATGTCCCTTCGCAACCGACGCGCGGCATCGCTGCCCGCCAAGCTTTCCCGCTCGTGGCTTCTGGTGAACGCCGCGAAGCCGGAACTGTACGCGCCCGCGCTCGCCTCCGAAGCGGACTCGGTCATCTTCGACATGGAGGCCGCGGTCCCGGACGCGCAGAAGACCGATGCGCGCGACGCCGTCGTGCACGCCCTGAACTCCGGAATGACCGCCTGGGTGCGCGTCAACGGCCTCGAAACCGAATTCTGGGCCGACGACCTCGCGGCCCTCTCCAAGGCCAAGGGCCTGCGCGGCGTCATGCTGGCCATGACGGAGAAGCCGGAACAGGTGACCTACACGGCCATGCGCCTGCAGGCCGGCACGCCGGTGCTCGCGCTGATCGAATCCGCCATCGGCATCGAGAACGCGACGGCGATCGCCTCCGCCCCGGGCACGTTCCGGCTGGCCTTCGGCACCAACGACTTCCGCAAGGACACCGGCGTCTCCGAGGACCCCCTGGCCCTGGCGTACGCGCGCGGCAAACTGGTGGTCGCCTCCCGCGTCGGCCAGCTCCCGGGCGCCATCGACGGCCCGGCCACTCCCGGCGCGACCGGGGGAGAGGTCCACGCCGCCTGCCAGACCACGGCGTCGATGGGCATGACCGGCAAGCTCTGCCTCTCCGCGGACCAGGTCGAGGACGTCAACACCGGCCTGTCCCCGAGCACCGACGAACTCAGCTGGGCCCACGACATGCTCTCGGCGCACGCCGCCGGCGCCTCCATCGGCGACGGCTCCTATCTCCCGCGGCTGGCCCGCGCGCAGAAGATCGCGGACCTCGCGGACTCCTACGGGCTCTGGAACGCCTAGGCCTTTCGGGCAAACGGAAAGGCCCCGGTTGCGCCGTATGGCGCTTCCGGGGCCTTTCGTCGTTCAACCTCGCCTGACGGCGGGTGGAGCTATGGGGTTACAGCGGGCGAATGTTCTCTGCCTGCAGACCCTTGGGACCCTGCACGACGTCGTATTCGACCTTCTGGTTCTCGTCGAGCGAGCGGTAGCCGCTGCTCGCGATTGCGGAAAAGTGAGCGAAAACGTCCGCCGATCCATCGTTCGGCTCGATGAATCCGAAGCCCTTTTCTGCGTTGAACCACTTAACGGTGCCTGTTGCCATGATGCTTCCTTCGATATTGCGTACAGCTGCGATCGTAGATCAGGGAGCCTCGCAGCATCGCTGGGTCCCTCCCCTAAACGTATGGTGACGTGGGCGGTGTGGCAAGCGATACGGGGTATTGGTTTCCCGCAGGACGCCGAAAGTTCACATTTGTCCCGGTTGCGGGTGGATTTCGGTGAAATCGGAACGTTTTTCCGGCCACGGCGCGGTGCCGCGTTGCCGGATGTGACGTGCCTTGGTGCGTCTATGACGCCGCGCCCGAGGGGGCGGACGACGGCGATGCGGCCCATTCCGCGCGCCGCTCCACCGCGTCGGCCTCGCGTTGGGTCTCCCGTGCCTGGACCCTCGCGTCGTCGAGAAGCCGGCGCGCCCGGTTCGACTCCTTTGCGGTCGCCTCGAGGTCGCGGGTGGCCCCCTGTGACTTGCGCGCCGTCCGCTCCAGTTCGCGGGTCCGCGCGGCGACGAACCCGCCGGGCATGGACCCGTAGAGTTCGGCGGCGACCGCGGCCAGGTCCACGTACCTAGTGTCCGTCGGGCGCCGCGACCAGGACGTTGCGCTGGGCGCCGAGACCTTCGATCTCCGTCTCCAGGACGTCGCCGGCCTTCAGCCAGGGGTGGCGGCCGTGCTCGTTGCGCCGACCCAGGGCGACGCCGGCCGGGGTGCCCGTGAGGATCAGGTCGCCGGGGCGCAGCGTCACCATCGTGGAGAGGTACGCGACCAGCGCGGCGGGGGAGAAGACGAGGTCCGCCGTCGAATCCTGCTGCACCACCTCGCCGTTGACGCGGGTGGTGATCCGGGCGCCGGGGGTGAACTCGTCCGGGGTCACGAGATAGGGGCCGACCGGGCTGGCCGCCTCCCAGCACTTGCCCTGGGTCCACTCCGGCGTGCGGCCCTGCCAGCCGCGCATCGAGACGTCGTTGGACACCGCGTAACCGGCGATGTGCCGTTCGGCGTCCTCCTCCGGGATGCGCCGGCCGGCCGCGCCGATGACGATGGCGAGTTCGCCCTCCCAGTCGATCCGGTGGTCCTCCGCGGGGATTTCGATCTCGTCCGTGGGGCCGGTCAGGGATTCGGCGAACTTCGTGAAGACGGTCGGGAACTTGGGGGTCTCGTTGCCGGTTTCCGCGATGTGGTTGCGGTAGTTCAGGCCGATGCAGAAGACCTTGGCCGGGGCGGGGATCAGCGTCGCGAAGGTGGCGGCGCCGGCGTCGTGCCTTGCGCCGTTTGCCTTGGCCGCGTTCAGCGCGGACTCGCGCTCCGCGGCCGGCGCGGCCAGGAGGGCGCCGACGTCGTCGAACCCCTCTATTTCGACGGCGGCGGAGCCGTCGATGAGGGCGGCGAATGTTCCGCCGGATTCCGGGTGGCGAAGGGTGGCGAGTCTCATGGGACCATCCCACCACAGGGGCGCGGAGCCTGTGGGCACGGGGGTGGAAATGCGTCGTTCGCCGTGGGAGAAATGAGCCAAAAAGGGACTGGCACTCCGCGGCGGAGAGTGCTAATTTAATCCTGGGTTGAGCGGATGGGACTCAAGTTTGAGGACCGTCGATCGACCCCCACAACACGAGAAACACGGCACCGGGGTGGTGCCCCACGAAGGAGTTGATCATCATGGCAAACACATTCGATCCGTTCCGCGAGCTCGACCGCGTGGCCGGCGCGCTGTTCGACAACCGCCTGCGCGACGTGCCCATGGACCTCTACCGCCAGGGCGACCACTACATCCTCAGCGCCGACCTGCCGGGCATCGATCCGGGATCGGTGGACATCGACGTCGACGGCCAGCTGCTGACCATCCGCGCCGAGCGCACGCTGGGCGAGCAGGAAGGCGTGAAGTGGCTGACCCGCGAACGCCGCGGCGGCAGCTTCGTCCGCCAGCTCAACCTGGGCCAGGGCATCAACATCGAGGCGATCACGGCGCACTACAACAACGGCGTCCTGATGCTCACCATCCCGGTGCGCGAGAGCGCGAAGCCGCGCAAGATCGCCGTCGAGACGGGCAGCCGGGACAACGGCGCCGACCAGATCGAGGGCGAGGCGACCTCGGCCCCCGGCGGACAGGGGGCCGTGGGGCAGTAGGCCTCCGGATCTCGCCGAAGCCAGATGCCCCACCCTTGCGTTTCGACTGAGGTAGATGTCGGTTTCCCCCCGGATTCGGACATCTACCCTCGTCGAAACGGGGGTGGGGGACATCTGGCTTCGTCGAAAGAAGGCGTCGCGGTGGGGGCTAGCCCTGGGTCTCCGCGTAGAACCATTCGATGTGCTCGCGCAGCAGCTTCGAGGCGCGCTGGCCTTCCCCGGCCGAGACCGCCCCGAGGATGCCGTGGTGCTGGGTGCGCAGCACGGCCGCGACCGGTTCCCAGTCCTCGTCGCTGCGGATCGACTCGGCCACGTAGTCGCTGATCGACAGCCGCAGCGACTCCATCATCGCCTCGATGACCGCGTTCCGTGCCAGCGAAGAAAGCAGGACGTGGAAACGGGCGTCGAGGGCGTGGAAATCCGACCGGCCGAGCGCCGGGTCGTCCATCTGCTTGAGCAAATCCGCGGCCACGGCGAGTTTCGCGCGTGTGGCGTCGTTTTCCGGGTCGATCTTCGTGGCCTCCGCAGCGCCGGTTTCCAGCAGGATGCGGGTCTGGACGATCTCGGCGACCGTCAGCTGGCGGGTGGCGACGTGCAGCCGCAGAGCGGCGGCCAACCCGGCGGCCGGCCGAGACACGATGACCGCGCCGGCGTTCGGGCCGGACCCCGTGGACGTCCGCACGACGCCGAGCACGTCTAGGATTCGTATGGCGTCTCGAACCGACGCCCGCGAGAGCCCATGCGTCTCGGCAAGGGCCCGCTCTCCCGGAAGCTGGTCGCCCAGCTTCAGCGAGCCCGAGCGCAGTTCCGCCTCGATCGCCTCGAGCACGGTTTCGTAGGCCCGCGGGCTGGGGGATCTGGGGGGCTGGCTGTTCACCGAATCATCCTCCCACGTAACGAGGGGCGGGGGCGCCTGGAACGAGTGTGCCCGCCCCTCGCTGCGTGGCACGGGATCAGTCTCCGGACGCCCGGCCGGCGGACCGCGGGACGGCAAGGTGGGGCTTCTGGTTGAGCATCCACCGGATCGCCAGCGTGATGCCCGCGAGCAGCAGGACCAGCATGACCGTTCCGAGGTTCAGGCCCAGCCCGTGGATAACGAGTAGTGCCAGCGTACCGGCGGCCAGGCAGTAGTAGGTGGTGACGATGATGGTCTTGCGCAGCAGGTCGCCCTCCCGGCCCAGCATCCCGACGGTCGCGGAGGCGGCGACGATGTTGTGGATGGAGATCGGGTTGCCGCCCGCCCCGCCCACTGCCTGCGCCGCGACGACCGTCTCCGGGGGAACGCCGATCTGGGCGCCGGTGGAGAACTGGAACTGCGCAAAGGTCAGGTTGGACACAGTGTTGGATCCGGCGACGAAGGCGCCGAGGGCACCCACCCACGGCGCGATCGCTGGCCAGGCCCCTCCGGAGACCGCGGCCGCGGCCTCCGCCAGCGTGACCGGCATGCTGGAGAGGCCCGAGGCGTTGAGTTCCGGGCCCGACTGGATGAGGATGCGGACCAAGGGAAGTGCGAAGAGCAGTGCGACGGCGGTGCCGAACAGTTGTCCCGCGGAGACCTTGAACGCGCGGGCGATCTGCGTCCCGTTCATCCGGTGCAGGATGAAAGCGAACACCGAGGCGAGAATGAGCATGAAGCCCGGGAGGTAGAACGGTTGCACGGTGGTGGTGATACCCGTCCCCAGGATGTTCTCGACGGGGATGGCGAGGCCGGTGAGGAAACCCTTGAGGTCCGGAATGACGCGGGAGGCAACGAGCAGCACGCCCATCAGGACGTACGGAGCCCAAGCCCGGACCGTGTTCATCGGGGCGGACATGTCTGCGGCCTTCGCCGGTTCCAGCGTGCCGGTCCAGCGTGCCTCCCAGCCCGAAGCCGGCCCGAAGTCGAAGGTGTCCTTGGGCATCAGGAACCCGCGGCTGGACGTGAACATCACCAGGGCCAGGCCCGCGAGTCCGCCGAACAGCGACGGGAACTCCGGGCCCAGGAACCGGGCGGTAAGCACCGAGGGGATGGTCATGGCGACGGACGCGTAGAGCGCGAACGGCCAGATGGCCAGGCCGTCCCGGAAGCGCCGCTCGGGGCCGAAGAACCCCGTGAGCATGCAGACGAGGAGCAGCGGGATGAGCAGCCCGATGACGGCGTGGATCGCCGCGACCTGGAACCCGATCGCATTGACGAATTCGGGCATGGTCAGGCCGAGCAGGTTGACGCGCTCCGCGACGGCTGGGTCGCCGCCGAGTCCCTGGTTGACCCCGATGAGGATGGGCGTGCCCACGGCGCCGAAGCTCACCGGGGTGCTCTGCACGATCAGGCCCACCATGACGGCGGCCATGGCCGGGAAGCCCATCGCCAGTAGCAACGGGGCGACGACGGCGGCGGTGGTGCCGAAGCCGGAGGCTCCCTCGATGAAGCTCCCGAAAAGCCAGCCGATGATGATGGCCTGGATACGGCGGTCCGGGGAGATGTTGTTGAATCCGGCGCGGATGGTGGACATCGCGCCGCCCACCGTCAGCGTCGAGAGGAGGAGCAGCGCGCCGAACACGATGTAGAGCATGGTGCCGGCGACCACGAGGCCCTCGAGCGACGCGGCGAGCACGCCGCTGAAGTCCATCTTCCACACCAGCAGCGCCACCACTACGGCGACGGCGTAGCCCACAGGCATGGCGTACTTGGCCGGCCAGCGAAAGCCGGCAAGAAGCACGCCCACCACGAGGATCGGCGAGAGCGCAAGAAGCGCGAGTACGGCTAGGTTGTCCATGTTTCTGGTCCTCTCTGACCATTCTTGCGCTGCGTGGGGGATTCCGCATGACCGCGCCGAGACGAAGAGACTGTGGTCGGACCACTATGGTCCGACCACAGAAGCATAACCTAGGATTACTGCATGTTGTGAGGGGCATCACGCGAAGGTCGCGCGACCTGTGATGTTGGACTCCGTTGCGGAGGCGTGCCTACTATGGTCTGACCACACGGCGGCGCCGTGTGTAGCCCCATCCCCCGAAAGGCGCTCCATGAGAATCGCACTCTTCGCCACCTGCATCGTCGATGCCATGTACCCGAGCACGGCCCGGGCCACGGTGGCCATCCTCGAACGGCTCGGCCACGAGGTCGTCTTTCCCGCCGGACAGGCCTGCTGTGGGCAGATGCACCTGAACAGCGGCTACTTCGACGAGGCCCTCCCGGTGGTGCGCAACCACGTCTCCGCCTTCGAGGCCATGGAGTACGACGTCGCCGTCGCGCCTTCCGGCTCGTGCGTCGCCTCGGTGAAGCACCAGCACCCGATGCTCGCGCGGCGCTGCGGCGACCAGGCGCTGGAGGGCCGGGCGACCGCCGTCGGAGCGAAGACCTACGAACTGTCCCAGCTGCTCACCGACGTCCTCGGCGTCACGGACGCGGCAACGCAACTCGGCTCGCACTTCCCCCACCGCGTCACCTACCACCCCTCCTGCCACGGCATGCGCCTGCTCCGTCTGGCCGACCGGCAGTTGGACCTGCTGCGCACGGTGGGCGGGATCGACGTCGTCGAACTCCCCGAGGCGGACCAGTGCTGCGGCTTCGGCGGCACGTTCTCGATGAAGAACGCCGGCGTCTCCTCCGCGATGCTCGCCGACAAGGCCGCCGCGATCGAATCGACCGGCGCCTCCCTCTGCGCCGGCGGCGACGCCTCCTGCCTCCTGCACATCGGCGGCGGGCTCTCGCGCACCGGAAGCGACGCCGGAACCGTGCACTTCGCCGAGATCCTCGCCAGCACGCTGGAGGCACCGTTGGCGCACGACGGCGATGCCACCGTGCGGACGGGGGCGTCCCGATGAGCGGCACGTTCCTGGGCATGCCCGCGCTCCCCGTCTTCGGCACCGGCAACCTGCACGCCGACGAGGCCTTCCCGGCCGCCGCCGAGCGCGAGCTCGGCAAGCCGCAGCTGCGCGCCAACCTCCGTCACGCAACCCACACCATCCGCGACAAGCGCCTGAAGGTGGTCGGCGAACTCTCCGACTGGGAGCAGTTGCGCGATGCCGGTTCGGCCACCAAGGAGGCCGTGATGGCGCGGCTGCCGGAGCTGCTGGAGCAGTTCGAGGCGAACTTCACCGCCCGCGGCGGGACCATCCACTGGGCGCGCGACGCCGCCGAGGCCAACCGCATCGTGACGGAACTGGTGCGCGCGACCGGATCCACCGACGTCGTCAAGGTCAAGTCGATGGCGACCCAGGAGATCGGGCTGAACGAGCACCTCGAGGCGGAGGGGATCTCCGCGTTCGAGACCGACCTCGCGGAGTTGATCGTGCAGCTCGGGCACGACAAGCCCAGCC
Source organism: Arthrobacter arnarulunnguaqae (assembly GCF_051262515.1). Lineage (NCBI taxonomy): Bacteria > Bacillati > Actinomycetota > Actinomycetes > Micrococcales > Micrococcaceae > Arthrobacter > Arthrobacter arnarulunnguaqae. The sequence continues at coordinate 16,658 of NZ_JBIMER010000008.1, read as the reverse complement.
ACATCCTGGTGCCCGCGATCCACAAGAACCGCACCGAGGTCCGCGACATCTTCCTGGCCGAGATGCCCGGCGTCGACCCGGAACTCACCGACGACCCGGCGCTGCTGGCCGCCGCGGCCCGGAAGTACCTCCGCCGCAAGTTCCTGGACACCCGCGTGGCCGTCTCCGGCGCGAACTTCGCGATCGCGGACACCGGCACGCTCGGCGTCGTCGAGTCCGAGGGCAACGGGCGGATGTGCCTGACGCTCCCGGAAACGCTGATCACCGTGATGGGCGTGGAAAAGCTGCTGCCGTCGTGGGAGGACATGGGCGTGTTCATGCAGCTGCTCCCGCGCTCCTCCACGGGCGAGCGGATGAACCCGTACACCTCCACGTGGACCGGAACCACGGACGGAGACGGGCCTCAGGACATGCACCTGGTCATGCTGGACAACGGCCGCAGCGCCGCGCTGGCGGACAAGATGGGCCGCGCCGCGCTGCACTGCATCCGCTGCAGCGCATGCATGAATGTGTGCCCGGTCTACGAGCGCACCGGCGGGCACGCCTACGGCTCCACGTACCCGGGACCGATCGGAGCGATCCTCTCGCCGCTGCTCACCGGGATCACGTCCGAGGAGAACGGCTCGCTGCCCTACGCCTCCACGCTTTGCGGGGCCTGCTACGACGCCTGCCCCGTGAAGATCAACATCCCCGAGATCCTGGTGGAGCTGCGCGCGCAGGACGTCGAGGCGCAACGTAAGGAACGCCGGATCCCCAACCAGATGGACCTCATGATGACCGGAGCCTCCTGGGCGTTCTCCTCCGGGAAGCACCTGGGACTGCTCGAGAAGGCGCTGCCCCTGGGCCGGCTGGCAGCGGGACGGAAAAAGAAGATCAAGAGGCTGCCCGGGATCGCCGCCGGCTGGACCAGCAGCCGGGACATCCCGGCGCCCCCGGCCCGGGCCTTCCGCGACTGGTGGGCGAAGGAACACCGGCCACCGTCCGGGGCATCCGGCGGCGGGACCCCACCGAAGGAGAACGGCAAATGAGCGCCCGCGAAGAGATCCTCGACCGGCTGCGCGCGGCCCTGTCCGACGCCCCGGCCGCCCCGCCCATCCCGCGGGAGAACCGGCAGGCCGGCGACCTGGACGCCGACGCGCTGATCGAGATGCACATCGACCGGCTGGTGGACTACAAGGCCAGCGTCCGGAACGTCGCCGCCGCGGAACTGCCGGCGGCGCTCGCCGAACTGCTGTCCGGCGCGGGCAGCTACGTGGTCCCCCCGGGGATCGACGCCGCGTGGCTGGACCACCCGGACCTGGCCGGCGACGCCCGGCGCCGAGTGGATGCCGTGGACGCGCCGCTGACCGTGGCCGAACTGGATGCCACCGACGCGGTGCTGACCTCCAGCACGGTCTCCGTGGCCGAATCCGGGACGATCATGCTCGACGGCAGCCCGAACCAGGGGAGGCGCGCGATCAGCCTGATCCCGGACCAGCACGTGTGCGTGGTGCCGGCGTCGTCCATTGTGCAGATCCTGCCCGAGGCGCTCCCGCGGCTGGACCCGGTCCGCCCGCAGACGTGGATCTCGGGGCCGAGCGCGACGAGTGACATCGAACTGGAGCGGGTCGAGGGGGTCCACGGCCCCCGCCAACTGGACGTGGTCATAGTCCGCGACCTCTAGCCCCTTCTCCCGTTTCGACGAAGGTAGATGCTCTCTTTCGGGGGAATTCCGACATCTACCTCCGTCGAAAAGGGGTGGGAGGACATCTGCCCTCGTCGAAACGGATGAGGCGCGCGGCCGCGGCCGTGCGGCAACCGCGGACAAACTAGCCTTGACGGGTGAGCGAATACACCGAACGCGCGTCCGGCGAGCTGGTCCAACCGATCATCCTGTTGGTCGACAAGGCCGATCCCGCGTCCCACGCCGAGGGGGTGGCCGCGGCGGCACTCGCCTCCGTGCAGGCCTTTCTCGGCGACCTCGATAATCCCGACTGGCAGGCGTGGGCCGCGGGTGCGTTCGCCAAGACCGTCCGCCGGGCCGACGTGAATCCGTTCGCCAAGATGCTCGCCGCGCACCCGGACCACGCTCTTGCTGAGGTCGGAAAGGGCCGGGCCGCCGGGCTCGGGCCGATGCCCGCGGACGGGCTCCCGAAGCCGCTCGCGAAGCTGCAGGTTTCCGGCACGCAACTCCCCGCCGGGCCGCCGCTGCCGGATGCGCCCGTGACGATCGCGCTCAATGCGTCCCTGGACATGTCCACCGGCAAGGCCGCCGCGCAGGCCGCCCACGCGTTGTTCGCGTGGTTGCTTCAGGCGGATCCGGCCACTGTCCGAGCCTGGCGCGCGGCCGGGTGCCCGCTGTCGGTCCGTGATCTCGTCCGCCGCGACTTCCGGGCCGGCGCCCGCGCCGCGGCTGGGCCCGTCATCCAGGACGCGGGCCGCACGGAGATCGCGCCGGGCTCGGCAACGGCCTACGTCGTCGTCACCCTGTAGGGTACGACGCCGGTGCGCCGCACCGCGGAGCCGCGCCCCGGCGTCGTGCTTTCGACGGAGACAGATGTCGGCGCCATTCGTTTCGACGACGGTAGATGCTGGAGTTTGGTCCGAAAGCGACATCTACCTTCGTCGAAACGAGATGGGGGCGCTAGTTGGCCGTGACGGATGCGTCGTCGATGCGGAACAGGGTCGCATACGAGGAGTCCTCGACGCCCTTGAACCGCAGGGCGACGGTCTTGCCGCGGAAGTTGTTCAGGTTGACCGTCCGCTCCTGGTACGTCGAACCCGCGTCCAGGTTGGACCAGGTGCCCATGTTGTACGTGCCGTTGCCGTCCAAAATCTGGACGGTCAACTTGTCGTAGGCGTAGGAGGACGTGCCCTCGTTCGTCAGGACCCGCAGGTGGAACCTCAGCTCCGCGGAGGTGGCGTTGGACGGGATCGCGACCTTCTGGTCCAGCGTGTACGTGGTGGAGCTGCCCCAGCCGTTCAGGGCGGCCAGGCCGCTACCGGTGCGGGCGGCGGAGCCGGTCTCGAAGGTGTCGGCGCGGTTGGCCGTCCAACCGGTCGAGCCGCTCTCGAATCCCGGGTTGGTCAGCAGGTTCCCGCTCGGCTCCGGTGACGGCTCCGGGGTGGATCCGCCGAGCGCGTTCATGATCTTGGTGGCGTCCACCAGTCCTGTGCCGCAGCCGATGCTGCAGCCCGCCGGCATGGGACGGGTGCCGTCCTTCAGCGCGGACTCGACCTGGGCGGGCGTGAGCGTCGGGGACTTGGACTTCATGAGGGCAACCATGCCGGCGACGTGTGGGGTGGCCATCGAGGTGCCCTGGTAGAAGGCGTAGCCCTCGTTGGCCGGCGTCGTGGTGCCGGTGTTGATGGTGGACAGGACGCCCTGGCCGGCGTAGCGCGTGTCGCCGCCCGGGGCCGTCACGTCGATGGCGGAACCGTAGTTCGTGTAGAAGGTCGGGCTCCCGGAGGGGTTGCTGGCGGCGACCACCACCACGTTGCCGCAGTTGGCCGGGCGCACGTTGAGCGCGTCCTGGCTTTCGTTGCCGGCAGCGACGACCACCGAGGTCCCGAGGGAAACGGCGGAGTTGATGGCGCTCTGGTAGGTGGTGCCGCACGCGCCGCCGCCGCCGAGGGACATGTTGATGGTGTCGGCGGGGTTCGGGTTCGCGGGCACGCCGGGGACGGATCCGCCCGCAGCCCAGACGATGGCGTCGGCGATGTCGGAGAGGCTGCCGCCACACTTGGCGAGCACGCGGACCGGGACGACCTTGGCGTCCGGAGCGACGCCGGCAACGCCCTTGAAGTTGTTGGTCACGGCAGCTACGGTTCCGGCGACGTGCGTGCCGTGCCAGGAGGAGTTGCCCGGGGTACTGGCGCCGCATTCGCCGGCCGCGTACCAGTCGCCCTGGTCCAGGGGGTTGGCGTCGCGGCCGTTGCCGTCGCGCGCCGAGGTGGAGTTGGAGACGAAGTCGTAGCCGGGCAGGACGTTGGCGTTCAGGTCCGAGTGGTCGGTGATGCCGGTGTCGAGCACGGCGACGACGCTGCCGGATCCCGTGGAGGAATCCCAGGCGGCCGGCAGGCGCATGCCGTTGGTGCCGCTGTAGTGCCACTGCTCGCCGTAGCGGGTGTCGTTCGGGCTCATCGAGATCTTCATCATGGCGTCCGGCTCGATGGATTCGATGAGGCCGGAGGCCGCGATGCCAGCCATGAAGGCCTTGGCGTCGGCGCCCTCGAGTTCCTTGCTGGCCTTGACCACGAAGCCGCCGACGGCCATGGCGCGCAGTTCCTTGACGGAAACACCCGCGTCCTTGGCGGCCTTGCCCCAGGCCTTGGCGCGTTCGGACTTGCCCGCGGCCTTCGCGGAGCGCTTGTACTGGACGATGAACTGGTCGTAGCTTTCGCCGGGTTCGATCGAGCCGATGGTGGCTTTCGAGTCGCCGTTCGGCGCGGGTGCGGGCTTGGCGGCCGACACGGAGGTCGGGACCGCGGCGGCCGGGAGTGCGCCGGCGCCAATGCCGGCGAAACCGATGGCCACGGCCGCGGAAGCGGCCAGGGTTCGGGTGAGGGGGGTGGCAAAACGTGCCATGAATGGTCTCCTTTTTGATTTGTGATGCCCGCGCGGGAGTACCGGTGATCAAGCGGATGAGGCGCGTGCCGCTAGGGAGCGTAACCCCGAATATTTGACGAAGGAAGAGTGTATGAAAGAATACCTTGAGAAAATTTGATGGATTAAGTCACAGTTCAACCGATTATGTAACGCAGATGCCCAACAATTTCCGCGCCCTCGTTTCAACGAGGGTAGATGCAGGATTCGCCGCCGTATCGAGCATCTGCCTTGGTCGAAAGGAAGCGTCGAGACATCTGCCGTCGTCCAAATGCCGGCACGGGTGCCGCGGGACCGGGGCATGGCACGAGGGCGCGGCGACCCCCGCTGGTTCCCCGTGGGGCGTGGATGGTGGGATCGGCGGTCAGCGGAAGGCGGGGACGCCGGTGATCTTGTTGCCGAGGATGAGGATGTGCACCTCGTCGGTGCCCTCGTAGGTGCGGACCGATTCGAGGTTGTTGGCGTGGCGCAGCGGCGAGTGGCCCAAATGGTGGGCCAGTCGGAGGCCCTTGTTGATCTCCAGCGCCATGTCCACGAGCTTCTGCTGGGTCATCTGGTACCAGGCGAGCGGCTTGTCGAACTGCATGCGGGTCCGCGAGTAGGCCAGCGCGTCCTCGAACGCGTCGCGCGCCGCGCCCATGGCGCCCCGGACGATCCCGTAGCGGGCCTCGTTCAGGCAGGAGAACGGGCCCTTGAGACCGACGCCGTTCGGCAGCACCGCGTCCGCGGGGAGGCGGACGTCGGCCAGGTCGATCTCGCACTGGATCGAGGCGCGCATCGACAGCTTCGGTTCGATCGGTGTGGCCGTGATCCCGGCGGTGTCGGCGGGGACCACGAAGCAGCCGATCGCCTCGCCGGCGGCCATGGCGGGCAGCCAGCGCTGCTTCTGCTCCTCGGAACCGTGCTTGTGGATCGCGGACATCGCCAGGGAACCCTGGACGGAGACGAACGTGCGCAGTCCGGAGTCCCCGGCCTCCAGCTCGGCGGCGGCGAGGCCGTATTCGACGGCGGAGCGGCCCGCGCAACCATAGCCCGTCAGGTGGATCCCCAGCAGGCCGAGCTTGGCCATCTTCGGAACGATCTCCAGCGGGAAATGCGCGTCCTCGTACCAGCGCGCGATGTTCGGCTTGATCTCGGTCTTCACGAACTCCCGCACCCGGTCGCGGAGTTGAAGTTCCGCGGGCGTGAGCAGCGCATCGAAGTCGATCAGGTCCGCGGGCCCAGCGGGCGCCTCGGAGCCGCCAGCGGAGTCGGGGTTTTGGATTCCGGCCGTTTTGCTCATGCGATGGCTCCCGTGTTGGTGGATTGCAGTACGACGCCGGTGCGTTGCGTTCGGCTGGCGGCTTCAGCCGGTATCCCTTCCGGGTCGGAGTGTTGGCCCTCGATATCGACGATCAGTGGCATATGGTCGCTGTGCTCGAGCCAGTCGTCGGGTCGGCCGACAGCCACGCTCGCCGCCAGCCTTCCGGCGAAGGCGTAGTCGATGTGATGCGGTTTCTCAATGTTCCTGGTCGCGAAAAACGTCGGGTGCCGCTCCGCTCCCTGGGCGGTTTTTTCCTGTCCGTGGTAGGCGCTGTGCCGGCCGAACCGTTCCAGCTTTTCCACGAGCATCGAGTGGTTCCGTCCCGTGTGTAGGCGATCCCAGTTGGCACTGCTGTTGAAGTCGCCGATCAATAGCGACGGCGCACGCTCTAGGAAGTCCCGGTGCCGGTCGACGATTTGGTGGGTGACGCGAACATACTTCAGGTCCTTGTCGCGGACGTGGGCCCACAGTCCAATGATGTTCAACCCATCGACAGTGAACGGAAGATGCCATGGCAGGCGCGGGTCGGCGTCGTGCGATTCGTAGTTGCGCTCGGTGAAGCCAATGGCGCCCAGTCCCTTGTTCGGGTTGGAGCCGATCCATGCTTTGAACGGTGCGGTGGACTCGGTGACCGCCTTCTGGGAAACCTCGGCCAAAATGACGACGTCGGGCCTCAGCGACTCGATCAGGTGCCGCTTCTTGGCATAGGCCATGGCACAGTTCCACGACACGATGCGCAAGGGTCTTGCGTCCATCTCACGCCCAGTGGCGGGCGCGAAATCTTGGTGTGCATGGGCCCCCGTCGGTCGGTTCGATGCCGAGCCTACCGCCACGGTCCCGAGGTTCCTTTCGCGGGATATAACCGCCAGGGCGCCGCGGTAGGCGATGTTTCAAGGACCAGACGTGGGCGCTTCCGCAGCCCGCGTGCTTCTCGTGACGATCTGTTCCAACTTTTGGACGAGCATCATGGGGGGGCAGGGCCGGAGGGACCAGAACGGGGTCCGCTGGCGCCGTCCGCCATCCGGCAACTCGATGAATTGGGGTTCCTTCCGAGCATTCTTCGAGAGAACTTCGCGGCCTGACCTGAGTTCGGGATCTGCTCCTCTTTCGACGACCCCAGATGTCCCTGTCGCACGTTTCGACGAAGGCAGAAGCTCGAGTCCGGCACCAAATGAGCATCTACCTTTGGCGAAACGCGGCAGAGGGGGCCGTGTGGTTCGGGCACGGTCTTGCCGCAGCAAAGGTACAGCTTTCGGGCAGTAGCAGCAGGCTTCGGACAGGTTATGCGCAAGGTCGGTGTTTGCGAAGAGCCGGATTGCTAATTTTGATTTGTGGCCAGCGCAGGGCTCGCCACCATCATCCTGAACATGGAGCACGAATGATCGCCAAGATTGCAGCCGGAGTCCTCACCGCATCCCTCCTCGTGGGCGGAAGCGCCACTGCGGCCCTTGCCACGGAGCACGCCGCCGGAACCACTGAGCCCGTCATCACCGAGGTGGCTCCCGCGCCGATCACCGCAATTGACGTCGCAATCTCGAAGAGTGTTTTCAAGCAGGCTCAGATCGATGCGCGTGCCGCTGAAAAGCAGGTTCGCGTTACCGCTGCCGCGGCGGTCAAGACCGTCGCTGTCGAGGTGAAGTTGGCAAAGGGTAAGGCCAAGAAGGCCGCCCAGCTTGAGCTGAAGAACCTGCGCAAGGCAAACGCTGTTGCGTTGAAGGAACTTCGTGCCGAGAACCGAGTCGTCGTAGCTGAGGCTCGCGCCGAGTACCAGGCTCTCGCCGCTGCCTACGAGGCGCAGTTGGCGGCCGAGCAGCCGGTTGCCGAGGAGCCCGCAGTCTAGGACAAAAAGCACACGCGAAGGGCGCCGTCTCAGTTAGAGACGGCGTCCTTCGCGTGAACGGTTCCTGATTCTCCTCGAGCAGCCTTCGGGCAAGCCTTGTTCCGACAATTTCAGCTTGGCCACCAGCATGGAATGATTGCGGCCCTTGGGCAAGGAGGGCATAGCCATGGCATGGTCTCCACGAGACGATTCCCAGGGCCGTAGCCTCCAGCTCACGCCGCAGCTGGGGCAGCCATAAGGACCGTGAGTTCCAGTCCGCTCGCTGCTAAGTTCAATACTTTTAGATCCCGAGTTCTTGCGAATCATGAGACGGCTATCCTTTGCTGCAACTCGCAAGAAAGGCCATCAGCGGAGTCCCGTCCGCGGTGTCGAAAAGGGTGTCAAGGGAGACGTTGAACTCCAGCTTTCGGGCAAAGGGGACATCAACCGCGTCATACCCGTGCTTCAGTAGTTCGCCCGTCATCATGAGCCGGGCCGACCTTTTGTTGCCATCAAAGTAGAACTGCCGGCGGGTGGCCCCGGCAAAATAGGCGAGCGCTCGTTCACGGGGGTCACTGATGCTTCCCAAATACTCCAGGAGGGAGTCCATCTCCTCAAGAAGATGTGCGCCTCCCATGCCGGGCTCGGTTGGAGAATAAATGCCTCCGTGCGACAGGCGAACATGTCCACCGCCCGAGACTGATCCCTCGCCCCTAAAGTGTCCGCTCTCGATGGCTTCGTGGCGGGCCACCAGACTGTGGAGCCGATCAGAGATTGATTTGGTCAGCGTGAACACACCGTCGCGCACCAGCTCATCCGTCAAGGAATAGCCCTCACTGAGGGCTATGATCTGTTCTGTTTCCTCGAGGGACTTTCCGCCCACAGTCACGCCGTCGAGCAAAGTTCTTACCTCGGGCAGCGTGAAGTTGTTGCCCTCCAAGGCGGCGGCATTCCAAATGAGGTTCGGGAGCGATGCGCGGAAGCGTGCCCGGGCCTTGTCGTTCCCCACGCGGCGAATCCGCGTGACGTCTATCGCCGTTGAGTCCCAGGCGAAACCGCAGAGTTCTAATCTGGCACTGTCTTCGCGGGTCCTTGGTGGGAGCGGGCGGGCATTGGCCGCGGGGGCCAACTTCTTTACGTACTGATTGGGACCAACGGCCCACTTTCGCCGTTCTGCCATGCTCACCACTGCCTTGCAATTGACTCGGCTACCTCGGCGAGATGGCCGCCCAAGGAAAACCCGTCAATGAGGGCCTGAATCGGCGCAACATAATTAATTCCCTCGAGTATGAAGGATCCTTGGAACAATGCTGGCGTGGCGGTCGCCACGATAACTGAAGCGGTGCGGGGCGAGCGAGCGTCCTGCATGGTCTCGGCCAGGAGCGATTTAACTAGGCTCGGTTGTGCGGTCCATAGTACTTTCGCGCCATCGAGCGGACGCCCGGATCCAAGCTGTAGGTGGGGCTGCCCCGATAGGGCCCACGCCGTGCCCGTGGCATCGCCGGCGGATGCAAGACGCAGGTCATCAACGTTGCCCCGGAGGTAGACGCTCGGCGGGCGGAGAACAAGGAGTCCTGACGATCGACCGGCATAGTCGAGGATAGCGACGGGATCGTCGAGTCCGACCCTTTCGAATCGCCGCACCCACTGATCTGTTTCGTTCGTATGGTCAGGCTCGAAACCCTGCTCCAAGAGGACCCGAGCCGCTTGGGCGGCGAAGGGGTCGCTCAGGGGACGTACATCTAGGTCAAGATCGAAACCACAGGCGATAGCCAGTTCGCGCAGCGTTCCCAGCGACGGGTCAGTCTCTCCACGCTGGATGCGGTGGATGGATGATCGAGACACCCCTGAAGCAAGCGATACGTAGGACTTGCTCAGCCCCGCCCGTCGAATCCACTCGCCTACTAAAACTTGCTCCATATATGGGACAGTACCAGTTTTGTCCCGAATATGGGACAGTGCAAGCGTGAAGGCGGAACCCATGAACCTTGGCCCGTGGTGAGGTCGTTTTAGGGGAACGCCGGAGCCTGGATTCTCGCGGCCATCGACTCCATCTGCTCGATCACCAGCTTGATCGCCTCCGGCTGCTTGTCCGGCGGGTAGCCATTGAGCACCAGCAACCGCTTGATCGAGGACCGCAGCTTCGCCCGCACGTCCTCGCGGACCGTCCAGTCCGTCCGCACGTCCCGGCGCATGATCGTCACCAGCTGCCGGGCGATGTCGGCCAGTTTCCCCTAGGAAGCCAACACGGTGTCCAACGGGACCTGGACCGTGGGGGTGGACATCGCCGCCGGAACCTACCGGGCCACCGAGCCGGTCGACTCGAACTGCTACTGGGCCATCCTGCGCACCGGGAGCAACGGCGACGACATCGTCGAAAACGACCTCCCGGGCGGCGGGCGTCCGAGCGTGAACCTCTCCAAGGGGCAGGACTTCAAGTCCAACCGCTGCGGGAGTTGGAGCAAGCAGTAGCCGCTCCGCTTTCGCCGTTATCCACCGCATTCACCACATCCAGCGCATTCACTCGGGCCGCAAGGCCCACCCGAAAGGACTCACCGTGAGCAACACCATGCAGCATCCGGCCGCCCCGCACGGCATGCCCTTCCCGGCCGCCGAACCGAAATCGTTCCTGACCACCTGGCTGCTCTCGCTGTTCCTGGGTATCTTCGGCGTCGACCGCTTCTATCTGGGGAAGGTCGGGACCGGTCTGCTCAAGTTGGTCACGCTGCGAGGGCTCGGCGTCTGGGCGCTGGTGGACCTGGTCATGATCCTGGCCGGAGGGATGCGCGACAAGAGCCGTCTGCCCCTGCGGTCCACGTCCAAGCAGCGGATGGTGGCGTGGATCGTGAGCGCCGTCGTCGTCGTGCTCGGCGCCGTCAATGGGGCCGCCGGCGCGGGCGGGGCGGCCACCGTGCCGACCGGTGGCGGGCAGGCCGTGGTGGAAGAGGCCGCCGTGGAAGAAGCCGCCGTGGCGGCGGTGGAGTCGCCGACCGCGGCGGCGTCCATTGAGGAAGAGGCACCCGTCGAGGCCGAGGCCGCGTGGACCGAGGTCGTCGCGTTGGATGGACGTGCCGACGCGGCCAGCCCCACCTTCGAGCTCACCGGTGGCGAGGCGCGCATGACCTACAGCTTCGAGGGCGACCCGGACATGTCAATCGGTGCCGTCTACGTGCTGACCGAGGGAACGGACCTCCACGCCGACGGCGGGATCCCGCTGGTCATGCTGAGCGAACCGGAAAGCTCCACCACCGCCCTGCACAAGAACGCCGGCAGCTACTACCTGAACGTGACCGCGGCCAACATGAGCGGCTGGACGGTCACGATCGAGGAGAAGAAGTAGCGGGGTCCCGCGGCGGGGGCTTGCGACGTCGGCATCTCGACAAAGCCAGATGTCCCCGCCCCCCGTTTCGACGAAGGTAGATGCTGGAATTCCGCCCAAAACGGACATCTACCTTCGTCGAAACGGGAGGGGAGGAGCGGGGCGGCTGGCTAGGGGCCGGCTACCAGGCGGTCTCCTTCCCACCGGACCGGCAACGGATCGATGATGCCACCCAGGAACGGGCCAGTCTCGTTGGCGTCGCGGAATGCGAAGAGCCACCAGGACCGATCATCACGGCGCTGGAGCAGCCGGCCCACGTAGAGGCTTTCGTCCGTCAGCGGGTAGGCGTTCTCGATGTCGAACGGTCCCAGGAGGGATTCCGCGGGCACGGCCCAGGTGCCGCCGCGTTCGCCCTGTCTGGCCTGCGTGGAGTGGGCGGCGCCGCAGGAGAAGATGAGCACCGGGCGGCCCTCGACCTCCTCCACCTGCAGGACCTCCAACTGCCCGAAGCCGCGCTCGGAAGGAGCGGTGAGCGGGTCGCGGAGCTCCCAGGAACGCAGGTCGGCGGACGACGCATGGCCGACCACCCCGCGTCCCAGCACCGGACCCTGCGGGGAACGGGCCGTGATGAGCATGTGCCAGCCATCGCCGTCGGGCGCAGGGAAGACCCAGGGGTCGCGGAAGGCCTCGTCGTGCCACGCTCCGGAGGCGAGCGTCTCGTAGCGCGCCGGATCCGCTTCGAGGACCGGCGCCCCGTGCTTCTCCCAGACCATGAGGTCCGACGACGTCGCATAGCCGACGCGCTGCACGTTGATCCCGTCCGGCGACAGCGAGGCCCCCGTGTAGAAGAGGAACCACGTGCCGTCGGGGTGCCGGACCACCGAACCGGTCCACGTGGCGAGGTCGTCGAACGCCGGGGCGTCGCTGCGGACGAGGGCGTCCGCGACGCGGGTCCAGGACGTCAGGTCCGCAGACACGGCGTGCCCGATCGACGCCCGGTGGTGGCGGGCGTCCGGATCGTGCAGGGCGCGCGAGGCGTAGAGGAAGAAGAGGTGGTAGGTCTCGCCGTCGTCGGCGAACCAGTAGTCCCAGACCCAGGAATCGGGCAGGTCGAACATGTGAATCCTTTCGTTGGCCGGCGCCAAGCCGGCGGAAGTGGTGGGGGTGTACCGGCCGGGCGACTAGCCCTTGACGCCACTCGCGGCAATGCTGCTCACGAAGGCACGCTGGAAGATCAGGAAGACGATCAGGACCGGAAGCGTAATCAGCGAGGTGTAGGCCATGACCTCGCCCCACGCCGTGTTGATTTGGAAGAAGTACTGCATTCCCACCATCACCGGACGCTTGGCCTCCTCCTGGACCACCATGAGCGGCCACAGGTATTGGTTCCACGCCGGCAGGAACGTCAGGATCGCCACCGTGGCGAAGGCCGGGCCGGACAGCGGAACGATGATGCGCCGGTAGATCCCGAACCAGCTGGCGCCGTCGATGCGGGCGGCCTCGTCCAACGACGGCGGAATGGTGGAGAAGTACTGCGTGAACAGGAAGATCGAGAACGCGTTGGCGATGAACGGCACAATCTGCACCTCGTAGGAGTTCAGCCAGCCGAAATCGTACTTCAGCAGGCCGCCTTCGAAAACGAGCGTCGGCAGCTTGTTCACCCAGTAGACCATCGGCACCGCGATGGTCTCGAACGGGACGATCAGCGTTGCGACGACGAACGTCAGCACCACTGCACGGCCCCTCCATCGCATCCGGGAGAGCGCAAAACCGGCCATCGAATTGACGACCAGCCCGATCCCGACCGTCAACACGGTGACGAGGACGGAGTTGAAGAGGAACTGCGCCACGGGCACGCGGTCAAAGACCCCGAAGTAGTTGTCCAGGCTGATGTCCCCGCTCGGGACGAACGCCATCGGCGAGTCGATGTCCTGCAGGATCTGCGCATCCGGCTTGAGGCTGGAGACGAACATGAAGACCAGCGGGAACAGGAAGAGCACGGCCAGGGCGGACATGCCCAGGTAGAAGCCGATCCGCCGGATCCGCCGTTGCCGCGACGCGGACGGGGCGGCCTTTCCGGGACGCTGGGCGTCCCGCGGTGCGGTTGCTAGTTGTGTGGTGCCCATGTCAGGTCCTCTCTCGGGTAAGCCAGCGCTGAACCAGCGTGATGAGCAGGACGGCGATGAAGAAGATCAAGGAAATGGCGGCCGCGTAGCCGATCTCCTGCTGTTCGAAGCCCTTGCGGACGGCGTGGAAGACCAGGGTGGTGGTCGAGTTCAGCGGTCCGCCCTGGGTCATGACGTCGATCTGTACGAACAACCCGAGCGCGGCGATGGTGATGGTGACTAGGACGAATACCATGGTCGGTTTGAGCCCGGGCCAGGTGACGTTCGTGAATTGCTTCCATGGGCCGGCCCCGTCCATGCGCGCGGCCTCGTAGAGCTCATCCGGGATGGTCTGCAGGCCGGAAAGCCAGATGATCATGTGGAAACCCACGGCCTGCCAGATGGAGAGCACAATGATGGCGCCGAGCGCCGTATCCGGATTCTGCAGCCAATCGACGCCGCTCCACAGACCGAACGTCAGCATGTCGATGAAGGAGTTGATGAGCCCCTCCTTCTGGTACATGAACTTCCAGAGGATGGATACGACGACGATCGACGTCACCACGGGGATGAAGAAGATCACCCGGAAGGCGGTTACGCCGCGGAGCTTCTGGTTGACCAGCACCGCGAGCAGCAGACCCAGCCCGGCCTGCACGGGGACCACGACGACGGCGAAGATCACCGTGTTCCAGACGGAGTCCAGGAAGACGGGGTCCGCGGTGAAGACGCGGAGGAAGTTGTCGAATCCGACCGCGCGCGGCGGGTTCGGCGAGATCAGGCGCGCATTGGTGAAGGAGAGCGTGAAGGTCAGGAGGACTGGGATCAGCAGGAACGTCACCAGGAGTATTCCGGCCGGCGCGATCATCGCGAGCCCGGCCCAACTCTCCCGGCCGCGCGCGGAGCGGAACTTGCGAGGGGGACGACGGCGGGCCGCCGTCGTCGTGGGTGCTGCAGCGGTCATTATCGTGTTCTTCCGTCAGGGGCGGCGGGGGCCGGGAGCCCCCGCCGCCGTGCCGATCCCTAGAAGCCGTAGCCGTCGTTGGAGGCGATGTTCGCGTCGATTTCGTTGACCGCGGAGTCCAGTGCCTCTTGGGCGTCGGCGCCGCTCATGATGTCTTTCGCCGCCTTCTCGAAGGTGCTGGAGATGACGGCGTAGGCCGGCGTCTCGGGACGAAGGACGGCGTATTCCTGGGAGAACTCGACGAAGGGCCGGAGAACGCCGTCGTCGCCGAAGTGTTCCGAGGCCTGGGCGGCGGCCTCGGTGGCCGGGATGACCACCTGCTTGTCCGCGAACTCGGTGATGTACTCGTCCTGGAAGCTGAACTCGAGGTACTCGCGGGCGCCGTCGGCCGCGGCGCAGGAGGAGGAGATGCCCCACTGCCAGGAGCCGCCGCCGATCTTCGGGCCCTCGCCCAGATCGACCGGCGGTAGGATCAGCAGGTCGTCGCCCACGGCGTCGATGGCGTCCATCGCGTTCCAGACGCCCGTGTAGCTGAGGGCGACCTCGTCGTCAATGAATTCCTGGTTACCCACCGTGCCGTCGTTGCTGGCGTAACCGGACTCGAACAGCCCGGCGAACCACTCCGCCCACTCCACGGCTTCGGGGCTGTTGAGCGCGCCGTCGGCGGTAAGCATCGTTTCCCGGTCGATCAGGTCCGCACCGGCGCTCTGCAGAAACGGCGAGTAGGCGTAGGGCCACCACTCGCCGGTGTCTTCGGCGCCGATGTCGATCGGCGTTTCGTATCCCGCGGCCTTGAGCTTCTCGAGGGCAGACCCGAACTCGTCCTTGGTCCACGGCTGCTCCATGGTCGGAATCCTGATGTTCTCGGCCTCGAGGACCGACTTGCGGGCGAAGATGCCCAGCGCGGCGTCCCAGTAGCCGGCCGAGTAGATCTCGTCCTCCCATTCGCCGACCGCGGTCGGAAGCAGGTTGTCCGTCAGCTCGGTGGGGAGGTTCAGCGGCTGAAGGTGGCCGGCCCACGCCCAGTTCGGCATGATCGGGCCGTCGAGGTCGAGCAGGCAGGGAAGGTCGCCCGAGGCGGCGGCGGCCACGACGGCGTCGTTGTAGGCGCCCTGCGGGAAGGACTCGTGGACCACCGTGTAGTCCTCCTGCGACTCGTTGAAGTCGCTGATGATCCGTTCGTAGACGGCGAGCTCGGCGGGGTTTCCGGCCGAGTGCGTCCACATCTTCAACTCGGAACGGCCGTCGGCCGTGGTGTTGTCCTGCCCTGCCTGGCCGCATCCCGTGAAAGCTAGGACGGAAACGAGGGCGGTGGAGACAAGTAGTGGTGCGGTGCGTCGCGCCATTGTGGTTACCTTTCATAGGTGGACGGCTTCAGCGCCGGCCATTGTTCGGGTGCCGCCCCAGCGGGACGGCGTCTCGGATGTTCAGGCTCGCTGCCGGTCGATGCTTGCCGGCTTGGCCGGCGGCGGGCCCACAGATTCCCGTCTCACGACGGGGCACTCCATGCGGTGAACGGTGCCGTTTTTTACCGTGTTGACGCCGAGCACGGTCTCCATCGCCCAGCGGCCCATTTCGTAATGGGGAAGCGCGATGGTGGTCAAGGGGGGATCCAGCTCCGCGGCCACGAGTTGTTGATCGTCGTAGCCGACCACGGAGAGGTCTTGGGGAATCCGCAGGCCCCGGCGGTGGGCGGCGACGTAGACGCCCGCCGCCATGCGGTCGTTGAAGGCGAAGACCGCCGTCGGGCGTTTCTCCGCGGGCAGATCCAGCAGCTCGTCGGTGGCGGTCCGGCCACCAAGAGCTGTGGTGTCCCCACGCACGTGGAGTGCGGGATCCGCCTCGAGCCCCGCGGCCGCGAGGGCCTCCCGATATCCCGTCAGGCGGAGACCCGAAGCGAGCACGCCGGATTCGTTGCTGTCCACGTAGGCGATCCGCCGGTGGCCGGCGGCGATCAGTTCCCGGACCGCCGCACGGCCGCCCGCCTGGTCGTCCGGTACGACGGCGCTGTGCGAGGCCTGCGACGGCCGGCAGTCGAGGAACACCGTTTCCTTCACGAGGCCTTCCGGTGCCGGCACGACCCGGTGGTACATGCTGGCGTAGATCATCGCGTCGACCTGATGGGCGGCCAGTGCGCTGATCGAGTCCCGCTCGACAGCCGGGTCGCCGGCGGTGTCCACGAGCAAAAGCAGGCGGCCGTTCTCTCTTGCGGCATCTTGGGCTCCGGCGAGCATCCGGCCGGCGAACGGTGTCGTGGCGATCTGGTCCGAGATGAGGCCTACGGTTCTGGTCTGCCGGGTCCGAAGACCCCGCGCCAGCGAGCTGGGACGGTAGCCGATCTTCTCCGCCGCCTCCCTGACCCGCAGGCGGGTTACGGCGGAAATGCGGGAAGGCGCGTCGTTCAGGACCAGCGAAACGGTGCTCGCGGAGACGCCGGCAGCCTGGGCGACGTCTGAGATGCGAGGCTGGCCCAAGAAAAGTCACGTCCCTTGTGAAGAAGCTGATAAATCGATTGATCACGCTGTGGATCTATTGTGACACCGGTCACCATTCGGCGTCAAGGGGG
>NZ_JBIMER010000007.1:0-167410 GCF_051262515.1 Arthrobacter arnarulunnguaqae | reverse complement strand
GACCACCACCGACAAAATGGGAACAAACCTTCGAACAAGGAAAAGATTCCCATACCGGCACCTGTGGAGGAGAGAAGCGACGCCCGGCATCGCTCTTCACGCCAGGGAATCTGGCCACCACGGCGCTACCACACCCTGCGTGACGAGCAGCGTTGTTCCGACCTTCGGCGCCTTCAGTGTCACAGCTCCAGACGCAGGCGTTTCGCCTGTGCCAGATGGTCCAGGTGGTCCAGGTGGTCCAGGTAGCACCGTCCCCCAGTAGGTTCTTCTCGTCCCCAGCGGCCGTCCGCACCGGGTCCAGAATCGGTTGCTCGCATGTGCGCAACACGTTGTCCACGAGGTTCCGCTGGTCATGGGCGGACCCGATCGCCTCGCTCGCCATCGCGGCGATTGCCGGCAAGGAGAGCCCCGAGGCACTGACGCGGGGACGCCTGCCGCATCCCCGGACGTGGCGATGGACCTTTCTTATCCGTCAGTCCCGCGCTTCCCACCTCGAGGCAACCACGCCGAGTGCCTCGTCGAGCTCCAGGCCGGCGGAACGTGCGACCCGAACGAGGCCGGCGGCGGCGGCGAGCACCGCGTCACTCGTCAGCTGCCCCGGGTTCACCCGCGTTCCGGCCGCACGCCCCGTGCGGATCAACCCGGCACCCTCAAGCTCCCTGTACGCCTTGGCCACGGTCCCCGGCGCGACGCGCAGGTCGCCCGCGAGCTGCCGCACGGTGGGCATCCGGGCGTCCGCTTCCAAGGACCCGGTGCGGATCAGCGCCGCCAGCTGGGACCGGATCTGTTCAACCGGCGGGCTCGGCGAGGCGGGATCCACGGAGATCACGACGCGACCGAACGCGCGCCGCGGCGGTCTCCGGAGGCGACGGCCAGACCCTCCACCACGACGCCGCCCGCCCGGAAGAGGAGCACCAGTGCTGCGAGGCCGGCGACAAAGGCGCCACCGATCAGGAGCAGAGCAAGGATCGGGCCGTGGGAGCTCCGCAACGCCAGCCCGGCCATGAGGGACACCACCGCGACTTGGAAGAGGAGGACAGAGGTCGACGCGGACACAACGAACCGGGTTTGCACAACGCGCAAGGCGGTGTCGACGCCGAACAGCGCCTCGTCGGCGGGGCGGGCAGCCCGCGCCGCCCGACGCAGGACCCACCACACCCCGACCACCAGCACCAAAGTTCCCACCATCAGCGGCACACCGTAGAACCAGCCGGGAAAAGGCCCGGTTGTCTGCACGGTGACGCCCTCGCCGATCACCGGGATTCCGTCGACCAGCGGGATGACGACACTCCGCAAGAAGCGGTGCTGGCCGTCCTCGCCGGCAACGGACCCGAGCCCGGCGACGGCGAGGCCCACCACCAGGAGGCAGGCCGCGGCCAGCGGAAGCGCGAAGGTCCGGCCGCGGCCGAAGCTCGTGGATCCGCGCGGGGTCAAGTCCGCGACGACCACGCCTCCCCGCGCCTGGGGCCAGCGCGGGCTGGGCACGAGCGCGATGACCGGCAGGCCCGCCAGCGCGCCGGCCATGGCGGCAAGGAAGAACGGCAGCCCGTGGTGTTCGCCCCCGTCGAGTCCCCACCACGCGCAGGCGGCGGCAACAGCGAGCCCCGCGGCCAACGCGGCGGCTTCGGTCCGCGCCACCCAACGCACTCCGGGGTCGGCTTCTGCCCGCCGTCCACGATCCAGCGCCGCCAGCTCCCCTGCGAGACCCGTGGCACCGTGGGGGGTGCGCCGGAGCACCGCAACGAAGCCCCATAGGAGGAGCACCAGCGCGAGGGCGACCAGCAGGATCATGACTAGCTCGAGCATGGCCATGGGGTGGGTCCATTCGATCGTGGGTGACGACGGCTTGTGCCATCCAACTAATACAAACGAATCTCGCCTCTTGTGTCAACACCTTGGCACAACAGTTCCTTATTCGGGTAGGCGCGCGGGCTTGGCACCGGATGCGGTTCCACATATGTGCCGGAAGTACGGCACCCGTTTTCCCACAGCGCGAAGAATCGCCGTTCTTTCACGCGGAACCCCCTAGATCGCCGCGTGGATTTGCAGAAGAGTGGAGACCACGAAAGCAGCCGGGGCCGCGGCCCCAACGAACGGAGACGCTCATGACCACCTGGCGCATCAGGGACTTCCACTCGGCCGACCTCGACGGGATCCTTCACCTCTGGGAATCCCTCAAGGCCACCGGCGTCGAACCCGTCTACGCGCTCTCCGAGGTGCTGGCCTCCTGCGAGAAGGACCACGCCGTCGTCGCGGTCCAGGGCGAGCAGGTGGTCGGCGCCGCCGTCGGGCGCGCCGCGCACGACCAGGGCTGGATCGTCTTCCTCGCCACGCTGCCGGAATTCCGCGGCCGCGGCATCGGCACCTCGCTGCTCGCCGCCGTCGAAAACCGAATGGCCCCGCACGGGCTGAACAAGCTCTCAGCGCTGATGCCGGAGGCGGAGACCCGCGTGGACGCGTTCCTGGACCGCGGCTTCGTCGTGAAGCAGAACCTGCGCTACTTCGAACGGAAAATCCCGGTCCAGCGCCAGGAACTCGAACCGCTGGCCCAGCTGGGCGGCCGCATCCTCGCCCGGGACCTCTGGGAGAACGTGGCCGGCATGCGCAACGAAAAGGAATTGCTGGAGCGTCGCCTCGTCCTGCCCCTGGCCGAGGCGGATCTCGCCGACGAATACGGCGTGGTGCCCCCGCGCGCCGTCGTGCTGTTCGGCCCTCCCGGAACCGGCAAGACCACGTTCGCGAAGGCGATCGCCTCCCGGCTGGAATGGCCGTTCGTCGAGGTGTTTCCGTCCCGGCTCGCCTCCGATCCGCGGGGCCTGGCCGGCGCGCTGCGCGAAACGTTCCTCGAGATCGCGGAATTGGAGCACTGCGTCGTGTTCATCGACGAGGTGGAGGAAATCGCCGCCCAGCGCTCGGGCGAACCGCCGTCGCCCCTGCAGGGCGTCACCAACGAGCTGCTTAAGATCATCCCGGCGTTCCGCGAACAGCCCGGCCGCCTTCTGGTCTGCGCCACCAACTTCATTCGCGCCCTGGACTCCGCGTTCCTGCGCCACGGCCGCTTCGACTACGTCATCCCGATCGGACTGCCGGACAGCCAGGCGCGCGAGGCCATGTGGCAGCGCTTCATTCCCGCGCATGTGGTCGGCGGAGTGGACGTGGCCCTGCTGGTGGAGCGCACCGGCGGCTTTTCCCCCGCGGACATCGAGTACGCGGCCCGGAGTGCGTCCCAGCGCGCCTTGGAAAAGGCGGTGTACGTCGACGACAACGGCGGAGCGGCCACGGAGGGCGGCGCGGCGGTTTCGGGCCAGGCCCGCAAGGGACCGTCGACGCAGGACTACCTCGACTCGATCGCGGACACGCGGACCACCGTCAGCGACGAGGTCCACGGGAAGTTCCTCGAGGACATCGACGCGCTCGGCCGGGTGTGAGGGCGCGCTATTCGCCGTCCACGTAGTACCAGCGGCCGTCCTCGCGGACGAAGGCGCTGACCTCGCGCTGGGCGCCGCGTTCGCCGTCGTGCCGGTAATGCGCCGCGAACTCGACGACGCCGCGGTCGTCGAACGGTCCGCCGGCCTCGACCCGCACGACGTCGAGGCGCCGCCAGACGGTTCCGCCGTCGAGTTCCAGCGATTCCGGGCGCGTTGACGGATGCCAGGTGGCCAGCAGGTAGTCCACCCGGCCGGCCACGAACGCGCTGTAGCGCGAGCGCATCAGCCCGGCCGCCGTGGGAGGCCACACGCCGTCGTCGAAGCCCGCGTGGAAACGCCCGCAGCACGCGCCGTAGGCCTCGCCGGACAGGCAGGGGCAGGACGCGGCGTCAGCGGTGCCGGGGGCCGGCGGGGTCAGGACCCGCGCCGGTCGTCGGCGCGCTTGCGCAGGACCAGCCGCAGGAGCCCGGCCGCGACGGCGGCCGCCATGATGGGGAGCAGGAACGACGGCGGACGCCCGTCGGTCGATCGTTGTGTAGCCATGGCACCAGATTACGTCCCCCGCTCTCCGCACCCCAGTGGCACCGGTCACGGACGCCGGGCCGCCCGGCGTCGAGCCGGTAGACTGGGCGGGCAAGCTCGCGGAGCGCCGGCACCCTGGCGTGAGACGGCACCTCCGCAGGCGGCTTTAACCACACCCCTCGCGCACAGGAGACACCGGATGCCCCGGATCGTTGTTGATGTTATGCCCAAGCCCGAAATCCTTGACCCGCAGGGCAAGGCCATCGTGGGGGCGCTCCCGCGGCTCGGCTTCGACGCCTTTTCCGGCGTCCGCCAGGGCAAGCGGTTCGAACTCACCGTCGAGGGCGAGGTGACCGAGGCCGTCCTGGCGCAGGCCCGCGAAGCCGCCGAGACGCTCCTGTCCAACCCGGTGATCGAGGACGTCGTCAACGTCGAGGTCGTCGCCGAATAATGAGCACCGGAATCCCCCTGATCGGCGACTATTCGCCCGCGCCAGGCGCCGCGCTCTCCGGCGCACGCATCGGCGTCGTCACCTTCCCCGGAACGCTGGACGACCGCGACGCCGCCCGCGCCGTGCGCCTCGCCGGCGCCGAGGCAGTGCCGCTCTGGCACGGCGACGACACCCTTTCCGACGTCGACGCCGTGGTGATCCCCGGCGGCTTCTCCTACGGCGACTACCTGCGCGCCGGGGCGATCTCACGCTTCGCGCCCATGATGGGCCGCATCATCGACGCCGCGAAGTCGGACGCCAAGCTGCCCGTGCTGGGCATCTGCAACGGCTTCCAGATCCTCACCGAGTCCCACCTGCTGCCGGGTTCGATGATCAAGAACGACCATCTGAAGTTCCTCTGCCGCGACCAGACGCTGCGCGTCGAGAACGCCGCGACGTCCTGGACCAACCAGTACGACGCCGGCCAGGAGATCTCGATCGTCCTGAAGAACCAGGACGGCCAGTACATCGCCGACGAGAAGACGTTGGACGCGCTCGAGGCCGAGGGCCGCGTGGTGTTCCGCTACGTCGGCTGGAACCCGAACGGCTCCCGCCGCGACATCGCCGGCATCTCCAACGCCGCCGGAAACGTCGTGGGCCTCATGCCGCACCCCGAGCACGCCGTCGAGGCCGGCTACGGTCCCGACCACACCGGAACCGACGGACTGGGCATGTTCACCTCCGTCCTGACCACCCTCGTTGGAGGAACCAAGTGACCCAGCAGTTCAACATCGACACCGTTGAGCACGCCGCCACCACCCCGGACACCGAGCTTCCCTGGGCCGAACTGGGCCTGAAGCAGAACGAGTTCGAGGAGATCATCAAGGTCCTGGGCCGCCGCCCGACCGCCGCCGAGCTCGCGATGTACTCGGTCATGTGGTCCGAGCACTGCTCCTACAAATCCTCCAAGAACCACCTGCGCCAGTTCGGCGAGAAGGTCACCGAGGAGATGAAGAAGGACATGCTGGTGGGCATCGGCGAGAACGCCGGCGTCACCAACCTCGGCGACGGCTGGGCCGTGACCTTCAAGATCGAGTCCCACAACTCGCCGTCGTTCGTGGAGCCCTACCAGGGCGCGGCGACCGGCATCGGCGGGATCGTGCGCGACATCATCTCCATGGGCGCCCGCCCGGTTGCCGTGATGGACCCGCTGCGCTTCGGCGCCATCGACCACCCGGACACCGCCCGCGTCATGCACGGCGCGGTCGCCGGCATCGGCGGCTACGGCAACTCCCTGGGCCTGCCGAACATCGGCGGCGAGATGGTCTTCGACTCCGTCTACCAGGGCAACCCGCTGGTCAACGCCCTGGCCGTGGGTGTCATGCGCCACGAGGACATCCGCCTGGCCAACGCCTCCGGCAAGGGCAACAAGGTGGTCCTGTTCGGCGCCCGCACCGGCGGGGACGGCATCGGCGGCGCCTCCGTGCTGGCCTCCGAGTCCTTCGACGACACCAAGCCGTCCAAGCGCCCCGCGGTCCAGGTCGGCGACCCGTTCGCCGAGAAGGTGCTCATCGAGTGCTGCCTGGAGCTGTTCAAGGGCTCCCTCGTGGAGGGCATCCAGGACCTCGGCGCCGCGGGCATCTCCTGCGCCACGTCGGAGCTGGCCTCCAACGGCGACGGCGGCATGCAGGTGGAGCTCACCTCCGTCCTGCTGCGCGACCCGACCCTGACCCCGGGCGAGATCCTGATGTCGGAGTCGCAGGAACGCATGATGGCCGTCGTCTCCCCGGAGAACGTCGAGGCGTTCGAGGCCGTCATGGAGAAGTGGGCCGTCGAGTACTCCTGGCTCGGCGAGGTCACCGACACCGGCCGGTTGATCATCACGTGGAACGGCGAGACGATCGTCGACGTCGACCCGAAGACGGTCGCGCACGAGGGTCCGGTCTACGACCGCCCGTACGCGCGCCCCGAGTGGCAGGACAAGCTGCAGTCCGAGACCTTCCGGTCCTCCGACGCCGGCGCCGGGCTTCCGGCCACGGGCGAGGCGCTCAAGGCCGCGGTGCTGGAGCTGGTGGCGTCCCCGAACATGTGCGACAAGTCCTGGATCACCAACCAGTACGACCGCTACGTCGGCGGCAACACCGCCCTGTCCGCTCCGGACGACGCCGGAGTGATCCGCGTCGACGAGGAGACCGGTCTGGGCGTGGCGCTGTCCACCGACGCCAACGGCCGTTACGCGTTCCTGGATCCCTACACGGGCGCGCAGCTAGCCCTGGCCGAGGCCTACCGCAACGTCGCCACGTCCGGCGCCGTGCCGATGGCCGTGTCCGACTGCCTGAACTTCGGCTCCCCCGAGGACCCGGACGTGATGTGGCAGCTGGCCGAATCCATCCGCGGCCTCTCCGACGCGTGCATGGAGCTCGGCGTCCCGGTCACCGGCGGCAACGTCTCGCTCTACAACCAGACGGGTTCGACGCCGATCCATCCCTCCCCCGTGGTGGCGGTGCTCGGCAAGTTCGACGATGTCGCGCGCCGCACGCCCTCGGGCTGGCGCGACGACGCCGACGGCCAGGCCATCTACCTGCTCGGCACCACGCGCGACGAGTTGGACGGGTCCGAGTACGCGAACATCCGCGGGCAGCTCGGCGGCCTCCCGCCGAAGATCGACCTCGCCGCGGAGAAGACGCTCGGCGCGATCCTGATCAACGCTTCCCGCGACGGCATGATCGACTCCGCGCACGACCTCTCCGAGGGCGGGCTCGCGGCGACCCTGTCCGAGATGTCGCTGCGCTACGGCGTCGGCGCCCGCGTGGCGCTGGACGATCTCTGCGACCGGGACGGCGTGGACGCGTTCACGGCGCTGTTCTCCGAGTCCCAGGCGCGCGCCGTCGTGGCGGTGCCCCGCTCGGAGGAGGTCCGCTTCAACGACATGGCCACGGCCCGCCGGTACCCGGTGGTGCGCCTCGGCGTCGTCGACACGGAATCCGATGCGCTCGAGGTGCAGGGCCAGTTCACCCTGGACCTGTCGGAACTGCGCGAGGCCCACGAGGGGACGCTGCCGAAGTACTTCTAACTTCGACAAAGCCACCTGCCTCCCCTCGCGTTTCGACGAAGGTAGATGTCGGTTTCGGCCACGAATCCGACATCTACCTTCGGTCAAACGGGGGCGGGGGGCATCTGCCTTCGTCGAAAATAGGCGCGCAACAGAAGAGACCCCAGCCGAATACGGCCGGGGTCTCTTCGTAACTACTCCGAGGGACGTTCTAGATGGCCGAAGCGATCCAGATAACCAGGGCAACAGCCACCAGCACGCCCACGATGGTCCAAACAAGGTTGTTTCCGCGCATGTTGATTCCTCCGATTCTTTGTCGTTACCCCCCATTATGGTCATAGACATGCGCCAAACCGGCATCGAAGGGCTGGCGTGTTTCTCGAATCACCAGAAGGCGGGGGAAAACTTCGGCGCAATGGGCCGATTCAGCGCAGCAGCGCCAGCCTGTTCAACAGGCTTTCGAGCGCCTCCTCGAACTCCTCCGTGGTGCGGTCGTCCGAAAGCGGGCCCTTGAGCCGAAGTATCACCGGGTAGTCGCTCAGGTCGGATTCGGCCATCTCCTCCGGCGTTCCGGTCTCCACCGGGGTGATGTCCGCGCCCAGTGCCGCCACCTCCAACAGCAGGTGGCCCAAGAGGAAACTGCAGAACGCCCGGTAGGCCGCCACCGATTGCTGGTCGCCGAAGCCCGAGCTGGTGAGCGCGCCCAGAAACGATTCGATCCACTTCAGACTCCGCAGCGGCGGCTGGATCCAGGGAGCCTGCGGTGGCTGGGTGGCGATCAGCGGAAAGATCTTCGGGTGCTCCAGGGCGATGCGCCGGACGCCGTGCGCGAGCCGGACCAGGTAGTCCTCCCAGCCGTCCTGCGGCTCCACATGCACCTCCGCGTCGGCGGACAGCCCCTCCAGCACCTGTTCCACGATCCCGTCGAGCAGATCGTCGCGGGAGGGGACGTAGCGGTAGAGCGACATCGCCTCGACGCCCAGTTCGGCGCCCAGGTGGCGCATGGACAGCTGCCGGAGGCCGTGCTGGTCGATGTACGCGGTGCCGGCCTGGAGGATCATGCGCCGGTCCAGCCGGCGTTTTGGCGCGGGCTTCTTCGGCTGCTGGTTTCCTGGTGAAGTCACGGACTTACCCCTAAGTAGGCTGTTGGAAATTCTACGCGGGAAAACCGATCCCGGCCATGCCTGCCGTCACGTCGAACAGCCGGCCACGGTCCGCGTCCCGGCGCGCGGCGAGCGGCAGCCGGGCGGCCACCGGCGTACCGGCCAGCCCCAGCGCGCCGTTCGGTCCGAAGTACATGGCGCCGTCCGGGTCCGTGGCCGCCATCAACACGGGCAAGGCACCGGCGTCGGCCTCGTGTCCGAATTGGGACCATCCCACCCCTGCGCCGAGATGCCGACGCAGCCCGCCGTCGCGCCCCTTGCCGTCCAGGGGCCCGTTGTTCACCAGCTCCGTGCGCGCCAGGCCCGGGTGCGCGGCCCGCGCCGAGATACCCCATCCCAGCTCCCGGCTGCGCGCGTCGAGTTCCAGCGCGAACATGACGTCCGCGAGCTTCGACTGGGCGTAGGCGGACCACGGCGAGTAGCGGCGCCGGAGGTTCGGATCGTTCCAGTGGATGCGACCGCGCCACGCGGCGACCGATCCGAGCATCACCACCCGCCCGGCGGCCGCCCGCAACCCGGGCAGCAGCCGGGCGGTCAGCGCGTACGGGCCCACGTAGTTGGTCGCCCACTGCTGCTCCAAGCCGTCGGGGCTTTCCCTGCGCTTCGGGATGGCCATCACGCCCGCGTTGTTGACCAGCAGATCCAGCGGGCGTCCGGCCTCGCGTTCCGCGAACGTGCGCACGGAATCCAGCGACGCGACGTCGAGTTCGGCCAGCTCCAGCCGGGCATCCGGTTGGTCGCGCCGCAGGCGTTCAAGCGCGTCCCGGCCTTTCGCCGCGTCGCGCACCGCCAGTACGACGCCGGCCCCCGCGCCGGCCAACGCTTTGGCCGTTTCGAGGC
This sequence comes from Arthrobacter arnarulunnguaqae, assembly GCF_051262515.1. Lineage (NCBI taxonomy): Bacteria > Bacillati > Actinomycetota > Actinomycetes > Micrococcales > Micrococcaceae > Arthrobacter > Arthrobacter arnarulunnguaqae. The sequence goes on along the minus strand of NZ_JBIMER010000007.1, from coordinate 157,975 downwards.
CCAGCCCCGAGTTAGCACCCGTGACGATGGCGCGCTTGCCTTGCAGATCCGGTAGCAGCATGCCGTCAGGCTACCCGCTGGCGGCGGCCCCGAGGCGGGCGAGTCGACGCCGGGCCGCCAGTTCGCTGGGGCTCCGTTTGCCGAGGGCCGCGCCGACGACGGCGAGCGCCGCCCGCCCCGCCGGAACGAGCGGCAGCCGCACGCGCGGCCGGCGCAACCCCAACAGTTCCCGGTACCTCGGCGGCAGCGTGTCCACGACGGCGGCGAACAGGAGCCGGTACCCGGGGAGCAACAGCGGATCGAGCGGCGGGTTCCGCAGGAAGGACACCACCTCCTGTACCCGCGGTCCGCCGGCGAGTTGGCCATCGGCGTCGTACTCCCCCAGGCGCGCCCGCAGCGCGGCCTCCGTGCGCGGCGGGTCGGCGATGCCCATCAGTTCCCCGGCGACCGCCCATTCGCGGACGTATGCATCGGCTCCCCCTGGCACCGGGCCGCGGAAGAGTTCGTGGCTACGCAGGAAGGCGTCCGTGAACGCCAGGTGCACCCATTCGGCCAGCGCCGGGTCGTTGGCCGAGTACGCCTGTTGTGTCCCGTGTCCGTCAATGTAGGTTCCCGTGACCGCAACGTGCAGTTTCCGGACGTGGTCGCAGGCCCGGCGCCCGGCGACCGTGTCCCCGTAGGTCACCGTGAAGATCCAGCGGATGGTTCCCGCGAGACGGGCGAGCGGATCGGCGCGGTAGTCGGAGTGCTCGACGACGCCGGCCAACGCCCCGGGATGCAGCGCCTGCACCAGCAGCGCCCGGATGCCCGCGGCGATCGGCGTCATGCCGCCGTGCACGGCCCAGACCGCGGAGTCCGGCGGGAAGTGCCCGGCGTCGTCGCCTTCCGCCAGGGCGGTCTCCCAGGCCGGAATGCCGTCGGTCTGGCCCGCGAACGTGAGCTGGAGACGGGTGCGCAGGGGTGCCAGGACGTCCATCCCCCGAGCCTACGCCGCCGCGGACTTCCGCGGTTGGCTAGGCTGTGTGCATGGACAGCAGCCGGGCCGCAACGGACCACCACCAGGGCACGACGGCGGCGCGGCGGGCGGCGTTCACGACCGCCATCGCGGTGCTGGCGGTGGTCGCGCTGACGGGCTGCGAGACGGCCCGCGGCGTGTTCCCCAAGGCGTTCCCCTCCGAATCCGCGACCTCCGCACCGCCCGTGCGTGCCTCCCCCGCCGCCGACGATGCGTGGAAGACCGTCACCACGCGGGCCGGGGACCTGTCCTTCCGGATCCGCGACGGCTGGTCCGTGGAGTCGGCCGCCGCCACGCCCGGCTCGTCCCTCACCGGCATCCCGGCGTACGCCGTGCTCAACGCCGAGGGAACCGAGATCGCCCGGCTGCAGCAGAACCCGGGCCCGCAGACCGAGGGCGCCCTGCCCGGTTCGACGTTCACGCACCTCGACGCCGTTCCGGCCCCGGACGCCGACCTGCTGGTCGACTCGGCGAAGGCGCAGGTGCGGTTCGACCTCACCACCCATCCGAACGCGGACAGCGAGGCCGCCTACGGGCTCACGTCGGGCGTGGCGGTCACCGCCAAGACCGCCCCCGGTGGCCGCGTTCCGCTGGGCGGCGGGATCGACGGGACGCCGAAGCTCGCCGGGCCGCTGGTGTTCCAGGGGATCTTGGTGCTCGGCCCCAACGAGCACACGCCGAGCCAGCAGGACAAGGCGCTGGCGGCGGCTAAGGCGTATGTCCTCACCCAGGAGTACGCGGACCTGACGGCCATGTTCCAATCTCTCGCCTACCACCCGGATCGCGCCACGGGCACCGAATGCGGCGGCTCCACCTTCACGTACTCCACCGTGAACATCGACTGCGACACGGTCCTGGAGGTCTACCACACGGCCCGGATCGCCGAGCGCTACGATGCCCGCTCCGGGTCCAACGTGCGCGTGCTCGGCGCCTACTCGTGCACGCTCAAGGAACTCGGCGCGAAGCTCGACGGAATCCGCAAGGGAGAGGGCATCGACGGCGTGTGCCGGGTCGACGGCGGCTACGGCTCCTTCACAGCCACCTGGCGGTAGCCGGGAACTACTCCGGGGAACCGTCGATCCGCAGCTCGCCCATGCGGTCCCAGCCGTCGCCGTCGATCTGCCGGCTGATGATCCGCGGTGTCTCGGCCAGTGCGGGGCGCATGGCGTCCAGTCCCGCGGCGAAGTGCTCGCTGGAGACGTGGGCCTCGGCGGCGCCGTCGCGGAACGCCTCCACGAGGACGAACTCCTCCGGGTGCTCCACGCTGCGGGACCAGTCGAACCACAGGTTCCCCTCCTCGGCCCGCGTGGCCTCGGTGAAGGGAGCCGCGATGTCCAAAAAGCGTTCGGCGTATTCGGGCCTGGTCCGGAATTTGACGACGATGAAGATCATTCACCCAGCCTAGCGAGAATCTCCCTGTCGGCCCGCGGCATCCGCTCGACGACGAGGTCGTAGGAGTCCTCGATCATGTCCCGGACTGCACGCTCGCCCAGGGCCCCGCCGCAGTCGACCGTGTTCCAGTGCCGCTTGCTCCTGTGGAAGCCGGGGGTGATTTCCGGGTGCGCCATCCGGAGCTGCTCGGCGAGCGCCGGGGACGCCGTCCGGCCTCGGACCCTGAACACCGCGGCCTCCTGCCCGAACGGAAAGTCCTCGAAGGCCGCGGGCAACGCCAAACAGGTCCGGCGAATCCACTGGTAGTCCACGCGCAAGATCCTATGCTTAGGTTATGGGAAAACCACGCGAAGCCGTGAATGCGGCGAAGAAGGCCTCCGACCACCCCTGGTTCGAACGCGTGGCGCGGATCGGATACGTCGCCAACGGAGTGCTCCACGGCCTCATCGGCGTGTTGGCGCTAAACGTCGCGTTCGGGAAGTCGGGCGAGGCGGACCAGGGCGGCGCCCTGGACACCCTGGCCCGGCAGCCATTCGGCGCGGCCATCCTCTGGGTGTGCTTCCTCGGATGCATCGTCCTCGGGCTCTGGCATTTCGCGGAGGCCGGCTTCGAATCGCACGCGAAACTGACGCGGCGCCTCAAGGACGCGGGTACCGGCGTCGTGTTCATTGCGGTGGGTGCGGCGTTCGGGCGCTACGCCATGGGCGGCAGCGAGGACTCGGGCGAGAAGACCAGCGCCGTCAGCGCCGAACTGATGAAGAACCCCGCGGGGATCGTGGTCCTGGTCGCGCTCGGCGCGGCGTTGATCGCCGTCGCCGGCTACTACGTCTACAAGGGAGCCACCCAGCGCTTCCGCCGGGATCTCCGCCTGCCGTCCGAGCCCAACGTGCGGCGGGCCATCACGGTCACCGGGACGGCCGGGTACGTCGCGAAGGGCCTGGTGCTGGCCGCGCTGGGGCTGCTGTTCATCGTCGCCACCATCCAGCACGACCCGGAGGACTCCACCGGAATCGACGGCGCGCTGAAGTCGGTCCGCGACCAGCCGTTCGGGCTCCCCGCACTGGTGACGATCGGCGTAGGGCTGATCGCCTACGCCGTGTACCTGGTGCTCCGGTCCCGCTACGACAAGATGGACTAGCGCAGCCGGGCCGCCTCGATTTTGGGGCAGGTGTCCATGACGACGTCGACGCCGGCCGCCTTGGCGCGGGCCGCCGCCGCCTGGTCCACGACGCCGAGCTGCAGCCACACGGCCTTCGCGCCGACGGCGATGGCCTGGTCCACGACGGCGCCGACCTTGGACGAGTTCACGAAGCAGTCCACGACGTCGATGTCCCCGGGGACGTCCGCCAGACGGGTGTAGCCCCGCTCGCCGTGCACGTCGTCCCCCTTCAGCGACACCGGAACGATCCGCATCCCCAGCGTGTCGCGGATGAACAGCGAGACCGAGCGGGCAACGCGGCGCGGGTTGTCCGAGAGGCCCACCACGGCCCAGCGGGCCGGGGTGGTCATCAGCCGGACGATCGTGTCCGGGTCGTTGGCGTGGCGGGTGTGCTCGGCGTCCGTCATGGGACACACGCTACCCCCGGCCGCGGCGGCCCGGGCTACTTGACGGCCTTGGGCTACTTGACGGCGCCCATGGACAGGCCGCGGACCAGCTGCTTCTGCGCCAGCCAACCGGCCAGGACCACGGGCAGCGAGGCCAGAACGGACGCGGCGGACAGCTTGGCGAGGAACAGCCCCTCGCTGGTCATGGTGGACATCAGGAACACCGGGACCGTCGCCGCCTGCGCGGCCGTGAGGTTCAGCGCGAAGAAGAACTCGTTCCACGAGAAGATCACGCAGATCAGCGCCGTCGCCGCGATGCCGGGCGTGACCATGGGGATCAGCACCGAACGCAGGGTCTTGATCAGGCCCGCCCCGTCCATCGACGCGGCCTCCAGGACCTCGTGCGGAACCTCGGAGAAGAAAGACCGCATCATCCACACGGCGATCGGCAGGTTCATGGCCGTGTAGAGGACCACGAGGGTCCAGATGTTGTCCAGCACCCGCAGCTGTCCGGAGATGACGTAGATCGGCATGATGACGGCCACGACCGGCAGCATCTTGGTGGAGATGAAGAAGAACAGCACGTCGGACGTCTTCTTCACGGGCCGGATGCTCAGCGCGTATGCCGCCGGGATGGCCAGGAGGATCACCAGGCCGGTGGAGACGCCGGTGGCGATGATCGAGTTCAGGAAGAACGGCGCCGCGTCGGAGGAAAGGACGGCGCGGTACTGCTCCAGGGTGGGCTCGAAGAAGAACGTGGGCGGGTTGGACGCGGCCGCGTTCTCCTGCTTGAAGGACGTCGCGACCATCCACATGACCGGCGCGAAGAACACGAGTGCCAGGATCCAGGTGGCGGCCGTGAGGATCGGGCCGGCGGGGAGCCGGCGCCTGCGCGGCGCCGGGGCCCCGCTGGTGCCCGAGGGGACGCGGTTTTCCGTGGTTGCTGTGCTGGGGGCTGCCATGGCTAGTCCTTCGTGTCGAAGCTACGGAAGATCAAACGCAGGGCGAACGTCGCCACCGCGATCGTTGCGATGACCACGACGACGCCCATCGCGGCGGCCTGCCCGATGTCGAAGCCGAGGAACGCCCGCTGGTAGATGTAGAAGGGCAGGTTCGCGCTGGCCGTTCCCGGCCCGCCCGCGGTCATCAGGTAGATCTGGTCGAACGTGTTGACCACGTAGATGGCCCCGAGCAGGACCGCCAGTTCGATGTAGCGGCGGAGCTGGGGCAGGGTTACGAACAGGAACGTCTTTCCCCAGCCGGCGCCGTCGATCGACGCGGCCTCGAGCACGTCCCGCGGCTGCGCCTGCAGTCCGGCGAGCACCAGCAGCATCATGAACGGCGTCCACTGCCACACCAGCGCCATCACGACGGAGAGCAGCGGGGCCTGCGAGGTGAAGTCGATGGGTCCGGCGCCGAAGAGGCCGATCACCCAGTTCAGGAGCCCGTAGCTGGGGTTGAGCATCGAGACGCCCCAAAGCATGGACGAGGCCACCGGCATGATGAGGAACGGCGTGATCAGGAGCGTGCGGACGATCCCACGTCCCTTGAAGTCGCGGTCCAGCAGGATCGCGAACAACGTCCCCAACACCAGTGCGACGGCGACGCAGCCCAGCGTGATGAGCACCGAGTTCAGCGCGGCGCCCCGGAACGTGGAGTCCCCGAAGATGTCAACGAAGTTCCGCAACCCCACGAAGGTGTTGCCGTCCGGGCGCAACAGGTTCCACGACCGCAGCGAGTACCAGATGGTCATCAGGAACGGCAGCTGTGTCACCAGGATGGTGAAGATCAATGCCGGGAGCAGCGGCAGCCGCCGACTCCATCCTTCGCGGCGTGCCGCTCGGCGCGTCTCCCGGACCCGTCCGGCGTCAACCGGCCGTTCCCTGCGCATTGTCGTGGCGCTCATGCCTGGCCCTCCGTCTGATAGGTGCGTGCAACGGTCTCCGCGAAGCCCTGCGCCTGGGCGAGGGCCTCGTCGACGGTCTGGTTGCCCGCGATGGCCGCGGAGATCTGCTGGGCCACCCGGGTGCCCAGGTCCTGGAACTCGGGAATGCCCACGAACTGCAGGCCCTCGTAGGGAACGCTGCCGACGATCGAGTTCTCTTGGGTGGCGTTGCCCATGGCTTGCAGCGTGGGTTCGGCGTAGGCGCTGGCGATGTCCGCGTACTCGGGGATCTCGTACGTGGACCGCCGGCTCCCCGGAGGCAGCCGCTCCCATCCCAACGAGTTGCCGACCAGGTGCATGTAGTCCTTGTTCGTCATCCAAGAGACGAAGTCCCAGGCGGCCTGTTTGTTGCGGCTGCTCTCCGGGACGGCCAGCGCCCAGGTGTACAGCCACCCGGCCGATTTCGTGTCGCGGACCGGCGCCAGCGCGTAGTTGGTCTTGCCGACCACCGTGGAGGACCCCGGATCCTCGATCGAGGAGACCATGGCGGTCGCGTCGTACCACATGGCCGCGTTGCCCTGCGCGAAGCGGGTCAGGCAGTCGCCGTACCCGGACGTCGCCGCGCCGGGCTGTCCGTGGGAGCGGACCAGGTCGACGTAGTCGCCGACGGCCTCGCGCACCTGCGGGCTCTGCAGCTGGGGGTTCCAGTCCTCGTCGAACCAGCGACCGCCGTAGGTGTTGATGACGGTGTTCAGTGGAGCCATGACCTCGCCCCACCCGGCCAGCCCGCGCAGGCAGATTCCCGAGAAGTCGCGCTCCGGGGCGTGCAGCCGCTCCGCGAAGGTGCGGATGTCGCGCCACGTCGGCTGCTCCGGCATGGTGAGGCCGGCGTCGTCGAAGAGGTCCTGGCGGTAGACCACGAAGGAGGACTCGCCGTAGAACGGGACGGAGTACTGCGAACCCTCGTAGGTCAGCGCCTCGCGGATGGTGGGGAGGAAATCCGCGGCGTCGTAGCCGGCCGTCGCGTCCATGTACGGCGTGAGGTTGGCCAACCAGCCGTTCTCGGCCCACATCGGGGTCTCGTAGTTGGAGATCATCACGACGTCGAACTCGCCGCCGCCGGTCGCCACGGACGCGGTGATCTTGGCGCGGGCCTCGTTCTCCGGCAGGGACACGAAGCGGACGTTGATGCCGGGGTGCTTGGAGCGGAAGTCCTCCATGAGGCCGACGGCGTCCGTCATCTGCGGGTTGGAGACGATCGCGACCACGATGACGGTCGCCCCTTCCCCGGCGGACGCCCCGCAGGCGGTCAGGCCGGCCGCGGCGAAGGCGCCCGCACCGAGGCCCAACAGCCGGCGGCGGTCGAGTGTCACGTTGGGTATCTGCATGGAACGGCTCCTCGTTGGTCCGGCCTGGCTGGTGTCCGGTCCGAACCGGCGCTCATTTGATTGTCGAATATCGCTCATTTGAATTGTGACTCTAGTCATATAAGATCAAATGAGCAAGGCCGTGACGCTCAGAAGTGGCAATCCGGCCCAAAACTAGGAGCGATGCATGCACGCACGGCACCAGCGGATGCTGGCCGATATCGCGGCGCTCTACTACCTGGACAACGCCTCCAAGGTGGAGATCGCGCGCACCCATGGAATCTCCCGTTTCCAAGTGGCCCGCTACCTCGAAGAGGCGAAGCGGGAGGGGATCGTGAACATCACCATCCACCGTCCGCATCTGGTCGCCGCCGGCGCCGAGGGACTGGCGGAGGCGCTCGGCCTGCTCTCCGTCGAGGTCGCACGGGCACCGCAGCCGGGCGACGACGGCCGCGACACCCTGGCCCGCGCCGCCGCCGGCGTCTTGGCGGACATCGTGGTCCCCGGCGCGACGGTTGGCGTCTCCTGGTCCCGCACCCTGAACCTGATGGCCGCGCACCTGCCCTCCCTGCCCGGTTGCGACATGGTCCAGCTGGCCGGGGACCTCACCATCGGGAACGACGGCGGCTCCGGGCAACTCCTGCACCGCCTCGGGCTCGTATCCGGCGGTAGGGTATGGCCGCTTCCGGCCCCGTTGTTGGTGGAGAGCGCCGAAACCGCCGCGAGCCTGCGCCGCCAGCCGGAAATCAGTGCGGCCCTCGACCGTGCCGACTCGCTGGACATCGCCGTCGTCGCACTCGGCACGTGGACGGAGGGCCATTCCACGGTGTGGCAGCGCGTCGGGGAGGCCGAACGGCTCGAGGCCCTGCGAGCCGGGGCCGTTGGGGAGGTCTCCGGGCGGTTGATCGCCGCCGACGGGTCCGCGGTCGCGGGGACACTCGACGGGCGCGTGATCGCCGTCGGACTGGACCAGTTGCGCCGGACCCCGGCCGTCCTGGCGGTGGCGCGCGGCGCGAACGGGGCGCCCGGCGTCTTCGCGGCCGTGCGGGCCGGACTGGTCAACCACCTCGTGGTCGACGAGCCCCTGGCCGCCGCGCTGCTTGCGGAACTGGAATCAGCCGAACCGAGCGAAGGAGAAGCATGATGGACGCCGTGGTCGGGGTGGATTCGTCCACCCAATCCTGCAAGGTACTGGTCGTCGACGCGGAAACCGGCGAGGTGCTGCGTTCCGCGAGCGCGGCCCATCCCGACGGCAGCAGCGTCGATCCGCGCGTCTGGATCGCCGCCCTGCGTTCCGCATGGGAGCAGGCGGCACCCGGCAGCCGGGAGCGGATCCTCGGCGTCGGGCTGGCCGCACAGCAACACGGCATGGTCGCGCTCGACGACGCCGGCGAGCCCGTCCACGACGCCCTGCTGTGGAACGACGTGCGCAGCGCGGACGCCGCCCGGGCCATGGTGGACGAGCGCGGCGCGGAGTTCTGGGCCGAGGCCGTGGGGTGCGTCCCGGTGCCGTCCTTCACGCTGACCAAGCTGGCGTGGATGGCGAAGCACCGCCCGGACGCCGCCGCGCGGACCGCGCGCGTGGTGCTCCCCCACGACTACCTGAACCACGCGCTGACGGGGCAGTGGTTCACGGACCGCTCCGACGCGACCGGCACCGCCTACTTCAGCGCCCGGGACGGGTACCGCGAGGACCTCCTCGAGGAGTACTTCGGGCGGGTTCCTGAGTTGCCGGAGGTGATCGCGCCGGGTGCGGCCGGGGGAACGCTGCTACCGGAGTGGAACGCCGGTCCGGTGCCCGTGTCCGCGGGGGCCGGGGACAACGCCGCCGCGGCGCTGGGGTTGGGGATGGCCTCCGGGGAGGTGGCCGTCTCCATCGGCACCTCGGGGACCGTGTTCGCCTCCGTCCCGGACGCACCCGCCCCGGACCCGAGCGGGGCGGTCGCGGGGTTCGCCGACGCCGGGGGCGGGTTCCTGCCGCTGCTCGCCGTCATCAACGCGGCCCGGGTCATGTCCACGACGGCGGAGCTGCTGGGGGTGGGACTCCAGGAATTCGACGCCCTGGCCTGCGAAGCAGATCCCTCCGCCGCGGCACCGCTGATGATGCCCTACTTCGACGGCGAGCGCACGCCGAACCTGCCCGCCGCGCGCGGCGCCCTGACCGGAATCAGCCGCGCGGGCCTCACCCGGCCGAACGTGGCGCGGGCGTCCGTGCTGGGCGTCCTCAATTCGCTGGCCGACGCCGCGGATGCCCTGGAGTCGGCGACGGCTCCGGCGGACAGGGTGCTGCTGATCGGTGGCGGGTCCAGGTCCCACGCGTTGCGCACCGCCGCGCCGGAGATCTTCGGCCGCACGGTGGACGTCCCCGCCGCGGGAGAGTACGTGGCGCTCGGGGCGGCGCGGCAGGCCCTTTGGGCGGCCACCGGCACGCTTCCGACGTGGGAACGCCGGCTCGACGCGACGCACGTCCCCGCGGGCGCGGGCTGGGGCCGCGAAGTGCGCGAGCGGTACGCCGCGGAGCGGCTGCGCCTGTACGGGGTGTAGCCGGAGGCGCGGCTAGCGCCAGCCGGCGTCGCGCAGTCGGGTGACGAGCGCCGTCGCACCCTCCGAACGCAACGTGTCGAGGGCGTCGGTGTAGGCCCGGGTGAACTCCGGACGCTCGGTGAGGTCCCCGAAGAGGCCGCGGTCGCGCAGGAACGCCAACGGGTCCTCGCCGTTCCGGCCGGCCGCCGCCATGACCCGGTCGCGGAGACGGTCGACGACCTCAATGGGACGGCCCTGTTCGTCGGTCCCCTCCGCGTAGCGGGCCCACGACGCGACGATGGCCGCGCTGAGGCGCACCGCACCGCCGTCGTGCAGGTTTTGCCGGATGACCGGGACGAGCCAGGTGGGGATGCGGTCCGAGGATTCGGCGGCGAGGCGGGCCAGCGTGTCCTTGACCTGCTCGTTGGCGAAGCGTTCGATCAGTTGGAGCTTGTAGGCCGCGAGGTCGATTCCCGGGACCGGCTGCAGGGTGGGCGTCGCCTCGAGGTCCATGTAGGCGGTCAGGAAGCCGACGAAATCCGGGTCCTGGCAGACCTCGTGCGCGTAGCGGTACCCGGCCAGGTAGCCCAGGTAGGCCATCCCCTGGTGGCTGGCGTTAAGCAGGCGGAGCTTCATGAGTTCGTAGGGCTCGACGTCGGAGACCATCTGGACGCCGGCCTCCTCCCAGGCGGGGCGGCCGGCCGTGAAGTTGTCCTCGAGCACCCACTGGAGGAAGTCCTCGCTGACCACGGGCCAGCGGTCGTCGATCCCGTACTCGGAGGCGACCGTCTCCCGGTCCGCGTCCGTGGTCACGGGCGTGATGCGGTCCACCATGGAGCTCGGGAAGGCGACGTTGGCGCGGATCCATGCGGCCAGTTCGGGGTCACGCAGCTCGGCGAAGGCCGTGAAGACCCTGCCCGCGAGGTGGCCGTTGCCCTGGATGTTGTCGCAGCTCAACACGGTGAACGGCGGCGTTCCGGCCTCCCGACGTCGGCGCAGCGCCTCGACCACGAAACCGAAGGTGGTGCCCGGGACGGCGCCGGGGCGCAGGTCGGCGGCCACGGCGGGGTTCTCGGCGTTGAATTCGCCGGTGGCCTGGTTGTAGTTGTAGCCCCCCTCGGTGACGGTGAGGGAAACGATGCGGACGTCCGGGTCGGTCAGCTGGGCAAGCACGGCCTCCGGGTCGTCGGGCGCGAAGAGGTAGCGGGCGATGGACCCGATCACCCGCGCTTGGCGCGTGCCGTCCGGGGCCTTCTCGACAAGCGTGTAGAGGTGGTCCTGGGCGGCGAGGGCGTCGCGCATGGCGGAATCGTGCGGCATCAGTCCGACGCCGCAGATGGCCCAGTCGAGGTCCCGGCCGGCCGACATCAGCCGGTCGAGGTACAGCGCCTGGTGCGCGCGGTGGAATCCCCCGACGCCGAAATGGACGATCCCGACCCGGCGCTTCTCGAGGGCGTAGGTCGGGACCGCCACGGCGGCGTCCAGTTGGTCGAGCGTCTGGTTGTTGAGCTGGCCCATCACACGTTCCCGTCGGTCGGAGAGACGAAAGTGAGACGAGCATAACATTTGAGCCATGTCGGATGCTCAGATGAGCGAGCGGGTTGGCTCAGGTGTCAGCGGGCCGCGTCGATCCCGCTCGCCTCCAACGGGGCCTCGGTTGCCGCTGCGGAGTGCCGGGCGAAAGCCCCGCGGTACCGGGCCGCGGGGTGGCTGGACTCGAGGTGAGCGCCGCGGCCGAAGACCTTTTCGCGCAACGTCCCCGGGGCGTACTCGGTTTGGGCAAGCCCGCGCCGGCGGAGCTCCGGCAGCACCCCCTCGATGAAATCGGTGTAGGACTCCGGGAGGATCTGGTTCATGACGTTGACCCCGTCCGTGCCAGCGTCCTGCCATCGCTCCAACTCGTCGACGATCTGTTCCGGCGTTCCAGCGATCTGCTGCGCCTTGGCCCGGTAGCGGGCCAGATCGCCGATCGTGGGCTTGCCGCCGGGCACGGCTGCGATCGCGGCCTCGAGCACGCCGCGCGCACCCTCGGTCTCCAGCTCGCCGAGCGGCGTGTCGAGGTCCAACCCGCCCAGGTCGACGCCGATGCCGCCGCCGATGTGGGCGATGATCGCGTGCGGATCCAGGTACTCGTCGAACTCGGCCTCCTTGCGCCGCGCTTCCTCCTCCGTGCTGCCGACAACGAAGGAGAGCCCCGCGAAGACCTTGACATCGCCGGCGGACCGTCCGGCTTGCGCCTCCAGTACGCGTAACTGGTCCACCTGCTTCCGCACGTAGTCCGTATGCGGGGCGAACAGGAACGTCGCCTCGGCGTTGGCGGCCGCGAAGGCACGGCCCCGGGTGGAGCTGCCCGCCTGGAACAGGAACGGCGTGCGCTGCGGGCTCGGGATCGCCAGGTGCGGTCCCTCGATCGAATAGCGGGCACCCTTGTGGTGGATCTTGTTGACCTTGGACGGGTCGGCGAAGACGCCGCTGTCCTTGTCGGCGAGGACCGCGCCGTCGTCCCAAGACCCTTCCCACAGCTTGTAGGCGGCCTCCATGTACTCGTCGGCCCAGTCATAGCGGTCGTCGTGGGCCGTGAGGCCGTCGGCGCCGAAGTTGCGGTGCGAGTTCTCCAGCACGCTGGTCACCACGTTCCACGCCACGCGTCCGCCGGAGATGTGGTCCAGGGTGGAGAGCTGACGCGCCAACTGGTACGGCTCGGACTGGATCACGGAACTGGTCATCGCCAGGCCGATGTGCTCGGTGGTGGCGGCCAGCGCGGACAAGAGAACCAGCGGGTCGTGCGAGGGGACCTGCATGCCCTTGCGCACGTGGGATGCCCAACCGCCCTCGTGGTTCCCGTAAAGACCAACCACGTCGGCGAAAAACAGGTTGTCGAACTTCGCCTCCTCCAGCTCGCGGGCCAGGTCGGTCCACAGCGAAAGTTCGTGGAAGCGGTGCTGCTGTGCCCGCGGGTGCCGCCACTGGCCACCGAGGATGTGGCTGGGCGTGTTCATGAGGAACGCGCTCAGCAAAAGGCGCGGCCTGTTCTCGAAGGTTCCCATGTCTACTTGTTCCCTTCTGTGGCGGCGACGGCCGAACCGGCGGTCGCCTCGCCGATGCTGTTCAGCCCGGTCGGAATGGTTCCGTTGATGTGGAAGTCGCCCACGGACCTCGCCTTGAACACCACCGGGTTGTGCGTGGCGACGGTGCGGGCGTTGCGCCAGTAGCGGTCGAGGGCCTTGCCCCGGGAGGTGGCGGAGGCGCCCGTCACATCGAACAGCGCGCCCGCGGCGTCCAGGACCAGCTTCGGGACGGTGACGTGGGCGGACTGCACCGCGAGTTCCGCGCGCAGGAACGCGGAGGCCTCGTCCAAGCCCAGACCGGGGTCGACGGCGGCGTCCAGATCGCGCGCCGCGGCCGCGACAATGGCTTCGGCCGCGTACACTCCGGCGGCGATTTGACCGACGCGTTCCTGGATCAGCGGATCGTTGCGGAACAGGTCGCCGGATCCGGTGTTGAACGTCCGCGTCCGTGTGCGCACGATCGCCGAGGCCTCCCGCAGGGCCGCGCGCCCGATCCCCGCCAGGACGGAAAGCAGGACCAACTGGAAGAACGCGGGTTCCAGCGTGCTGGATACCTTGCGGAGGATGATGTCCTGCTCGGCGACCTCGACGTCGTCGAAGATGGCGGTTCCGGTGCCGGTCAGGGGCTGACCGAAGCCGTCCCAGTCGTCGAGGATGGTGACCTTGGGATCGTCAACCCGAACCAGCGCGTACTGGCGGCCCTCGACACCCTCCGTGCTGGCCATGACGACCACCCAATCCGCGAAGATGCTGCCGGTGGTGTAGAACTTCTCCCCGGCCAGTAACCAGTGCCCTTCCGCGCGGCGCAGCTTGGTCGCCGTCGTGCCCAGGGCGTTTCCGGAGCGCTCGGTGGCGGCGTTTCCGAAGATTTCTCCGTCGAGCACCCGCGGGAACCAGCGCTCCTGGAACTCCAGGGGCTGCAGCGCGACGGTCTCGCCGAACGCGAAGTGGCTGCGCAGCAGATGGGACACGTTCGAGTCGGCCTCGGCCAGCTCGACGAGCAGGCGGAAGAGGTGCTCGTGGCTGATTTCCGCTCCGCCGTGCACGGCCGGGACACGAAGTGCCGTGAATCCGGATTCCTTCAGCCACCGCACCTGCTCGAACGGCAGCGTGCGGGTTGCTTCTCGCTCCTGCGCGCCCGCGGCGATGCGGTCGAACACGGGGCGGAACCGAGCGGCGAGTCCCGCGTAGTTGGCTTCGGTTGATTGCCGTTGCTTGAGACTGGTGGCCATGTGACTTCCTTCGGATTCGATGTTGTTCTCTAGAGGGCCGCGAGTTCGCGCAGCCTGTGCCCCGGGTTCGCGTCCAGCAGCAGCGACGTGTATTCGCTCTGCGGATCCGCGAAGACGCCCGCCGTGGGACCGGTTTCAACCAGACGTCCGCGGCGCATGACCCCGACGTCGTGCGAGATGCGCTCGACAATGTGCAGGTCGTGCGAAATGAACAGATAGGACAGGCCGAGCCGCGACTGCAGGTCCTCAAGGAGCGCGAGGATCTGCGCCTGCGTGAGGACGTCCAGTGCCGAAAGCGCCTCGTCCAGCACCAGCGTGCGGGCGCCCAGGGCCAATGCCCGCGCGATGGCTACACGCTGCCGCTGGCCACCAGACAGCTCGCGGGCGCGCAGCGGTGCGACCCGTGTCGGCAGGCTCACCTGGCCGAGGAGCTCGGCGACCTTGGCTTTGCGTTCGGTCCGGCTGCCCACGCGGTAGCTGTTCAGGGGTTCAGCCACGAGGTCCTCCACCGAGAGCCTCGGGTCCAGAGCGGAATCGGGGTTCTGATACACCAGCTGCAGTCCGCGCCAGAGCTCCCGCTTGCCGGTTCCGCGGAGTCCGGTGACGTCGCGTCCGTCGATCCGCACGGTCCCCCCGGTGGGATCGAGCAGCCTCATTATCATCCGAGCGGTGGTCGACTTTCCGGATCCGGATTCGCCGACGAGCGCGAACGTGGTGCCCGGGCGAACGGCGAACGAGACGCCGTCGACGGCCAGGTGTTCGGACTTTCCCCGGCCGAACGCTTTGGCGAGTCCGGAGACCTCGATCGCTGGGGCTTGCGTTCCGGCGTCGTTACCTGGCCGCTTGATCGGCGCCGTCGGGGCCGCCTCCGCCAACAGGCGAACCGTGTATTCGTCCTCCGGACGGGTGAGGATGTCCAGCACGGGGCGGTCCTCGCGGATCCTCCCCCGCTGCATCACCACGATCCGGTCGGCCAGGTCCGTTGCGACGGCCAGGTCGTGGGTCACGAAAATGACGGCGGTTCCGCGTTCCCGGGCCAGCCGCGTGAAGACGTCCAGAACCGTGCGCTGCACCGTCACATCCAGTGCGGACGTCGGTTCGTCGGCGATCAACAGCTGGGGATTGAGGCAGAACGCGATGGCGATCAGCACACGTTGCTTCAATCCACCGGAAAGCTCGTGGGGATACTGTCCCAGTCTCTCCTCGGGGCGGTCGATCCCCACCGTCTCGAACAGGCGGACCACCTCGGCGCGGAGTTCCGCCCGTGAGCGCCTGCGGCCGTCCGGGTGGAGCCGGAACACCTCGGCGACTTGGGAACCCACGGTTTGCACGGGGTCCAGCGAGGCGCCCGGATCCTGCGGGACCATTCCGATGCTCTTACCGCGCATGCGTTCAAGTGTCCGCTCCGGAAGGGAGAGCAGGTCGGCGCCCGCGAAGTCGATGGCACCGTCGAGGTGGGCGTTCGCGGGGAGCAGCCCGATGATCGCTTTGGCCAGGGTGCTCTTCCCGGAGCCGGACTCGCCGACCAGCGCGACGATCTCGCCAGTGCGCAGCGTCAGGTCCAGACGGTCGCCCGCCAGCACGGCCTCCCTTCCGGAGCCGTAGGTGATGCTCAGTCCGCGCACGCTCAGTAGCGCTCCTGTGGGGGTTGTGGTGGTCATGGTGTTCCCTCGTCCCTAGAAACGGAAGATTTTTTGTAGCTGCCGGCCGAGCCCCGCGAGCAGGATGACGGCGGCGACAATGACAACGCCGGGCAGGCTGGTCAGCCACCAGGCGGTGGCCAGGTACTGCCGGCCCTCGGCGATCAGGAGGCCCCACTCGGGCGTGGGAGGCGGAGAGCCGAACCCGAGGAAACCCAGGCCGGAGATCGCCAGGATCGCCGCGCCCAAATCCACGGCCAGCAATGCCAGTACCGGCCCGCAGGCGTTGGGAAGGATGTGCTTGACGACGACGGACGCGCACGAACCCCCGTTGAGGAACGCCGCCTCCACGTAGTCCAGGTTGCGAACGCGCAGGACCTCGGAGCGGACGACGCGGGCGAAGGACGCGATGGAGGCGATGCCGACGCCCACGCCGAGCGAAATCGGTCCCGGCGCGTACGCCGTGACGATGATCAGCGAAATGAGGAAGCCGGGAACGGCGAGCAGCACGTCCACCAGCCGCATGGTGGCCGCGTCGGCGAAGCGTCCCGCCGTGGCTGCGGCCAGCCCGATGGCCGTGCCGACCACCAGTCCGATCAACACGGCCAACCCCGCCGTCAGCAGGGTCTGCGAGGTGCCGTGCACCACGCGCGCGTAGACATCACGACCAAGGTGATCCGTGCCGAACCAGTGTTCGGCTCCCGGGGCCTGGAACTTCTCGGCCGGCACTCCTGTGACGGGGTCGAAACCGGTGAAGAGTCCGGGCAGGAGCGCCCATCCCAGCACCAGTAATAGCGGGGCTGCGGTCAACCACAGCGCCGGCAAATGCATGGCGCCGCGGTGCCGCCCACCCGTCGGTCCCGGGTCGGGGGTGGATGCCTGCGTCGCAGCCTCGGGTGGGAACGCCACCGCGGCGACCGGGGCGATCGTATCCGGCTTGGTGCTCATGTTCGCTCCGTTTCTTATCAGGCGGCCAGCGCACGGGGTGCGCCGTGGGTGCTGCTTTTCAGGATCCGCGGGTCCAGCAGCGGGTACAGCAGATCCACGGCGAGGTTGACCCCCACGAAGGCGGTCGCGGTCAAAAGCACGAGCCCCTGGACAAGCGGCACGTCCTGGGCGGTGACCGCCTGAAGGACGACCTGCCCCAGGCCGGCGCGGGCGAAGACGGTCTCCGTGATCACCGATCCGGCCAGCAGCGTGCCGACCGTGATACCGCTGATGGTCATCGCCGGCGCCGCCGCGTTCTTCAGTGCGTGCCGGTAGAAGATCCACGCGGGAGAGGCCCCCTTTGCCCTCAGCACGTCGATGAAGGGTTGCGCGTAGACGGCGTCGAGACTCTTGAGCAGGACCTGGGCGATCGGCGCCGAGACATGCACGGCGAGCACCAGGACCGGGACGGCCAGCGACGCGAACGAACCGTCCGGGAAGAGCGACATCACTCCCCACTGGATGGCGAGCACCTGCAGCAGGATCAGTCCAAGCCAAAAGACCGGCACCGCGGCGAAGAGCGGGGGAAGGTTCAGAATGGTCCGCTTGAGCCAAGTGGCCCGTGCCAGCGTGGCGGTCGCGGCGAGCGCGACCGCCAACAGGACCGCGCCGACGAACGCACTGCCGGCCAGCGCCAGCGTGGACGCGATGACGGAGCCGATGCGTTCCGAAACGGGTTGCCCCGAAGCGAGCGAGTAGCCCACGTCTCCGCGGAGGATGTCCGCGAGCTGGCCGACGTACTGCACCAACAGCGGCTGGTCATAGCCGTACTGGGCCTTCATGGCGGCGATTGTCGCCGGGTCGGCCGCCGCATCGGCGGAGAGGAAGATCGTCACGGGATCGTTGGGCAGGAGCTGCACGGCCAGGAAGACCAGCGTGTAGGCGAGCCAGACGACCAGCAGGGACTGTCCGATCCTTCTCGCGATGTAGGCGGCCACGGCGGACTACTCCCCGGTCTTCCAGGCGCCCTGGAATATGGGCGCGGTTCCGGAGGTGAATTCCACGTGCGAGCCCGGGGCTCCCCCGTAGACCTGCACCTCGTCCCACAAGACCAGCGAAAGTGCCTGGTCGACAACCAGTTGGCGCTGTTCCTCGGCCACGAGTTCCAGATGTTCCTCGTCGCTGGCCGCGGCGCGTTCCTCGGCGAAGAGTGAGTTGAGGTCCTTGTCCGCGTTGAGCGTCTGGGTGTTGGTCTCCGGTCCGAAGACCGGGCCGAGTCCCCCGTAGGCGAACTGCCGGGTGCCGAAGAACTCGATGTTGGGATCGATCATGGCCGTGGCGAGGAACGTGTTGTCCGCTGCTCGGTTGACCAGCTTCACGCCGATCTGGCGCCACTGCTGCTCGATCAGTTCGAAGGCGGGTTTGATCACCACGGAGTTGTTGGAGGAGGTGACGGTGACCTGCAGCTTCTCGCCGTCCTTTTCGCGGATGCCGTCTGTTCCGACCTTCCAACCCGCCTCGTCGAGCAGCTGCTTGGACTTCTCGGGCTCGTAGGCGAGTTCCGCGGAAAGGTCGACGTATCCGGGTGCCGCGCGGTTGAGCACCGACCCGGCGATCTCGTAGCTATCCGAAAGCACGGTGTCCTTAATGGTCTGGCGGTCAATGCCGACCTGCAGTGCCTGACGCACCTTGACATCGGCGAGCTTGCCGCTGCCGATGCGCACGGCGGCCATGTTCGCCGTTAGGTCCACGCCCTTCGCGGGAAGCACCTGCGCTCCTCCGGCTGCCAGCGCCGCCTCATCGGCAGGCTGCAGGCCGCGGACGAGGTCCACCTGGCCGGACTGCACGGCGCCGGCACGGTGGGCAACCTCCGGCAGGTACTTCACGGCGAGCTTGTCCAGATAGGCCGCACCCTGGTTCTCGGCCGTCTCGGGGGCCCACGCGTAGTCGGCTCGCTTGGCGAACACGACCTCCTCGTCCGTCTTCTCGGACTCGAACACAAACGGGCCCGAGCCGACGATCTTCGAGATTGCGGACTGGCCCGCGTTGTCCAGCTTCAAAGTTTCCGGGGAAACCAGTCCGGCGGTCACCGAAGAGGTCGCCCGGAGGAAGTTGGCGTCCGGGCTCTTCAGCGTGACCTTCACCTGGTTGTCGGCAAGAACCTCGGCGGACTTGTAGGACGCGAAGTCGACGTTCGGCTGCACCTGGGCGGCCTCGACCCCCAGACCCAGGGCGTCGAGGTTGGCCTTCACGGCCTGCGCGTCCAGCGGCGTCCCGTCGGAGAACGTCACGCCATCGCGGATGGTGAATGTGAACTCGGTCTTGTCCGCGTTGGCCTCGAACTTGCTCGCAATCCATCCGACCAGCTCGCCGTTCTCAGCGTCGAAGTAGGTGAGGCGGTCGAGCACGCTGTTGAGGACGTTCGCCTTCTCGTAGAAGCGCGCGGCCTGGGTCTGCCAATTGTTGATCGGAGTGACCTCGGCATAGGTGAACGTTCCGCCCTGCACCGGCTCGCCGGCGGCGGCCGACGGCTGGTTGCCGGACGCGCCCGATCCGCAGGCCGCCAATGCCAGGGAGGCGGCTCCCAACAGTGCGACGAGTGCGGAGGCGCGGCGAACGGTGCCGCGGCCGGGACGGGAAATACGGGGTGTGGGTTCCATAGTGGATCCTCTCGGTTGTTACCGAGGAACGCTCTGTCCGCGGCTGTGTGGACGTCGGCGGACCGACGTTTGAGAACCTGCGGAGTCTGGCAATCTCCATCGGTCCTGGCATGAGCACCGGCCCCGAGGGGGTGGTTGCTGCGGCGTCAATGAGCCAGGTCTCTCAGCCGCTCTGGATGGTTGTCGTGTGACTGCGGAACCGCCGCGGTCATGTTTAAAGTGTCTTGCAGGATCTTCGATGTGACCAAGGATTACGGCGATATGGCGAAACAAACGGACACGAACCGGCTTGGTGACGTCTCATTCGTTCAATGTTGCTCCAGATGACGCCGGGTTACGTGAGAGTGCGGCGCCGAGTAGCCGGACCGCGTTTTTGCGAGGAGTCGGACCGCGACTAGGCGAGGCCAGCGGTCCTCGTACTCGCGATGGGAGGTGGGAGGTGCTCCAGACCGGGTGAAAATATCGAGACCTCACGGAATTTCGGCAGGTCTCGGCAATATTGGGCGGTCTCGGCTGCAGGAGGGCGGGAGCGGTCGCGGGCGCGGCACCACCAACCGACCAACCGCTCAACGCGCGAAACCCACCTGGGCCACGTCTCCCACGGCGTCGAACTTCCGCGGGGCGGTTCCATTGACCTCGTAGTCCCCGACGATCCGCGCCTTGTAGATGGTCGGGTTGTGGGTCGCGACCGTGCGCGCGTTCCGCCAGTGGCGGTCCAGGTTGCACACGCGCGCCGTGGACGAGGCGCCGAGACCGTCGAAGAGCTTGGACGCCGCGGAGAGCACCAGCGGCTGGACCACGGTCTGCGCGCGGTTGGCGGCCAGCTCGCACACGGCCCACCGCTCGGCCTCCGTCAGCCCCGACTCGCCATCCACGGACTCGACCTCCGCGACGGCGGCCAGCACCACGGCGTCGACCGCGAACGCCGTGGAGGACATCTCCCCGATGAGCTGCAACACCTGCGGCTCCTCACGGACGGGAACGCCCGTACCGGTGCTGAATGTCCGGGTCCGTGCCTGGACGGCTGCGCGGGCGTCGGCCAGCGCGGCCCTCGAGATCCCGGCCAGCACGGCTAGCAGAACCAGTTGGAAGACGGCCGATTCCACGTGCGCCTCGAGCTCGGCCGGCCGAAGCAGGGTGTCGACCGGAACGTCGTCGAAGGTCGTAGATCCCGTGCCGGTCAACTGCTGGCCGAAGCCGTCCCAATCGTCGAAGATCCGCACGCCGGAGTGCTGCGTCGATACGACGGCGATGTGGCGCCCGGCGACGCCCGGCACCGTCGCCGCGACTGCCGCCCAATCGGCGAAGATGGTGCCGGTGCAGTAGTACTTTTTGCCCGTCAGCCGCAACAGGCCGTCGTGTTCCAGGAGCCGGGTGTTGAGCGTTCCGAGTTCATTGCCTCCGCGCTCGGTGTACGCGTTGCCGACCAGCTGTCCCCCGACGAAGCGGGCAAACCAGCGGTTGCGGACCTCCGCGTCGTCCAGCGTCAGGACGGATTCGACGAACCCGACGTGCGAACGGAGCAGGTGGGACACCTGCGAGTCCGCCTCGGCCAACTCGATGAGCAGCCGGAAGGTGTCCGCCAGCGATGCCCCGTAGCCGCCGTCCGCCTCCGGCACGCGCAGGGCGCCGAACCGCAGCTGGTTGAGCCATCCGACCTGCTCGTAGGGCAGCACCCGCTCGGCGTCGCGCACCGCGGCGCCATCGGCGATGCGCTCGAAGACGGGCCGAAACACGCCGGCCAGCTCGTCGTAGTGGCTGGTTGCGGGCACGCCCGGAGTCAGTTTGATCAGGTGGCGGGCGGGGACAGGGAACTGCTCCACAGTGAATCACTCCATCGGACCTGGCGTGAGCACCTACCTCCCGGCGGACGGGAAGGGGTTGCTGCGGCGTCATGGAGCCAGGACTCTCGGCCGCTCTGGATGGTTTATTGACTCATTTGTACCCGGCCATCGCGGGCTCGCCAAACATCGGACTGCCTCTCCGGGCGCGATTCCGGGATCCAGCGCCCCGTAAATACCCTGAAGATTCGGTGCAAGAACACGCCTTTGCCGAAGTTTCTTCGAAAAATGCGCACACCGAAGTATTACGCCGAATGTTTCGGGGATGCGTCGTAACTTGCCGAATGCGTCGGGATGACATTAAGTTGACTCAATACCATCCCGAGCGGCCGAGAGATCTGGCTTGTTGACGCCGCAGCAACCACCCCGTCCGGGGACGGTGCTAACGCCAGGACCGATGGAGTTGAGCATGAGCACCACCACCGCGCCGGACAACCGGCGGACATCCACTTCCACCCGCCAGCCGGGTTCCGCGCTGCCCGTCTCGTTCTCCGGCCTCGGCCGCGCGTTCGGCGACGGCGACGCCCGCCGCGCCGTCCTCGAATCCATAGATTTCGACGTCGTTGCCGGCGAGGTGCTGGCCATCCTCGGTCCCAGCGGCTGCGGCAAATCAACCCTCCTGCGAGCGGTCGCGGGCCTCGACCGTCCGACCAGCGGCGGGGTGTCCATCGACGGACGCGACGTCCACGGTCTCGACGACCGCTCCGCCGTCGCCTTCCAGGAACCGCGGCTGCTGCCGTGGCAGACCGTCCGGCGGAACGTCGCGCTCGGACTCCCGCGCGGGACGCCCAAGGCAGAGGGTGCGGAACGGATCGCGGAACTGCTGGACCTCGTCGAACTGTCCGGACACGCCGACCACCGCCCCCGCGAGATCTCCGGCGGCATGGCCCAGCGCGCCTCGCTGGCGCGGGCGCTGGCCCGCCGTCCGGGCGTGCTCCTGCTGGACGAGCCCTTCGGCGCGCTCGATGCCCTCACGCGGCTGAAGATGCAGGACCTGCTCCTGGACATCCACCGCGCCCACCCCGCCACGGTCCTCCTGGTCACGCACGACGTCGACGAGGCCCTCCAGCTCGCGGACCGCGTCCTGGTCCTCGGCCGGGTTCCCGGGCAGGAGGGCGCCGGCATCACCCAGGTCCTCACGGTCCCCGGCGAGCGCCCGCGCGACCGCGCGTCCGCCGAACTGGCCCGTCTGCGCTCGTCCCTGCTCGAAAGCCTCGGCGTCGACTCCCACCGACACTGACACCGGCTTACCCACCGACACCCCCGGCCGACGTCGGCCACCATCCGCATCCCAGACCGCATCCCCGAAGGAACCCCATGATTTCCCACGCCCTGTCCCCCGTCTCCCGCCGCCGTTTCCTCGGACTCGGCGCCGCCGGTGCCGCCGCCGCGCTCCTGACCGCCTGCGCGGGCGAGGGCTCCGGTTCGGAGGCCGCGGCCGGCGCCGCCAAGACGCTGAACATCGACTTCGCCACCTACAACCCGCTCAGTCTGGTCATCAAGGAAAAGGGCTGGCTCGAGGCCACGCTGAAGGAGCAGGGCGTGACGGTCAACTGGCTCCAGTCCGCCGGGTCGAACAAGGCCAACGAGGCCCTGCGCGCCGACGCCATCCAGGTGGGTTCCACGGCAGGATCGGCTGCCCTGCTGGCCCGCGCCAACGGATCCCCCATCAAGGTGATCAGCCTCTACTCGCAGCCGGAGTGGTCCGCGCTGGTGGTGCCGAAGGATTCCACCATCAAGTCCGTGGCCGAGCTCAAGGGCAAGCAGATCGCGGCGACGAAGGGCACCGACCCCTACTTCTTCCTGGTCCAGTCGCTCGAGGAGGCCGGGCTGTCCATCAACGACGTGACCGTGCAGAACCTCCAGCACGCGGACGGGCGCGCGGCCCTGGACAACGGCTCCGTGGACGCCTGGGCCGGGCTGGACCCGATCATGGCCGGCGCCGAGCAGGCCGGGGCCACGCTGCTCTACCGAAACCTCGACTTCAACACCTACGGCTTCCTCAACGCCACCGAGAAGTTCCTCACCGACTCCCCGGAGCTCGCGCAGACCGTCGTCGACGCCTACGAGAAGGCCCGCGGATGGGCCGCGGAGAACCCGGAGGAGACCGCCGCGATCCTTGCCGACGTCGCCTCCCTGGACCAGGCCGTCGCCAGCCAGGTCATCCTCGAACGCTCCAACCTCGACGTCGACGGCGTTCCGGGCGATGCCCAGACCAAGGTCCTGACCACGGTCGGCCCGATCTTCGTCGAGACCGGCGACGTGTCCGACCAGGCGGACATCGACGACGCCGTCGCGACTATCGTCGACGACACCTTCGCAAAGAAGGCGGACGCCTCGACCATCAAGGACGCGTGATGACGCTCGGCCCGAACACCAAGGTCTCCGACGGGGCGGTCGCCGGCCGCGCCTCGTCGACCCGCGGCACGACGCCGGCCCGCCCCCGGGGTGCCACCGCGCGCCGGGTGGCGATCGGCGCCGTCGTGCCGGTGGCCCTGCTGGCGTTGTGGCAGGCGGCCAGCTCGCTGGGATGGGTCTCCGCCGTCGCGCTTCCGGCGCCCGGGGCCGTGTTGGCCGCCGGCGCGGAACTCGTCGAGCGCGGCGAGCTGACCCGGCACATCGGGATCTCGCTGCAGCGCGTGCTGCTGGGCTTCGGCATCGGCGCGGCGCTCGGGCTGGCGCTGGGTTCGCTCGTGGGCCTGTCCCGGTGGGCCGACGCGCTGCTCGGCCCGACGGTCGGCGCGTTCCGCGCGGTGCCGTCCCTGGCTTGGGTGCCGCTGCTGATCCTGTGGATGAAGATCGGCGAGGACTCGAAGGTCACGCTGATCGTCA
Organism: Arthrobacter arnarulunnguaqae; assembly: GCF_051262515.1. Taxonomy (NCBI): domain Bacteria; kingdom Bacillati; phylum Actinomycetota; class Actinomycetes; order Micrococcales; family Micrococcaceae; genus Arthrobacter; species Arthrobacter arnarulunnguaqae. Next base: position 134,048 of record NZ_JBIMER010000007.1, on the reverse strand, counting down.
TCGGTGCGTTCTTCCCGATCTTCACCACCGTGTACCTGGCGCTGCGCCACGTGGACAAGAACCTGGTGGAGGCCGCGCGCGCCTTCGGCGTCAACGGTCTGCGGCTGCTGACCACCGTGCAGCTGCCCGCCGTCGTTCCGGCGATCTTCTCCGGGCTGCGGCTCGCGTTGGCGCAGGCGTGGCTGTTCCTGGTCGCGGCGGAGCTGATCGCCTCGTCCATGGGGCTCGGCTTCCTGCTGACCGATTCGCAGAACAACGGCCGCACCGACCGCCTGCTCCTGGCCATCATCCTGCTCGCCGTGATCGGCAAGATCACCGACGGGCTGCTGGGGATTCTCGAGCGCTGGGCCGTGAACCGCTGGGCGTAGGAACACGCCGCGCGGGACGTGCGCCCACGGCCGCATCCCGCCTCCGCGCGCCGGCGCGAATGTTGCGTTTTGCGCGGCACCGGTTTGCGGCCGCGGCCCCGCGGGACCTTTAGTAGTGCTACCGCCAGGACCGATGGAGCTGATGATGACGATCCAGAACGAAACCGAGCGCCTCGCCTTCTGGGAGGAGGCCGCGTCCCGCCTCGAGTGGACCGAGCCCTGGCACACCACCCACTCGGCCACGCCCGCGGACGCGGCCGCCCGCCGCGGCCCCGAGCTGCGCTGGTTCGACGGCGGGAAGCTCAACGCCGCCGTCAACTGCGCCGACCGCCACGTCGCCGCCGGCCGAGGCGACAAGGTGGCCCTGCACTTCGAGGGCGAGCCGGGCGACACGCGGACCGTCACCTACCGCGAACTCACCGCGCTCGTTTCCCAGGCCGCCAATGCGCTGACGGAACTCGGCATCGGGAAGGGCGACCGCGTCGTCGTCTACCTGCCCGTGCTGGTGGAGACGGTCGTGATCACGCTGGCGTGCGCGCGGATCGGCGCCGTCCACTCGCTGGTCTTCGGCGGCTTCTCCGCCGAGGCGCTGCGGTTCCGCGTCGAGGACACCGGGGCCAAGCTGCTGGTCACCACGGACGGCCAATTCCGCCGCGGCACCGCCGTGCCGGTCAAGTCGCAGGCGGACGAGGCCGTGTCCGGGGACAACGCGATCGAGCACGTCCTGGTCATCAACCGCACCGGACATACCGACGTCGACTGGGTCCAGGGCCGCGACGTGTGGTGGCACGACGTCGTCGACTCCCAGCCCACCGAGCACGCCGCGGAGGCGTTCGACGCCGAAACGCCACTGTTCATCATGTACACCTCCGGCACCACCGGGCAGCCGAAGGGCCTGGTCCACACCACAGGCGGGTACCTGACGCAGGCCTCCTGGAGCCACGAGTTCCTGTTCTCCCACCCCGATCCGGCGCAGCGCGAAAACGACGTCCACTGGTGCACCGCTGACCTCGCCTGGGTCACCGCCCACACCTACGAGATCTACGGACCGCTCTCCAACGGCGTCACCCAGGTCATCTACGAGGGCGTGCCCAACGCGCCGCATCCGGGCCGGCATTTCGAGATCATCGAACGCTACGGCGTCACGAGCTACTACACGGCGCCCACGCTGGTGCGCTCGCTCATGGGCTGGTTCCCGGACGGCATCCCGGCCCCATACGACCTCTCCTCCATCCGCCTGGCCGGAACGGTCGGCGAGGCCGTCAACCCCGAGGCCTGGCGCTGGCTGCGCACGCAGGTGGGCCGCGACGCCGTCGTTCCCGGGGACCCCGATTCCGGCGTGCCGATGGTGGACACCTGGTGGCAGTCGGAGACGGGCGCGACCGTCCTCTCCCCGCGCCAGGACGATCCCGCCTTCAAGCCCGGCTGCGCCACGCGCGCGCTGCCCGGACTCGCGACGGACATCGTGGACGACGCCGGAGCGCGGGTTCCGGCGAACACGCAGGGGAACATCGTTCTCACCCGGACGGGGCCGGCGATGGCGCGCACCGTGTGGGGCAACCCCGAGCGCTACTTCACGTCCTACTGGGAGAAGTACGCGGCGCAGGGCTGGTTCCTCGCCGGGGACGGCGCCCGGTTCGACGACGACGGCCACACCTGGATCCTGGGCCGGACCGACGACGTCATCAACATCTCCGGGCACCGGCTCTCCACGATCGAGATCGAGTCCGCGCTGGTGTCCCACGCCGCGGTGGTCGAGGCCGGCGTGTGCCCGACGTTCGATGCGAAGACCGGCCACGCGGCGACCGCGTTCGTGGTGCCTCGCGACGCGTCCCTGATCGGCGGGACGCTGGCCGACGCGCCGGCGGACGTCCGCGACTCGGTGGTCGCCGCCCTGCGGGCCCACGTGTCCACGCAGATCGGACCAATCGCCAAGCCGCGCGACGTCGTGTTCGTGCCCGACGTGCCGAAGACCCGCTCGGGGAAGATCATGCGGCGCCTGTTGACCCAGCTGTTCGAGGGAAGCACGCTTGGCGACACCACCAGTCTGCAGAACGAGCCGTGCATCGAGCGGATCAAGGAGATCTGCGACGCCCGGTAGGCCCGGCGTCGTGCCGTGCCGTGCCGTTGCGTGCCGTCGTGAGCAACTATGGCACAACTCCGGCACAACGCCCCTAGTCAGAGCGCCGGGGAGACCGCAAAGCCGTTCACGGGGGCCCAAAGCCGCTCAACTCGGTACGGCTGCGGACGCGCTACATGCAGCCGCCGGACTGGGCATGGAACATCGGGCCTCCTCCGGCGGTCGAATTCAACGTCCATGGCCGCGCCTTCGCGCCACGAATGACGGATGCGGCGAACGACGGCGGCCCGACGGTGCGGAGGCTGCCGCCGTCCGGGCGGCGATAGATGCGACGGCTGCGGCCGAGTCATCTATCGTGTTGCTGATTATTGGGGAGCTGGTGTGCGTTGTCATGCCAACAGAATCGATCCGGCGAGGGCGGCACGCCACGATTTGGCGAGGACCGAATCCGGGAATACTCCGCGCATCCCCAGGCTGGCCCAGGCGCCACCCGGACCCGGCGGGCGCGGCGGGCGCGGCGGGCGCGGGCCACTCGCCCACCGCCAGGATTCGGCGTCAGCCGAATCCTCGCGTCCGGGTGTGCATCGCCCTACCCTGATTCCATGCACATCACGCTCACCAGCGGGGACCTCACGAAGATCCGCTTCGAGGCCTCGCCCATGTGGGAAACGGTGACCAGCCTGCGCGCGCTCCAGGTGGGCACGCCCATCCACCGTCCGTGGATCGAATCGGCCAAGCGGAGCATCGCGGCGTCCATGGACCCACGCAAGGGCGCCCACCTGAGGCTGTTGAGCACGGTGGTCCGCCCGCGGGGCTTCATGGCGGACGGGCTGACCCCCACGCCCCGGCACCAGGATTCGTTCGAGGAGATGCCGGCGGCGGTGGCCGTGACTGCGCTCCGTGCTGTTGGCGGACATCGACGCCCGCCTGGCGCAGATCTCGCGGAGCGGCATCGAGGAGGTGTTCCGCTCGCTGCACCCCAGTGTGATCCCGACTCCGACCGGGCTGGAGATCGTCCGGGGGTGCGACAGGTGGTCCCGCCGGATCCCGGGCAGGGGCTGATCCTGGTGCCCAACGCCTTCATCTGGCCCAATACGCGCGTGTTGAACGCCCGCCCGGTGGCCCAGCTGCCCGGCCTGCCCCGGGCACAGATCCTCGCCCAGCTGGACGTCCCCATGACCACCACCCAACTGGCCTGCGCGCTGGACCTCGCCGCCGGGACCGTCAGCGGCCACCTCAAGAACATGGCCGCGGGCGGGCTGGCGTCCTCGCTCCGTTCCGGGCGGGAGGTCTTCTACCAACGGGCCGACATCGGCGAGGCACTCATCGCGCGCGTGTAGAAGGCGCGCCGTCCTTTCCCTTGAACGCGCCGCGGGCCCGTGCTTTGCTGGCGGCGATCACCACCGAGGAAACGCGATCACGACAGAGGAAAGGCGGGGCCATGGCCGAGCGCAGCACGAAGGGCACGAGCGCGGAAAAGGCTCACACCGCCCCGGATCCGAACGACGATAGGAAACCGGACAGCCCCCGGGACGTCGGCAAGCCCGCCTGGAAGTACATCCTCAAGCGCACGCTCCGGGAGTTCTCGCGGGACCAGTGCACCGACCTGGCCGCCGCGCTGACCTACTACGGAGTCCTGTCCCTGTTCCCCGCCCTGTTGGCGCTGGTCTCCCTGTTGGGGGTGGTCGGCCAGGCCGAGCAGACGACGCAAACCCTCCTGCAGGTCGTCGAGGGCGTCGCCGACCCGTCCGTCGTGGACAGCATCCGGCCCACGATCGAGCAACTGACGGGTTCGTCGGCCGCCGGGTTCGCGCTCGTCGCGGGCCTTTTGGGCGCCATCTGGTCCGCGTCCGGCTACGTCGGAGCCTTCGGGCGTGCCATGAACCGGATCTATGAGATCGACGAGGGGCGACCCTTCTGGAAGTTGCGGCCCACGCTGCTGGCCATCACGGTGGTCCTGCTTCTGCTCGCCGTCGTGATGGCGTTGCTGCTGGTCCTCTCCGGACCGGTTGCGGAGGCCATCGGCGGTGCGATCGGCCTGGGCGAGACCGCCCTCCTGATCTGGAACATCGCCAAGTGGCCGGTGATGGTGGGCTTCGCCGTCCTGATGATCGCCGTTCTCTACTACGCGACACCCAACGTCAAGCAGCCCAAGTTCCGCTGGACCAGCATGGGTTCCCTGATTGCGTTGGTTGTCCTGGCCATTGCGACGCTCGGCTTCTTCTTCTACGTCTCCAACTTCGGCAACTACAACAGGACCTACGGGGCCATCGCCGGCGTCATCGTCATGCTGCTCTGGCTGTGGCTGGCGAACATCTCGCTGCTCTTCGGCGCGGAGTTCGACGCGGAGATGGAACGCGGGCGCCAGCTCCAGGGCGGGCTGGAGGCCGAGGAGAGCATCCAGCTCCCGCCGCGGGACACCAAGGCCAGCGACAAGAAGGCCGAGAAGGAGCGCCAGGACGTCAGCGACGGCCGTTCGCTGCGCCGGAAATCCGGCCGGGGCTCCGGCCTCGGCTCCGAGCGCGACTCGTAGTCCGGCGGCGGTGCCGCACGCCGGATCCGTGCAACAGTTGGAGTCAAACCGACAACCCGGCAGGAAGAGGCCACACCATGAGCGGCGAACCGAAGAACCCGAACACACCGGCAACCCCCACCACCCCAACGCCGACGGCGCCTCCGGCGCGCGAAACCCCGGACAGGAAGCACGCCACGCGCACCGGAATGATCTGGGCAGCGACCATCGCGGCCCTGGTCCTGCTGGTGTTGCTGATCGTCTTCATCGCACAGAACCAAACGACCGTTCCGCTGCGCTACTTCGCGGTGGAGAGCACGGTTTCGCTGGGGCTGGCGCTGCTGGCCGCGGCCGTGGCCGGCGGATTCGTGGTGGCCAGCGCCGGGGCGGCGCGCATCATAGCGCTCCGCACCCAGGCGAGCCGCGAGAGCCGCAAGCGCGCCAAGACACAGGGCCGCCGCTAGGCCCCCACCGGCGTCGCCGTCCCGGCCGCGCCCGGGGCGAGGTGCACGACGTCGGGCGGGTCGCCCTCGGGCGCACCGCGGCGTGCGCCAGCGAACAGCCCGGCGTCGAGTTCAACGATTTGGCCGTTGCGGAACCGCGGGTGGTCCGCGCCGAGGATCCTGGTCAAGGTGAGGCGCAGCAGCGTCCCGTGCGCGACGGCGACGACGTTTCGCCCGGGGTACCGCTCCACGAGTCCGGCGAGGGACCGCACCCCGCGGTCGGCCACCTCGTCCTCGGGTTCGGCGGATTCAAGCAACCGGTCGATGTCGTGCCGCGGGAGCCCGGCCACCACGCGACCCTCGCAGCGGCCGTAGTCGCGCTCGGCCAGGCCGGCCAGGGTCTCCGTGGGTTCGAGCCCGAGCACCACACCGGCCAGGGAGGCGGTCTCCGCGGCGCGGGCCAGCGGCGAGGATACCAGCACGTCCCACCCGCCTGCCGCCAGCAGTTCGCGGCCGGCGGCCCGCGCCTGGCCGCGGCCCACCTCGTTCAGGGCGATGTCCATCCGGCCCTGCAGGCGGCCCTCCGCGTTCCAGTCGGTCTCCCCGTGACGCACCAACGCAAGTTTCGATCCCATCCCTCCAGCCTATCGCCCGCGTTCCGGGCCGCAGGATATTCGATCCGGCAACCCAGCGACGCAATCCGGCTCAACATTCTTTGATCGCGGCCCCGTTCTTGCCACAATGGAACGAACCATCCCGAGCGGCCGAGAGATCTGGCTCGACGACGCCGCAGCAACCATCCGCCCCCCGGAAAGGTGCTACCGCCAGGACCGATGGAGAGCGCGCAAGCGATCTTCCGCCCAGCGCCCGCGGCGCCCGTCCCCAAGGAACCAGCCATGAGCACCAATAACCCCGTCAGCCCCGTGGCCGATCTCGAGACCCCGCTCAAGTTCGCCTATTGGGTGCCGAATGTCTCCGGTGGGCTCGTCGTCTCCACGATCGAGCAGCGCACCAGTTGGGACTTCGACTACAACAAGAAGCTGGCCCGCATCGCGGAGAACTCCGGCTTCGAGTACGCGCTCACGCAGACGCGCTACGCCGCCAGCTACGGCGCCGACAAGCAGCACGAGGCCACCAGCTTCTCCCTCGCCCTGCTCGGCGCCACGGAACGCCTCAAGGTCATCTCGGCCGTCCACCCCGGCATGTGGCACCCCGGCGTGCTCGCCAAGTTCATCATCACCGCCGACCACATCTCGGGCGGCCGTTCCGCCGTGAACATCGTCTCCGGCTGGCTCAAGGACGAGTTCGTGAACTTCGGCCTCGAGTGGCTCGAGCACGACGAGCGCTATGTCCGCACCGAGGAGTTCATCAACGTCCTGCGCGGGCTGTGGACCGAGCAGAACTACAGCCAGTCCGGCAAGTACTACAACATCAACGACTTCACGCTGAACCCGGCGCCCGTGGACATCCCCGGCCGCGCCCACCCGGAGATCTTCTTCGGCGGAAACTCCACAGCGGCCCAGGCCGCCGCCGGGCACGCCGCCGACTGGTACTTCTCCAACGGACGCTCCCTGGAGGGATTCAAGGACAACATCTCCGGCGTGGTGCAGGCCGCGAACGACGGCGGCCGCACCGCGGCGGCGAAGCCCCGCTTCGGTCTCAACGGCTTCGTGATCGCCCGCGAGACGGAGAAGGAGGCTCACGAGACGCTGCGCGAGATCATCGCCAAGGCGCACCGCCCCGCCGTCGAGGGCTTCGCCAACGCCGTCAAGGAGGCCGGGCAGTCCACCAAGGACGGCAAGGGCATGTGGGCCGACTCCACGTTCGAGGACATGGTCCAGTACAACGACGGCTTCCGCTCCGAGCTCATCGGCACCCCCGAGCAGATCGCCGAGCGCGTGATCGAGTTCAAGAAGATCGGCGTGAACCTGATGCTCACCTGCTACCTGCACTTCCAGGAGGAGGTCGCCGCGTTCGGCCGCGACGTCCTGCCGATCGTCCGCGAACTCGAGGCGGACCTCGCGCGCAAGAACGGCACGGAGCTGAACACGGACCTGCTGCCGACCACCAACCTCGAAGGGGCCACCGCCTAATGGCAGACCACCAGTTCGGATTCCGCACGCGCGCCCTGCACGCCGGCGGCACGCCCGACGCTGAGCACGGCGCCCGCGCCGTCCCGATCTACCAGACGACGTCGTTCGTCTTCAAGGACACGGACGACGCCGCCAACCTGTTCGCGCTGCAGAAGTACGGGAACATCTACTCGCGGATCGGCAACCCGACGGTCGCCGCGTTCGAGGAGCGCATCGCCTCCCTCGAGGGCGGCATCGGCGCGGTCGCCACCGCCTCCGGCATGGCCGCCGAGTTCATCACGTTCGCGGCGCTGACCCAGGCCGGCGACCACATCGTGGCCTCCTCGAAGCTCTACGGCGGAACCATCACGCAGCTGGACGTCACGCTGCGCCGCTTCGGCGTGGAGACCACGTTCGTGGACAGCAACGACGCCGCCGACTTCGCCGCGGCGATCCGGGAGAACACCAAGGCCGTCTACACCGAGGTCGTCGCCAACCCCTCCGGCGACATCGCGGACCTGAAGGGCCTGGCCGAGGTCGCGCACGCGGCGAACGTGCCGCTGATCGTGGACTCCACGCTCACCCCGCCCTACATCCTGCGCCCGATCGAGCACGGCGCGGACATCGTCATCCACTCCGCCACCAAGTTCCTCGGCGGACACGGCACCACGCTCGGCGGCGTCGTCGTGGAGTCCGGGACGTTCAACTGGGGCAACGGCAAGTTCCCCACCATGACCGAGCCCGTGGCCAGCTACGGAAACGTCTCCTGGTGGGACAACTTCGGCGAATACGGCTTCCTGACGAAGCTGCGCTCCGAGCAGCTGCGCGACATCGGCCCGGCCCTGTCCGCGCAGTCCGCGTTCCAGCTGCTGCAGGGCGTCGAGACCCTGCCCCAGCGGATGGACAACCACCTCTCCAGCGCCCTGGCCGTCGCCCAGTGGCTGGAGGCCGATCCGCGCGTCACCTACGTGAACTACGCGGCGCTGCCGTCCCATCCCCAGCACGCGCGCGCGCAGGAACTGCTGCCGCAGGGCGTCGGATCCGTCTTCAGCTTCGGCGTCAAGGGCGGCCGCGAGGCCGGCGGCCGGTTCATCGAGGCGCTCCAGCTGGCCAGCCACCTGGCCAACATCGGCGACGCGCGCACGCTGGTGCTGCACCCGGCGTCGACCACCCACCAGCAGCTCTCGGCCGGGCAGCTGGAGGCGGCGGGCGTCCCCGGGGACCTGATCCGCCTGAGTGTGGGCCTCGAGGATGTCGAGGACATCCTGTGGGACCTCGACCAGGCGCTCGAGGCGTCCCAGCAGGACGTGGCGGGCGGCGGGCTCGCGGCTCCGGAGTACGACGGCGAGGCGTGCGCCGTCCCGGCGCCCGCCCAGATCGGAGCGGCACAGTGAGCGCAACCACCGAAGAGCGCACCTGGGAGGGCCCCTCGGCCCCCGAGCGGCTCAACATCCTGCGGAACACCAAGTCCATCGCGATAGTCGGCGCGTCCAACAAGCCGAGCCGGGCGTCGTATTTCGTGGCGACCTACCTGCTGTCCTCCACCCGGTACAAGGTGTACTTCGTGAACCCGGTATTGGACGAGATCCTCGGCCAGCCCGTGTACAAGTCGCTGGCGGACCTGCCGGAGACGCCGGACCTGGTGGAGGTCTTCCGCAAGCACGACGACCTTCCCGGCGTGCTCGACGAGGCCGTTGCCGTCGGGGCCAAGACGATCTGGCTCCAGCTGGGTTCATGGCACGAGGACGTCGCGGCGGACGCCGAGAAGGCCGGGCTGAACGTGGTGATGGACCGCTGCGTGAAGATCGAGCACGCCCGGTTCCACGGCGGGCTCCACCTGGCCGGGTTCAACACCGGCGTGGTCAGTTCGAAGCGGCAGGTCCTCGCCTAGGCGGGAACGCACAAGGGCCCCGTGCGCGGCCGGCACCACCACGGTGCCGGGCCGGGCACGGGGCCCTTGCCGTGTTGGTGCTAGCGCGGCAGGTTGAGCTTCAGCTTTTCGACGGGGCGCTTCACCATTGCCGGAGCCTTGGACACGGATCTCTTGACCGAGGTCGTCGCCTTCTGCGCGGCCTTGCGGGCCGCCGCCTTCTTGGCTTGTGCCGCGGCTAGAGCGCGGGCGGACTGTCCAGCGGCCTTCGCCTTGGCTTGTGCCTCCCGCTTCGCCTGCGCCACTTTCTGCGACTGCGTCTGTGCCTTGCGCTCTGCCGCGGCTTGTCGCTGCGCCGCCGACTTCTGGGCCGCTGACTTCTGGGCAATCGACTTCTGTTGCGCCGCTGCCCTTTGCTGGGCCGCGGAGTTCGCCCCAGCCTGGGTGAGGGCCTTCGCCGCGCCGGCGCTCGCTGTCTTGCTTTGGGCTTGCGCCTTCTCCTGCTTCGCGGGAATTTTCGGCGCCGCGGCCGGTGCCGCCGCGGAACGTGTCTGGAGTCCTGGAGGGTCCACCTCGCGCGGGACGCTGGAGGGCACGGCCACGGGAGCGGGCGTGGGGGCCGGGACGGACGTGACCCTGGCTCGGGGATATTCCGTGACGGCACCCGCCGCGACGCCCACCGAGGAAACGGTCGGCGCCTTGTCCTGCCACGACGTTGCGGCCGCGACACCTCCGAGGCCGGCGGCAAGGGCCAAGGCCAGGGCGGTTCCTGCGGCGGTCGAGCCGCGCCGTCGGCGCATCGGCACCACGTTGGACTTCCCGCCGTCGGGCTTCCCCCCGGCAGCGTTCTCGCCGATGCCGTCGAGCAGCGCCTTCAGTTGGCCGGTGGGGCGGGGAGCTTCGCGATCCGCGTAGGTCTCGAGGGACATGAGCGCCTTTTCCAGGCGCGGGTCCGACGGGACGCCACTCTCCGCGAGCAGACGGGCCACGTTCGCAGCGCTGTTGCCGTCAATGCGTGTCATTCGTGTCCGCCTCCTCCAAAGTCTTCTTCATGGCCAGCAGCCCGCGCCGCTGCAACTGCTTGATGGCCCCCGGGCTTTTGCCCATGATGTTGGCCGTTTCTTCAATGCTCATTCCCGCCACGACCCGGAGCAGGACGCACTCCCGCTGGTCCGTCGGCAGTCCGTCGACGACTGCGCCGAGGGGGCCGGAATCAAGCCGCTCCAAGATGGTTTCGTGTGCGGAAGAGGCCTTGCGCGGATCCGTGTCCGCCTCGTATTCGTCGAGGCGGGGCGCGCGGACCCTGGCCCGGGTCGCGTCAACCATCCGCGCGTGGGCCACCGAGAACGTGAACCTCTTGAATCCAGCGATGCCTCCCTCAAGCTTGGCCAGCTGGGTAAAGACCGCCAGGAACACATCCTGCGTCACACCCTCGGCGTCTTCCACGCCCTTGGCCTCGAGATAGCCGCGGACTTGACCTGCCAGACCCCCGTACAACACGGACAGAGCCTCGGCATCACCTTGCCGGGCCCTGTTCATTACCTCATCCGTGAGGACGGGGACCAAGACACTCCTGAAATCGTTTGGGACGGTTTGGGCTAGAGTCTAGTCGCCCCTAGCCGCCCGTCGACGAATCGTCCGGCCGGAGATGTTCAGAAGCCGGGCCGAGACTCGTTGGGGGGAACCCTCGGCCCGGCTTCTTCACTTCGGTAATCGCGGCCACACCCACGGAAGTTACGCGCGGCCGAAAACTTTCGATCCGCGGCAACCGGCCCCGTTCACACGCCGATTCGGCGGTTCTTGAGGACGGGCAGGAACTCCCGCACCTCGTCGATCCGCCGCCGCGTCACGTCCACGGTCACCAGTTCCTCGCGCTCCTCGTCGAGGAAACCGACCGGAATGCCCAACGGATCCAGGATGGCGGAGTGCCCGATGGTGTTCGTCGAGCTCGTCCCGGCGGCCGCCACCCACACGGTGTTCTCCACGGCCCGCGCCTTGAGCAGGGTTTCCCAGTGGTCGATCTTGTGGTCTCCCTTGAACCAGGCCGCGGCGACCAGCAGCACGTCGGCGCCGTCCACGGCCAGCTTCCGCGCGAGTTCCGGGAACCGGATGTCGTAGCAGGTCATGACGCCGAACTTGAGGTCGCCGATCTCGAACGTCCCGGTGGCCTCGGGGTCGCCCGCCTTGATCTTCGTGGACTCCTGGTAGGAGAACGCGTCGTAGAGGTGCACCTTGCGGTAGGTCCCCACGATCCGTCCGGTCGCGTCGACGACAACAAGCGTGTTGTACGGCTGCGGCTCACCGCTGGCCTCGTAGCCGCCGGCAACGATCGCGATCGAGTTCTCGGCGGCGATGAACGAGACCTGCTGCACGAACGTCGACCAATCCCGCTCGACGGCGGAGGCAAGGTCGCCCTCGACCTTGCGCACGGTGAACATCGTCTCCTCGGGGAAGAGCACGAGTCCGGCGCCCTCGGACGCCGCGCGTCCCGCCAGCCTGCGGACCACATCCAGGTTTTCCTCGAGGGTTCCGGCCGGAGAAAACTGACCAACACTGATTTTCATCTTGCTGCCTTCCGCTGGGGGACTGTTTCCAGCGTACCCAGACCGCGTCGCCGAGCGTAGCCTGTGGTCATGGGCACTGCCTTGTTGCGCACCGAGGTCGTGGTGGTCGGCGCCGGACCGACCGGCCTGATGGCCGGCAACTGGCTGGAGAAGCTGGGGATCCACGCCATGGTCATCGACGCCAAGCCGGGCCCCACGCGGGAGTCCCGCGCACTCGGCGTGCATTCGCGGACCATGGAGATCTACCGGCAGCTCGGGGTCGTCGACGAGGTGCTGCGGCGGGCGGTTCCGGCGTCCGAATTGCGCCCGGGGGTGGGTGTGCGCACGCTCGGAGCGCTTCCGCTGGGGCGGATGGGCCACGGGCTGACGAAGTACCCCGGTATCCACATCCTCGAACAGAGCGACAACGAGGAGATCCTGTCCCGGCGCCTCGCCGCGCGCGGCCGCGCCGTCTGGTGGAACCACGCCTTCGTCTCGCTGGAGCAAATGCACGACGACGGCCGCGTCGCCGTCGAAGCGGACGGCCCCGAGGGGCGCATCAGGATCCTGGCCCGGTACGTGATCGGCGCCGACGGCGCGTCCTCCCCCGTCCGCCGCGCACTCGGCATCGGGTTCCAGGGCGCCACGAGCGAGCAGGTCTTCTACGTGGTGGACGCCAACGGCGTGTCCGGGACGGGGTCCGGCATCAACCTGCGCGTCAGCGAGGAGAACTTCATGCTCGCCTTCCCCATGGGCCCGGACGGCTCCGGCGGCGAACGTGTGCGGCTGCTCGGGATCGTTCGCCAAGAAGACGATGCCGCGCCGATCGGTCAGGAAGCCGCCGCCGTCGACGAGGGGCGGGCACGCGCCACGCTCGCCGGCGACTTCGGCATCCGCTACACCGGCGCCGGGTGGTTCGCGACGTACCGGGTGCACCACCGTGTGGCCGACGCCTTCCGTCACGGCAGGGTGTTCCTGGCCGGGGACGCGGCCCACATCCACTCCCCGGTCGGCGCGCAGGGGATGAACACCGGCCTCCAGGACGCCCACAACCTGGTCTGCAAGCTGGCCGATGTGCTGTGTGGCCGCATGCCCCGGGACTATCTGGACCGCTACGGAGCGGAACGCCGGCCCGTGGCACTGCGGCTGGTCTCGACGACGGACCGGGTGTTCACCGCGGTGACCTCCACCTCCCGGGCGGCGCGTGCCCTGCGGACCGTGGTGCTGCCGCGCGTGTGGCCGGTGGCCATCAGGCTGGTGCCGCGGTCGCCGGCCGGCGGCAGGATGTTCGGGTACGTGTCCCAGATCCGGATCCACTACTGGATGACGGAGTCGGAGCGCCGCGCCGCGGAGGCCACCCGCGGTCTGGCGCGGTGGAACCGCCGCGGCAGGCTGGTGGGTCGCCGGCTCCCCTGGGTCCCCGACAACCACGCCCCGCTGCAGGACGCCTGCTGGCAGGTCCACGCCTACGGACCGTCCGCGGCGGCGTTGGGCGGCGAGGTTGGGCGGCGCCACGGCTTTCCGTTGCATGGGTTCGCCGCCGCCCCGGGACGGCACCTGCCGGACGGCACCGTCGTCGTCGTGCGGCCGGACGGGTTCGTCGCCGAGGCGCACCGCGCCGCCGCTAGGATTCCGTCCCCGGAAGCCTCGCGGCGAGGTAGGGCGCGGTAGCGCTTCCCTTGGCGACGGCGACCTGCGCGGGAGTGCCCGCGGCCACGAGCCGCCCGCCCTTGTCGCCGCCGGACGGGCCCATGTCGATCACCCAGTCGGCGGCCGCCACCACGTCCATGTTGTGTTCGACCACCACCACCGTGTTCCCGGCGTCCACCAGCCGGTCGAGTTGGCGCATCAGCCGCACGACGTCGGCCGGGTGCAGCCCCGTCGTCGGCTCGTCCAGCACGTAGAGCGTGTGCCCGCGCTGCAGCCGCTGCATCTCGGTGGCCAGCTTGATCCGCTGCGCCTCGCCGCCGGAGAGCTCCGTGGCCGGCTGTCCCAGCCGGAGGTACCCCAGGCCCACCTCCCGCAGCGTGGCGAGGCTCCGCGCGGCCGCGGGAACGTCCGCGAGGAACTCGGCGGCGTCGTCGACGGGCAGGGAAAGGACCTCCGCGATGTTCCTGCCCCGGTACGTGACCTCCAGCGTTTCGGGGTTGTAGCGCGCACCGTGGCAGTCTGGGCAGGGGCCGTAGCTTCCGGGCAGGAACAGGAGCTCGACGGCGACGAAGCCCTCGCCCTGGCACGTGGGGCACCGCCCCTCGGCGACGTTGAAGGAGAACCGGCCGACGCCGTATCCCCGCCGCCGCGCCTCGTCCGTCCCGGCGAAGGCCTTCCGGACGGAGTCGAATAGGCCGGTGTAGGTGGCCAGGTTGGAGCGCGGCGTCCGCCCAATGGGCTTCTGGTCCACCGTCACCAGCCGGTCGAGGGTCTCCAGCCCGGCGACGTGCGCCACGGACGCCACCGCCTCGGGGACCTCGGGCTCGCCGTCCGCCGGTCCGTCCGCGGCCGCGGCGCGAGCCTCCGGCCTGACGTGCCGGCGCACCGAGTCCGCCACGACCCGCACGAGCGAGGACTTCCCGGAGCCCGAGACGCCTGTCACCGCGGTCATCACGCCCAGTGGGAACTCGGCGGTCAGCGAGCGCAGGTTGTGCAGTTCGATGCCCTCCAGGCGGATCCGGCCCACCGCCTCGCGCGCGCCGCCACCCCCGGCGGAATCCGGGCGCGCTCCGGAGGCCGACCCGTCGCCGTCGAACAGGAAGCCGCGCGTGATGGAGGCGCCGACGTCGGCCAGCCCCTCCACCGGCCCGCTGTAGAGGACGTCGCCTCCGCCCTCGCCGGCGTGCGGCCCGACGTCGACGATCCAGTCCGCCCGGCGCACCACGTCCATGTTGTGCTCGACGACGAAGACCGAGTTTCCGGCCTCCTTGAGCTGCTGCAGTACGGCCAGTAGGGGTTCGGCGTCCGCGGGATGGAGTCCGGCGGACGGCTCGTCCAGCACGTAGACGACGCCGAAGAGCCCCGACCGCAGCTGGGTGGCGATGCGCAGCCGCTGCGTTTCGCCCGGGGAGAGCGTGGGCGTGGTCCGGCCGAGCGCGAGGTAGCCGAGCCCCAGGCCGAGCAGCACGTCGACGCGCCGCACCAGATCCTCCGTGATGGGCGCGGCGATGTCCGCAATGTTGGGCCCGCCGGCGCTGGCCGGATCGCAGGAGCGCAGCCGCTCGGCGAGCACGGTCATCGGCAGGGCGTTGAGGTCCGCGATGGTGGCGCCGTCGAACGTGACGGCCAGGGCCTCGGCGCGCAGGCCGCTGCCGCCGCATTCGGCGCACGGGCCGGATTCCATGTAGCGGAGCACGCGGTCGCGCATGGTCTGGCTCTTCGAGTCCGCGAGCGTGTGCATGACATAGCTCTTGGCGCTCCAAAACCGGCCCTTGTACGGCTTCGCCACGCGGTCCCGCTCCGGGTTCACCTCGACGACCGGCTGTTCCTCGGTGAAGAGGATCCAGTCGCGCGTCTTCCGCGGCAGCTTGCGCCAAGGGACGTCGACGTCGTGGCCCAGGACGGTGACGATGTCGCGGAGGTTCTTGCCCTGCCAGGCGCCGGGCCACGCCGCGATGGCGCCGTCGCGGATGCTCAGCGAGGGATCCGGGACCAGGGACGCCTCGGTGACCGTGTGCGCGACGCCGAGTCCGTGGCAGACCGGGCAGGCCCCGGCGGCCGTGTTGGGCGAGAACGAGTCCGAATCCAGCCTAGTTGCGCCTTCCGGGTACCTGCCGGCACGGGAGAACAGCATGCGCAGCGAGTTGGAGAGCGTGGTGATCGTCCCGACGGTCGATCGCGAACTGGCCGTTCCCCGGCGCTGCTGGAGGGCGACGGCGGGCGGCAGCCCGGTGATCTCCTCCACCTGCGGGTTGTGGCCCTGGGTCAGGAGCCGGCGCGCGTACGGGGCCACGGATTCGAAGTACCGGCGCTGGGCCTCGGCGTAGATCGTGCCGAACGCGAGCGAGGACTTGCCGGATCCGGAGACCCCCGTGAACGCCACCACGGCGTCCCGGGGGACATCGACGTCCACGTTGCGCAGGTTGTTTTCGCGGGCGCCTCGGACGCCGACGAAACCGGAAGCGGGGGAACTGGTTGCCATTCCCCCGACTCTAGCCGCGAATCCCTGCCCGTCGAGGCCTAACCGTTGACGAGGTCGTGACGCACGATCGTCTGGTCGCGGTCCGGACCGACGCCGATGGCCGAGAACCGCACGCCGGACATCTTCTCCAGCGCCAGGACGTAGTTCCGCGCGTTCTCCGGAAGATCCTCCAGCGTCCGCGCCCCGGTGATGTCCTCGGTCCAGCCCTCGAAGTGCTCGAAGATCGGCTTCGCGTGGTGGAAGTCGGTCTGCGTCATCGGCATCTCGTCGTGGCGCACGCCGTCGACGTCGTACGCGACGCACACCGGAATCCGCTCGATGCCCGTCAGGACGTCCAGCTTCGTCACGAAGTAGTCCGTGAATCCGTTCACCCGCGCGGAATAGCGCGCCAGAACGGCGTCGTACCAGCCGCAACGGCGCGGGCGGCCGGTGTTCACGCCGAACTCGCCGCCGGTCTTCTGCAGGTATTCGCCCATCTCGTCGAAGAGCTCCGTGGGGAACGGTCCGGCGCCGACGCGGGTGGTGTAGGCCTTGACGATGCCGATGGACCGGGTGATGCGCGTGGGGCCGATGCCCGAGCCGACGGACGAGCCGCCCGCCGTCGGGTTCGAGGACGTGACGAACGGGTAGGTGCCGTGGTCGACGTCGAGAAGGGTGGCCTGGCCGCCCTCCATGAGGACCACCTTGCCCTCGTCCAGGGCCGTGTTCAGCTCGAGGGTGGCGTCGATCATCAGGGGGCGCAGGCGTTCGGCGTAGGAGAGGAAGTACTGGACGATCTCCTCCGTCTCCACGGTGCGGCGGTTGTAGATCTTGACCAGCAGCTCGTTCTTCTGGCGCAGAGCCCCTTCGACCTTCTGGCGCAGGATGGATTCGTCGAAGACGTCCTGGACGCGGATGCCGAGGCGTCCCACCTTGTCCATGTACGCCGGGCCGATTCCGCGGCCGGTGGTGCCGATGGCGCGCTTGCCGAGGAAGCGTTCGGTGACCTTGTCCATGGTCTGGTGGTACGGGGCCACGAGGTGGGCGTTGGCGGAGACGCGGAGCTTGGAGGTGTCGGCGCCGCGGGCCTCGAGTCCCTCGATCTCCTCGAAGAGCGCCTCGAGGTTCACCACGCAGCCGTTGCCGATGATCGGGATGGCGTTCGGGGAAAGGATGCCCGCGGGAAGGAGCTTGAGCTCGTACTTCTCGCCGCCGACGACGACGGTGTGCCCGGCGTTGTTGCCGCCGTTGGGCTTGACGACGTAGTCGACGCGCCCCCCGAGCAGATCGGTGGCCTTGCCTTTGCCCTCGTCGCCCCACTGGGCTCCGACGATCACGATTGCTGGCATGGGATCCTCCCCTTGCTGGTTCGGCCAGACCGGTTCGCACCGGGTTCCGGCGGTGCCGGACACAAGAACGCCCCTGACCACTCGCCCGCGCCCCGTCCCGGGGGCGCGCGTAAGAGATAGGGGCTCTTACGCGCCGAGTTTACCGGAGTGGGCCACAACATGCGAGTTATCCACAGGAGGCGGCGTCCGGCCGGTGCCGCGTTCTGTCAGTAGACGAGCCCGAAGACCCAGGCGGCGAGGGTGAGCGTGGTGATCGTGGTCAGGACCAGGGCGATGAGGTTCAGCCAGACGCCGGCCCGGACCATGTCGTTGATCTGGACGTGGCCGGAGGCGAAGGCGATGGCGTTGGGCGGCGTGGCCACCGGCAGCATGAACGCACAGGTCGCGGCGATCGCCACGGGGATGACCAGCAGCATGGGGTCGATGCCGAGTCCGATGGCGACGCCGCCGATCAGGGGCAGGAAAGTCGCGGCGGTCGCGGTGTTGCTGGTGAGTTCGGTGAGCAGGAGGACCAGTCCGGCGATGACGGCGACGAGCAGGATCAGTGGAAGCGCCTCGAGGCCTGCGACTTTCGTGCCGATCCATTCGCTCAGGCCGCTGGATCCGAACTGGGAGGACAGCGCCAGGCCGCCGCCGAAGAGGATGAGGATGTCCCAGGGCAAGGCCTTCGCGCTCGACCAATCCAGCAGGGGAACGCCCTTCCGGACATCCGCCGGGAGGACGAACAGCACGACGGCGACGGCCATGGCGATGACGGCGTCGGCGATGTTGGACTCCGGCCAGAGGAACGGCACGCAGATCCAGGCCGCGGCGGCGAGTACGAAGATCACCAGGACCTGTTTTTCGCCGACGCTCATCGAACCGAGCTTCTTGTACTCACTGTTGATCAGTTGACGGCCGCCGGGGATCTCATCCATTTCGGGCTTGTAGATGACGCTGGTGAGCAGAAACCAGGCGATGGCCATGAAGACGATGGACATGGGAACGCCCACCAGCATCCATTGGCCGAACCCGACCGTGATGTCGTGGTTCTCGGCCAGGTAGCCGACCATCAGCGCGTTGGGCGGGGTCCCGATGATGGTGCCGAGCGAACCGATGGACGCCGCATACGCGATACCGAGCATCAGGGCGATGCTGAAGTTCTTCGGCGCGCGTGTGCCGTTGCCGGACTCCGCGACGAGCGTGATGACCGAGAGCCCGATGGGAATCATCATCACGGCGGTGGCCGTGTTGGAGACCCACATGCTCAGGAATCCGGTGGCGACCATGAATCCGGCAATGAGCATCTTCGGCTTGGTGCCCACCAGCAGGACCGTCGCCAAGGCGATGCGCCGGTGCAGGTTCCAGCGTTGCAGGGCCAGGGCAAGCAGGAAGCCGCCCATGAACAGGAAAATGATGGGATTGGCGTAGGGCGGCGCGACGTCGTCGATCGGCGCCACGTTGAGCACGGGAAAGAGCACCAGGGGCAGTAGCGCGGTCACGGCCAACGGAACGGCCTCGGTCATCCACCAGACGGCCATCAGGGCCGCGATCGCCGCCGTCGTCCGGCCGGCCTGTTCAAGGTCCGCCGGGAGCAGGAAGTACACGGCCACGGCCAACAGCACGCCGGCTGCCAGTCCGATGCGTTTGCGCATGATGACGCGGGGATCCTCCGCCGGAGCGCGCATCCCGGGCGCGACTGAATGGTCAATTCCAGTGGACGGCGTTGTCATGGTGGAACCTTTCAACTCGGACAAAATTCATGAATCGGCTCCGTTCGAGTATACGACCGCCGCCCGCCCCAGCAACGAAGCGGCCCGTGCGCGGAACTTCGCCGGGGAAAGCCCGGCGGATCCGGCGGGCAGCTTCCCCCACCACTCGATGCCCCGTTTCAGGCACGCGTCCCGCAGGAACTCCTCGTTGGACAACTCCACCGCGGTCGGGACGGCGGGCCAGGCCCCGATCAGCACTCCGGCGACCGGCACCCCGCGCGCGCCCAGGGCCTCCAGCGTCAGCAGCGTGTGGTTCAGCGTCCCCAGGCCCGCCCGCGCCACCACCAGCATCGCGCCGCCGGCGGCCAGCGCCAGGTCCGCGATCGTCTCCCCGGCTGCGGTCAGCTCCACCAGGACGCCGCCCGCCCCCTCGACCAGCACGCCGTCGTTCGCCCCGCCCAGCGCCGCAACGCGCCCCGCGTGCTCCGCGAGCGTGGGCAGCCCGGCCCCTTCGGCGGCGGCCGCCGCGACCGGAGCCATGGGTTCGGCCAACCGGGCGCCCTCCGCCACCCCAATGCCCGGCCCGGCCAACCGCGCCACCTCGCCGATGTCGCCACCCGGGTGTTCGGCTCCGTGCCCCGCGGCCGGCTCCCCGGTCTGCACAGGCTTGTAGACGGCCGTGCGCCGCCCGGCCGCGTCCAGCGCGGCCGCCAGTGCCGCCGTCGCAACCGTCTTGCCGACGCCGGTGTCCGTTCCCGTGACCATGAGGATCATGCGGACCCCTCCCCGGCCATCCGGGCGGCAACCCGCAGCGGCGCCTGGAAGGACAACAACCGCAGCCACGGCGGCTCCGGCCCCGTCCCCACCGCCGCGGGAAGCAGCCGCGCCGCCTCCCGCAGCGCCACCACGGCCTCCAGCTCGGCCAGGCGCGCGCCCAGACACCGGTGCAACCCGTAGCCGAACGCCAGGGCGTAGCCGCTGGAGTCGCCCGCGGCGTGGTGCCCGCTCAGCTCCAGAACGATCTCCGCCCCCGCCGGCAGGCTGTGCCCGTCGACGACGGCCGGCGTGACGGCCCGGCGCCGCCACGTGTGCACGGACGACTCGCTCGCCAGGATCCTGCGGACCTGCGCGCGGGCCGCCGGTTCCTCGCGGCACGCCGCCCACGCCTCCCGGTCCCGCAGCGTCCGGTACAGCACGGTGTTGATCAGCAGGGCGGTCGTTTCCTGACCGGCGATGACCAGGAAGTACCCCAGCGAGCAGATCCGCCGGACGTCGAGTCCGGCGTCGTGCAGGACGCCGAACAGGTTTCCGCTCCCCCGCGACGCCTCCACCTCGCCCCGAAGCCACGCGTAGAACTCCGCCGCGCTGCGGGCCAGCTCCACCTGCCGTGCGGGGTCCGGCCACCCCCAGAACAGCTCGAGCGAGTCGCGGCTCCACCGCTGCAGGGCGTCGCCGTCGGGGACCGCGGTTCCGGTCAGCCGGGCCATGATGGCCGGCGGCACCACCGACGCCAGCGCCTCCCCCAGGTCCACGTCGTCCCCGACAGTCATCCGTTCCCGGGCGGCCTCCGCGGCGTCAGCCGCCAACGCGGCGATGTCCGCCTCCAGCGCGCCGACCTTCCCCGGGCTGAAGAACGCTGCGACCGTCCGCCGAACGTCCAGATGTTCCGGACCGGACGCCGACGCGAGCACCGGAGGCAGCGAGAAGCCGACGCGCGCCAGCACCCGCAGCGCCTCGGGACACAACGGCACGACGGCGGTGAGCGCGTTCTCCGGCAGGAACTCCTCGGTGCGCCGCAGGACATCGCGTACCGTGTCGGGGTCCCGCACGCGCAGGTAGCGTCCGTCGGTGTCGGTCCTGGTCATGCGGTGGCTTCCTCACGGGACGGGCGGTCGCTGGCGCACCGGTCGCTGCGGCGCAGGACGTCGGCGACCTCGGCGAGCGCCCGGTCGAGGTCCGCCGCGTTCTGGTTGGCGCGTGCGGTCACGCGGAGGCGGGAGACGCCGTCGGGCACGCTGGGCGTCCGGAAGCAGCCGACGGCGATGCCCCGGGTGCGCAGTTCCCCGGCCGCCGCGGTGGCCACGGCGGCGTCTCCCACGCGGACCGAGTGCACGGCGCCGGTCCCGGATTCGAAGCCCGGGCCGGCGAGCGCGGCGGCGATCCGGTCCGACCGTTCGGCGAGCAAGCCGGGGAGCCCGGGTTCGGAGGCGACGATGCGGGCCGCCTCCGCCGCGGCCGCGGCGGGTCCGGGGGCCAGCCCGGTGTCGAACAGGAAGGTGCGCGCGGTGTTGACCAGGTGTTCGCGCAGGGCCTCGGCGGGCGGCCCGGCGGCCAGGACGGCGCCGCCCTGCGCCCCGAGTGCCTTGGACAGCGTCGCGGTCACGACGACGTCGGGGTCCCGCGCCAGCCCGGCCGCGTGGACGGCCCCGGCCCCGTGGACCCCGAGCGAGTGCGCCTCGTCGACCACCAGCAGCGCGTCCAGTTCCCGGCAGGCGCGGGCCAGTTCGCGCAGCGGCGCCGCGTCGCCCAGGACCGAGTACACGGACTCCACCACGACGACGGCGCGCGGCACCGTGCGGCGCGCGAGCAGCTCGCGGACGTGTGCGGCGTCGTTGTGCCGGGCGGTTTCGACCGGGCTGCGGGAGAGCCGGGCGCCGTCGATGAGACTGGCGTGCGCGTGGGCGTCCAGCACCACCAGCGTCCCGGGTCCCCCGAGCGCGCCGAGCACGCCCAGGTTGGCCGTGTATCCGCTGGAGAACACCAGCGCGGCGTCCCGGCCGGTCAGGGTGCGAAGGGCGGACTCGAGCTCGTCGTGCACCGGGAGGGTTCCGGTGACCACCCGGCTGGCGGCGGCCCCGGCGCCGAACTCCGCAACGGCCCGGCGCGAGGCCTCGGCCAGCCGCGGATCCCGGGCCAACCCGAGGTAGTCGTTGGACGCCAGGTCGTAGAGCCCGGCGGCGCCGCGGGTGTCGCGGACGGTGCCGCGGTCCGCCCGCACCCGGGCGCGTCCGGCGATCCAGTCGTGCATGGAACCCATCAGTGGTCCTCTCCGGCGCCGTCGTGAACCTCGGCGATCGCGGCGGTCACGGCCGCACCCAGTACGGCGATGTCCTCCGGCACACAGACATAGGGGGGCATCACGTAGACGAGGTTCCGGAACGGCCGCACCCAGGCGCCGTGGCGGACGGCGGCGCGGGTGACGGCGACGACGTCGACCGGGCGATCCAGTTCCACGACGCCGACGCCGCCGAGCACCCGGACGTCGCTCACGCTCCGGAGGCCCGAAGCGGGACGCAGCGCGGTGGTCAAGGAGTGGTGCAGGGCGGTGGTGGACTCCCGCCAGGCGGGTTCGGACTCCCCCGCGGCGAGCAGGTCCAGCGAAGCCGCGGCCACCGCGCAGGCCAGCGGGTTCCCCATGAACGTGGGGCCGTGCAGGATCGCGCCGTGTTCCGATCCGGACAGGGCCGCGGCGACGCGCGTGTGGCACAACACGGCCGCCAGGCTCAGGTAGCCGCCGGTCAGCGCCTTGCCCACGCACATGATGTCCGGCACCACGCCGCCCCACTCGCTGGCGAAGAGTTTTCCGGTCCGGCCGAAGCCGGTGGCGATCTCGTCAACGATCAGCAGCAGCCCGTGCCGATCGGCCGCGCGGCGCAGCATCCGCAGGGCCTCGGGCGGGTAGACATGCATCCCGCCGGCCCCCTGCAACACCGGTTCGACGACGATCGCGGCCAGTTCCGCCTCGTGCGTGCCGGCCAACCGCCCGAGTTCGGCCTCCCACGCGGCCAGCGCTCCGGCGTCGTACTCCCAGGTCCCGGAATCCAGTGGCTGGCCGTCGGGCACGCGCAGGCGTGCGGCCGGGGGCCGCGGGGCGTGGACCTGCCCGGCGACGAGCCCGGGGAAGGCCGCGTGCATCCCGTCCACCGGGTCGCACACGCTCATGGCCGCGAAGGTGTCGCCGTGGTAGCCGCCGCGGATGGTCAGGAACCGCTGCCGACCCGGCCTGCCGGACGCGGCCTGGTACTGGACGGCGGCCTTCAGCGCGACCTCGACCGAGACGGAGCCCGAGTCGGCGAGGAAGACGTGCTCCAGCCCCTCGGGGGCCATGCGCACCAGGCGTTCGGCTAGTTCGACGGCGGGGGCGTGCGTCAGTCCGCCGAACATCACGTGGCTGAAGTCGCCGAGTTGGCGGGCCGCCGCGGCGTCGAGCGCCGGGTGCCCGTAGCCGTGGACCGCGGACCACCAGGACGCCATGCCATCGATCACCGTGTGGCGGCCGGCGCCGTCGTCCAACGTGAGCGTGGGACCGGACGCGCCCGTGACGGCGAACAGCGCCCCGCCGTCCAGCGGCGCGTACGGGTGCCACAAGAGGCCGGCGTCGCGCTCCAGGAGCCGCGGGCTCACGCGTTCGGGGCGGCGCCGGTTCCCGCCCCGCGCTGCCGGAGGACGGGGCTGGAGGCCGAGGCACCGGCGTCGTGCCCCAGGATGGTGAAGCCGGCGTCGGCGATCATGGCCAGGTCCGCCTCGGCGTCCTGACCCTCGGAGGTGAGGTAGTCGCCGAGGAAGAGGGAGTTCGCCACCTCCAGCGCGGTGGCCTGCAGCGAGCGCAGGTGCATTTCGCGGCCGCCGGCGATGCGCAGTTCCTTGTCCGGGCAGGCGAGACGGACCATGGCGAGGATCCGCAGGCAGCGCAGCGGGGTCAGCTCCCACGTGCCCTCCAGCGGGGTGCCCTCGAACGGCATGAGGAAGTTGACCGGGATCGAGTCGCTGTCCAGCTCGCGCAGCGCGAAGACGGCCTCGACGAGCTGCGCGTCGCTCTCCCCCATGCCGACAATCAGCCCGGAGCACGGGGACAGGCCCGCGTCCTTGGCCTTCTCGACGGTGGCGACGCGGTCCGCGTACTCGTGCGTGGTGCAGATGTCCTGGTACTTGGACTCGGCGGTGTTGAGGTTGTGGTTGTAGGCGTCGACGCCGGCCCCGCGCAGCGTCTCGGCCTGGCCCTGCTTCAGGATGCCCAGGCAGGCGCAGACCTCGACGCCGGGGTGCTCGTCCTTGAGCTGCCCCACCATTCCGGCGACGCGCTCGACGTCGCGGTCCGAGGGCCCCTTGCCGCTGGCGACCATGCAGACGCGCGTCGCGCCCCCGCGGATGCCGAGGGTTGCCTGCTGCACGGCCTCCTCCGGCTTGAGCCAGCTGTATTTGAGGATCTGCGCGGCCGAGCCGAGCCGCTGCGAGCAGTACGTGCAGTCCTCGGGGCAGAGGCCGGACTTCAGGTTGACCAGGTAGTTGACCTTGACCGTGTCGGCAAAGTGGCGGCGGCGGAGCGTTCCGGCCGCGGCGACCAGGCCGAGCGTTTCGGCGTCCGGCACGGAGAGGATGGCGAGCGCCTCCGCCTCGGTGAGCCGGTGGCCCTCCAGGATCCGCCGGGCAAGGTCCGCCGGACGCGCGCCCCCCGTTTCCGCCTGCTGTCGATCAATGGTTTCCGTCATGGCCGTCCTCCTGAACAGTGTTCAATTGTCTTGGCAACAGATTACACGGCGGACGGCACGGTGCACTGAAGAGCGCGGCGCCGGCCCGTCGGCCGGTGGCGCGGAGGCCCAAAAGGTCGCGGCAGGGCACTTTCGTGCGCCGCGCCCGAGCCGCAGCCAGCCGCACGGGAGACATCGGCCCGGCGGGGCATCCACCCCGCGCCGCCGCCTGGACTCCACGGACGGAGCACTGAGCGTTTGGCGCTTGACGGTGAACGTGGGCCTGATTACAGTTAGCTACCGAGCGATCGCTCGGTATGGTGGCGAAATGAACTTGGAGATCGATGAATTCGACAACTAGCCCGGAAAGCATTACCTCCGTGATGAGCCTTGGTGGGCGTCCGGCGAACAGCCGTCGTGAAATCAAGATCATCGACACGACCCTGCGCGATGCGCATCAGAGCCTCTGGGCCACCCGGATGCGCACCGAGCACATCGTTTCGATGGCCGGTGATTTCGACAAGGTTGGTTTCGAGCAGGTTGACCTCATGGCGCCGATCCAGTTCGACGTGGCGGTCCGCTACCTGAAAGAGGACCCGTGGGAGCGGGTACGGCTGGCTCACCAGAGCGCGCCCAACACCCGCTTCAGGGCACTGATTCGCTCCAAAAACATCGCCGCATTCGACTTCTTGGCCGACGACGTCATCGAGGCCTGGGTTGAGAACCTGTACGCCAACGGCTTTCGGGTCATTGGCTCGTTCGATGGCCTCAACGACATCGACAACATAGCTCCCGGCCTGATCCGGGCCAAGCAACTGGGTGCCTCCACCTTTGGCGCGGTTTCCTTCAGCGAGAGCCCGGTGCACACCGACGAACTCTTCGTCGCCAAGGCGCTTGAGTTGATCGAGAAGGCCGATGTCGATGCCATCATGCTCAAGGACGCCGCTGGACTCTTGACACCCGACCGCATCCGCACCCTTGTGCCCGCCCTCAAGGCAGCTATTGGGGACAGGTCCCTCGAGCTTCACAGCCACTGCCTGACGGGGCTCGCGCCGCTCGTCTACGTCGAAGCCGTCGAACTGGGATGCGACGCGTTGCACACCTCGATCGCGCCGTTGGCGAACGGCGCCGCACAACCGGCGACGCAGGACATCGTGCGCGATCTGCGCGCGCTCGGATACAAGGTCAACGTCGACGACGAGCGGATCGAGACGATCAGTAAGCAGCTGTCGGCCATAGCCGAGGCGGAGGACAAGCCGGTTGGCCATCCGGTTGCATACAACGGCCTGCACTTCATGCACCAGCTTCCCGGCGGCATGCTGTCGAACTTCCATTCGCAGCTGGCGACGGCGGGACTGTCGCATCGCTTCGACGAACTCCTCCATGAAGTGGCCCGGGTGCGTTCCGAGCTGGCGTTCCCGATCATGATCACTCCGTTCGCCCAATTCGTGGGGACCCAGGCGGTCATGAACGTGATTTCAGGTGAGCGCTACTCGATCGTGCCGAACGAGATCAAGAAATACGTCCTCGGCTACTACGGCAAGTTGTTGGCACCCATTGAGCCCGCGCTCATGGAACGGATCATTGCCAACGGCGCATCGAACATTGCGCTCGAACCCGCCCCGACCGCACCGATGCTCCCCGATCTGCGTGAACGCCACCCCGATGAGGGCATCGACTTTCTGCTCCTCCGGGCAATGTTCGCTGGTTCCCAGGTTGATGAGATGAAGAAAACCGTGCAGGCGGGCGGAAACGCCGAGGAGATTCACCGGCCGTTCCTTGGCCTGATCAAGGCACTCCATGAGAAGAGCGCGACCGGAACGAAGACGCTAAAAGCAGGACACCTGCAGATCAGCATTGAAAAAGGAAAGAGTGAAAATGCAGCTTAACCCACCTGATATCAAGGAACTCCGCGCGATCGTCGATTGGGTGAACCTCGCCGAGGACGTGCGAGAGGTCTCGCTTAAGTTCGGCGATGTGGAGTTGTTCATCTCGCGCGACCGCCAGCGGCCCGGCACCGCTCCCGCGACGCCAGTTGCGGCCGCGCCAGTAGCGGCCGCGCCGGTGGCCGCGCCCGCGCCGGTGGCCGCAGCGCCAGCACCCTCCGCGAGCGAACCGTCGCCCGCCGACACGCTGGCACCCGACGAGGTGCTGATCAAGGCACCGATGGTTGGTATCTTCTACGCGTCGCCCAAGCCCGGTGCGCCCCACTTCGTTTCCGTCGGCGACAGCGTCACTGCCGACTCGGTGCTATGCATCGTGGAGGTCATGAAGCTGATGAGCAACGTCGAGGCCCAGGTCGAGGGCACCGTTGCCAGGATCTTGGTCGACAACGAGCAGGCGGTCGAATTCGGTCAGCCGCTCATGGTGATTAAGCGCAGGGCATGACCGGTGGCGCAACAGGAGGAACGGATGGTTGAACCCCTTAAGAGCGTGCTCATCGCGAATCGCGGCGAGATAGCCCTGCGTGTCGTCAGGGCGTGCAAAGAACTGGGCATCCGTAGCGTGATCGCGCATTCGGAGGCCGACGCGGACTCCCTGCCCGTCAAAATGGCGGATCAATCCATCTGTATCGGTCCGGCACAAGCGAACCTGAGCTACCGCGATGCCCGCGCGGTATTGGGGGCGGCGTTGGCCTTCAAGGTTGATGCTATCCATCCCGGCTACGGCTTCCTGTCCGAGAACGCCGATTTCGCCGAAATGTGCGAACAGGAAGGTGTCACCTTCATTGGCCCCGCTTCCCACGTCATCCGGCGCATGGGCGACAAAATCGAGGCGAAGAAGATCGCGCGTCAAGCCGGGGTGCCAACCGTCCCCGGTTCGGCGGGAGCGATCGCCGAGTTCAGTGAAGCGCTGGCGGTGGCGAGCGAGGTCGGCTACCCACTTCTCATCAAGGCGGCTGCAGGCGGTGGTGGACGAGGGATGCGCGTCGTCCAAGCTGCGGAAACGCTCGAAAAGGACCTGGCAGAGATCATGTCCGAGGCCGAGGTGGCCTTCGGGGATCCCTCGGTATATCTCGAGCGCTATCTCACCGACATCCGGCACATTGAAATCCAGTTGATCTCGGATGGCCACACAGCACTGCATGTGGGGGAACGCGACTGCACCGCGCAACGCCGGAACCAGAAGCTGGTCGAGGAATCGCCCTCTCCGGTCCTGGATGCAGACCTGCGAGAAGGCCTGGCGCAGGCCGCGGTAGCCCTCTGCAAGGAAGCGGGTTATCGGAATGCCGGAACCGTCGAATTCGTTTTCGACAACATCGAGCGCAAGTACTACTTTATCGAGATGAACACCCGGATTCAGGTGGAGCACCCCGTTTCGGAGATGGTCAGCGGCATCGACCTCATCAAGCTCCAGCTGCACATCGCCGGCGGGTCGCTCCTGGGCTTGGAACAGGACGACATCGTTTTCAGCGGCCATGCGATCGAGTGTCGCATCAACGCAGAGGACCCTGAGAACAACTTCGCTCCGGGTCCCGGGAAGATTACCAACTTCCGGGCGCCTGGCGGCTTCGGGGTAAGGATGGATACCCACATCGAATCGGGTTACCGCATCCCTCCATACTACGACTCGATGATCGGCAAGCTGATTTGTTGGGGTCAGGATCGCGATGAGGCAATTGCCCGCATGATCCGTGCTCTCGATGAACTCGTCGTTGACGGCGTCACAACCACGGCGCAGTTCCAGAAGAGAATCCTCGAAAGCGCGGAGTTTACAAGCGGGGATTTCAATACCGCATTTGTCGCCCAGCTCTTGGAGCGAGAAAGAGCCGTAAGGGAACCCGCACTGTCATAGCCCCGGAGGGACATAACGGAGTTGCCGTACGATTCTGGCGTGATGCGGTGAGACCTACGGTTAGATGAAGCTGCTTGGCCCCGGTCTTTCACGGGGTGGCTGTCCCGGGTGTGCGTGAGAACGATAAAGGCGCTCCTGACCTGAGGAAACGGTATCGCGAGAGAGCTGTTTTCGACCGAAAAGGAGCGCCTTTGCGGTGAGGAAGTATACCCGTTTCCACCGAACTCCAGCGTCCCACTTCTTCGAGGCTTTTCAGGGCCCCTGCAGATGCTTCCCCGGCCCGCTTGGCATGGCAGAGGGGTTCCTCGTCCGGGACCGCGCGGTCCCCGAAACAAACGCGGTGCCGACATGGCTGTCCCGAGGCTGATTCGGCGGGGCGGCGCGGTCCTCCACAATTTCCGAAGCATGTGAAGCATCCAAAGGTGCTGTGCTCATGTGCGGCGTTCATTTCAGGAGCAGATCAGGCCGTGCCGCCGGCAGCCGCGAGGCCGCCATCGAGGGTCAGGACCTGGCCGGTCACCCATGCCGAATCCGCCGAGGCCAGGTAGGTGACGGCGGCTGCAATGTCCTCCGGCGTTCCCAACCGTCCGAGTGGGTAGTCGCGGGCCACCTCCTCCTCTTTGCCCTCGTAAAGGGCGCGGGAGAACTTCGTCTTCACGACCGCTGGGGAAACGGCGTTGACACGGATCTGCGGACCCAGCTCCACGGCCAAGGTCCGGGTGAGGTGGGAGACGGCGGCCTTGCTGATGCCATAGAGACCGATGCCCGGGGAGGGTGTCTGTCCGGTGACGGAGGACAAATTGACCACCGTCCCTCCTCGTTCCCGGAAACGGAGGCCGGGGTGGTTGACTGCGCCCTGCACCCAGGCCAACGTCGCGAATACGTTGACCTCGAAAATCTTGCGGGCCGCGTCGAGATCAAGGTCCAGAAGGGGTCCATAGACGGGATTGATACCGGCGTTGTTGACGAGGATGTCCAGTCCGCCGAACCTCTCCGCCACGGCGTCGAGGACTTCCCGCCGGTGGAAGGGGTCATCGGACGCGCCCGGGACCGCAATGACCTGAACCTCGGGAAAGCCTGCCGCGGCCTCCTTCAACGACTCGGGTCGGCGGGCGGTGATGCAGACCCGCGCTCCATGGGCGACGAGGTCACGTGCGACGGCCAAACCGATGCCCCGGCTGGCGCCGGTGACGATTGCCGTCTTTCCGGCGAGTCCGCGGTCGGTCCTCACCGCCGGCTCTTCCCAAGCGGGGCTCCCCGCAGCGCGCGGCGGCGGATCCCATTGGCCGGCGTCTTGGGCAGTCCGTCGACCATGTAAACGATGCGTGGATACTTGTACGCCGCAAGGCCCTGCTGGGTGAATTCAGTCATCTCTTCCTCGGTGATGGCTTGCCCCGTTTAGGCGGAGACGGAGGTGGCGGAGTGTTCGCAGAGAACGTCCTCAGCCGCCCGTGGCCGTAGTTTGTCGTCGAGACACTGATATCATCCTGAAGCCGGTCGACGATGTCGATTCAGGCACCTTCGTCCACCATGCGCATGTGGCCGTTCCGCGGCCACCTACTTACCGTACCGCTTCCGGAAACCCTTCACCGTTCAGGCGGAATCGGCCCTACAGCGCGATTGCCTACCGACCGATCGATCGGTACGCTGTGCGGAGTCGATCATACTCGGATGTCCGGATTTGAGATTTTGGAAACCCCAACGCGAGGCTGAGCTGTCATGACGAGAACTTCCGAGAATACCAACGGGGCCGAGGCGCCGACCGGCTCGTCGCAGTGGCGCGACTACGCCCAAGACGACCTCCCCCCGATGCTGGGCAGTGCGCTCGAGTGCTTCATGGAACAGGGTTACCACGGAACGACGATACGCCAGGTGGCGGCCCGCACCGGCCTCTCCGTTCCTGGGTTGTACCACCACTATCCCTCTAAGCACGCCTTGCTGGTAGCGGTCATGTCGCATGCCATGTCCGACCTGTGGATGCGCAGTCAGCTAGCCATCGCAGAAGCCGGGCCGTCCGTTCCGCGCCAATTCGACCTCCTTGTCGAGTGCCTCGTTCTGTTCCACGCGCGCCGCAGAGAGCTGGCCTTTATTGCATATAGCGAGATCCGGAGCTTGAACGGCATAGCGCGCTCCGAACATATTGCCGCCCGCGACCGCCAGCAACGGCTTATGGACTCGATCATCGAGCGGGGCGCCAGGTCGGGGATTTTCACCACTCACTATCCCCGGGAAGTCAGCACCGCCGTGATCACCATGTGCACCGGCGTCGCCCAGTGGTTCCAACCGGACGGACGGTTGACGCCCGAGGAACTGGTAGAGCGATACCGCGAGGTCACAACCATGGCCGTCGGACGACCGGCGGTGTTCTAACCGTTCGGCGGGCAAGGCACCGCCACGGTTGCCTCTGAGGGGCAAGGTGCGCGGCGTTCGCGCCCAGCGTGTCGAGGAAGGCCGGTATCGCCGTGGACGCGGGCGGCCCACCCCGGCGGCACGCCAAGCGATGCGCATCGACTGCGTGATGGTGGTGTTATAGCCCCGGGAGGCCGGCCCACGCACCCGGTGTACCGACGGTTAGGGGCCGGTTGCGAAAACTATGGCCAATCGCCAAGCCTTGATCCACCGGCGGCGGGCGCCGGAAACCGATCGGTGGATCAAGGCCGAGGGGCAAAAGTCTGCCGCGGACTTCCACGGCACCGGCGGACTCGGACCGGCAATGCCGCCTTCCGCGACAGTTGCCGGTTTCGTCAACGGACGGCCCGTGTCGGCGGTGCTGCGGCCGTGCATACGCACCCAACGGATGCGAGACACCGACCAGAGCCACCCATTGGAGCGGGAACCCGGAGTTCGCCACGGCAGGCATTCAGCTTCTCGGGCGGCCACGGGCAACGACGGCTGCTTCCGCCGACGCTCGGTTGAGCCCAGCCGGCTCGAGGTGTCCTTAGCCGCGATTACCCACTGGCATCGACGCCCGGAGGGGCAGGCTGAGCCTGATCGCTCAGCCTGCAGCGACGATGAGCAGTGTCCCGGCGAAGACTAGGCCGCTCAAGACCAAGGTGATGAATGTGTAACCGAGAATGTCGCGGATCTTCAATCCGGCCACGGCCAGCAAGGGGATCGCCCAGAACGGCTGGATCATGTTGGTCCATTGGTCGCCGTAGGAGATCGCCATGATCACCACGGCCTGATCGACATGCAGCGCATTGGCGGCCTCGGCGAACAGGGGGGCCATGACGGCGAACTGCCCGCCGCCGGAGGGAATGAACATGTTGAGCAAGCCTGCAGCAAGGAACGTCCACAGGCCCAGTGTCGTCGCCGAGGAAATCTCGATGAAGAAGTTGCTGATGATATTCACGAGCCCGCTGACGCTCATCATGCCAATGATGCCAGCGTAAAGGGGATACTGCAGCAGGACCTCGCCGACGGTTCGTCCGCCTCGGGCAATGAGGGAGGCCAGTTCGTTGGCGTTTCCGACCAGAAGCATGATCAAGCACAGGAAAGTCCAGTTCACAATGTTCAGAGTGAGCTGGAAGCCGTTGTTGCCGAAGTAGAGAACCAGGTATAGGCCCAGCATTACACCGAGGATCAAGGTGAATACCCTCAGCCTCTCCACACGTTCCGCCGGGGTCCGGCGGGACTTCGTGGCAACGTCCTCTCCGTCCGCCTCCGCGGCTTCGCCCTCGGCGAAGACGGCATCCGGGGCAACGACGATCTGTTCGTGATTCTTCGGTGACAACAGCATCATGGCGGCGGCGATAACCACCAAGGTGACAATGGTGGCAACGATGTTCCACGTGGAGAACGTGGTGCGTGTGATATCCACGAGACCGCCGGGGAGCGCCGAGTATGCGCCACCTTCCGTGGCTGCGTTCAGCGGACCGGAGCCGGAGTAGCCCATGTGCCAGACAACGAACCCGCTATAAGCCGACGCAACGAGCAGCGGATAGTGAAGCTTGGTTCCCCGGGACCGGGCCACGCGTGCAACCTCAACGGCGATGACACCACCGACGATCAGTCCCAGACCGAAGCTGACCAGAGAGGCCAAACCGCTGACGATCGTGACGAACCCGTAGGCCTGACGGGGCGTTCGCGGGAGCGACGCCACGCGCACGAGGAGCCGGTGCACGGGCCGCGTGTTGGCCAGTGTGAAGCCCAACAACAGGACCAGAGCCACCTGCGTCATGAACTCGAGCAAGCCCGTTAGCCCTTCGCCCCATCCAAGCACGAGGTCGTCAGGGGCGATATCCGTCATGAGCAACGCCATGGCAGCGACGGTCACCGTAAGGATCACGGCGAGAATCAACGGGCTGGGAAGCCATCTCTCCACGAGACGGCTCATTGGGCGAGACAGGGTCTGCAACATCTTTGTCATCCTTTTCTAATGGATATGGGCCCCGTTCGCCGCGAAGGGGCTGATCGATGGGGGCTATACCCGCGCTTTATCGCGATGCCATGCTGGAAGAATCGACGGCGACTCTTCCGGATTGCGCGACCGGCCTCCACGAATCGGCGCAGGATATTAGGCACGGTGGTCGCTGGACCCCGATACCGGACATGCTGGACGGCTCCAACGCCAATGGCGAGAGCCCCAACGCTTCGTGCACACCTGTGGCTCAGGGGACAGTCCGCTAGTGTCAGGTCATCGATGGCGCCTTCGCGGTAAGAAACTTATTCCGGCCATACATCCCGAGCGATCGATCGGTAGCCAACTGTAACGTGGGTCATACCCGGGGTCAAACTCCGCGTTGACTTGCCCAAGGCGTCCCCGTCGGCGGCACTCACCGAGACGGGCTTTGCCGGTTTGTCGCGTTCGACGACGTCGGCGTGCTGCGCCACGGCGGAACCCGCCGGATACAGGGTCCGGCAATCGGCTTGTGAGCGAGTCTTCGCCGCAGCGCCACCGGAAACCAGCGTGGAACACCATCGGCAGCAGGGCCTGGACAGGACCACGCAAAAGCCGGACCGACGGCGGGGCCCGCGCCCCCGCCTAGACTGTGGACATGGCGCTGACACGGGAACAGGTAGTGCGCACCGCCGTCGGAATTCTCAGCGACTTCGGGCTCGGGGACCTCTCGATGCGCCGGTTGGCCCGCGAACTCGACGTCCAAGTCGGCGCGCTGTACTGGCACGTCAAGAACAAGCAGGAGCTGCTTGTGGACGTCGCGGCGCAGCTGCTGAGGGACATCGGCGCCGAACCTACCCCGGTCGGCGCGCCGCGGGATGCCATCAAGCGCCTGGCCGGCGCGATCCGCGCCGCACTCGTCCCGGTCCCGGACAGCGCCGAGGTGGTCCAGTTGGCCCAGACGATGCAACCCGCCGCCCTGGCCCCGCTTACCCGGCTCCGCGATCTCCTGGAGGCGGCCGGCGTTCCCGCGGACCGCTCCGCGTGGGCCCAGCACCTGCTGCTCAACCACATCCTGGGCTCCGTGGCCGCGCAACAGGACCGGGCGACGCTCGACGCCGTCGGCGCGACCGGCGGTCCCGACCTGGGCGAGGCGGCGTTCGCGTGGGGCGTCCGCGCGATCCTCGACGGCGTGCTGGGCCGGCCTACGGAGCCGCTTCCGCATACCGCTTGAAGTTGGCGAGCTGGGTCTGGTCCGCCTCGGCGACCGAGGCGGCGATGTCCGACGCCATGTCCCCCAGCTGGTCGCCGATGTGGACGGTGACTTCGAGCGTCAGCCGCGTGTCCAGACCATCGGCCGCCAACAGATACGCGTAGTGGACGCCCGCGTCCCCCTCCCCCGTGGAGATGGTGATGCTCCGCCCGGGATCCAGCGCGGTGATCTCCGCGGTGCGGTCGTGTCCGCGCGCGTGGAAGTCGATCACGAGTCCCGGTTCAGTGGGTCCCTCCGCGTGCATTTCCGTCACTCCGGGCATCCACACCGGCGCGGCCACCCAGTCCGTGAGCAGGGCCCACGCGCGAGGAGGGGGAATGTGCACAACCACGCTCTCGGCGAGCGCCTGGACCGGTTCCATACCTGCATGATGCTCGCCCGCCGGCGATCTGGGAAGAGCGGTCGGTCCCGGGACCCCGGTCGGAGGACTCAGGATCCCAGCCGGCCGCCGGACGCCTCGAGGTAGCAGGACCCGCACAACGACTCGTACCAGACGTCCTGGCCGTCGATGGCGACCTGGTCGCCGTCGAACACGACGCCGTCCCCGACGCGACGGGTGTTGAAGATGGCTTTCCGCCCGCAGCGACAGATGGTCTTGAGCTCCTCCAGCGTGTGGGCGATCTCCATCAGCCGGTGCGATCCGGGGAACGCCCGCGTCAGGAAGTCCGTTCGGATGCCGTACGCCAGCACCGGCACGTTGTCCCGCACGGCGATGCGGAAGAGGTCGTCGACCTGCGCGCGGGAGAGGAACTGGGCCTCGTCGACCAGCAGGCACGCGACGGGCTGCCGGTCCACGTGTTCCAACAGGGCGTCGGGATCGTCGCCGGCCGCGTGCGCGGAATACAGGGCGCGGACGGGCGCGTCCGGCGGAATCAGGAAGTCCACGGAACGCGTCATGCCCAGGCGGGACACGATCTCCGCGTCGCCCTTGGTGTCGACGTCCGGCTTGGCCAGCAGGACGCGCTGGCCGCGCTCCTCGTAGTTGAACGCCGCCTGCAGCAAGCCGGTCGACTTCCCGGAGTTCATGGCGCCGTAGCGGAAGTAGAGCTTGGCCAAGGGGGTCCTTTCGACGGGTGCGGCTATCGATTCTATGCGGAGCGGCCCCGTAGCGTGGGGCCATGGAACGCTTCACGGGGTACATTGCCGGGTTCGGCACCACTGGGGGCCGGCGGCTGGTGGTCGGGCATTGGACCGAGTCCCCGCTGGGCGCCTTCACGGACGTGATGACGGAGGACCGAGCCGGAAACCGAACGTTGCTGGCCCCCAACCGCGCGGTCGCGGACTACGTGTGGGCGACCTACCGATTCGACGACGTCGTGGTGTCCCCACTGACCGCAGCCCTGACCGGGGACCTCGTCCTGCGGGTTTGCGGCGGTCCCCTGGACCTCACGGTCCACCTGGGCGCGGTCACCGCGCTGGGACGGGCGGTGGAGCGCATCCCGGCGCGTCTCGCCGTCCATCCCGCGTGGCTGGCCGCCATCAACCCGTTGGCGCGCGCGCTGGTGCCCGGCGTCGCGACGGCGGGCTCGGCCGGCGGGGGCCGCCGCGAGTTCTACGGAGTCCGCTCGATCCGCGGCATCGACCGGGTTTCCGCGGGCTGGGGCGGCGCGGACCTCGGCGCGTTGGCCCCGGTCGATCCGCCCGTGCGCTTTGGGTTCAGTTCGGTTCCCCGCACTCCCCAAGCCGTGGCCATCACGACGACGGTCCTCCCACCACGGCGCGGGGCCGCGGCGGAAGGACCGCCGTAGTGACCTGTGGCTATTCGCCGGCCTCGATCGCGGCCTTCGCCGCCGGGTCCGAATCGTCCAGGAACTTGCCGATCCGGTCGACCTCGTCCGCTTCGCCAATCGCCGCGGCCGCACGGCCCAGCGCGTACAGCGAGCGCAGGAAGCCGCGGTTCGGCACGTGGCGCCACGGGACGGGCCCCTGTCCGCGCCAGCCGGACTTCCGCAGCGAATCCAGGCCACGGTGGTAGCCCACCCGGGCGTACGCGTAGGACTCGACCGGGTGGCCCTCGGCGAACGCGTCGTCCGCCAGCAGCGCCCAGGCGAGGGACGACGTCGGCTGGGCCGCCGCGACGTCCACGGGCTCGTCGCCGGCCGCCAGGCGGGCGTCCACCTCCGTCTCGTCCGGAAGCAGTGTTTCGGGAATGCCGAGCAGGTTGCGGCCCAGGCCCTCGCTCACGCCGCCGCCTACTTCAGGCTCTTGCCGGCGGAGCCGAGCTGACGCGCGGCCTCCACGATGCGGGCGGCCATGGAGGCCTCGGCCGCGGCTCCCCAGACGCGCGGGTCGTAGGTCTTCTTGTTTCCGACCTCGCCGTCGATCTTCAGGACGCCGTCGTAGTTGGCGAGCATGTGGCCGGCCACCGGGCGGGTGAACGCGTACTGCGTGTCCGTGTCGATGTTCATCTTGATCGTGCCGTAGGAGACCGCGTCGGCGATCTCCTGCTCGGAGGAGCCCGATCCGCCGTGGAAGACGAGGTCGAACGGGTTGTCCTTGCCGATCTTCGCGCCGACCTGCGCCTGGATGTCCTTGAGGATCTCCGGGCGCAGCTTCACGCCGCCGGGCTTGTAGACGCCGTGCACGTTACCGAAGGTCAGCGCGGTGATGTAGCGGCCGTTTTCGCCTGATCCCAGGGCCTCGATGGTCGCCAGCGCGTCCTCGACCGTGGTGTACAGCTTGTCGTTGATGGCGTTCTCGACGCCGTCCTCCTCGCCGCCCACGGTGCCGATCTCGACCTCGAGGATCTGCTTGGCGGCCGCGGTGCGGGGAAGCAGCTCGGCCGCGATGCGCAGGTTGTCCTCGAGGGTCTCCGCCGAGCCGTCCCACATGTGCGAGTTGAAGAACGGATCACGCCCGGCCTTGACCTCCTCCTCAGATGCGGCCAGCAGCGGCAGCACGAAGGAGTCCAGCTTGTCCTTCGGGCAGTGGTCCGTGTGCAGGGCGATGTTGACGCCGTAGCTCTTGGCGACCTGGCGGGCGAAGGCGGCGAAGCCCAGCGAGCCGACCACCATGTCCTTCACGGATGCGCCGGACCAGTAGGCCGCACCGCCGGTGGAAACCTGGATGATGCCGTCCGACTCCGCCTCGGCAAAGCCGCGGATTGCCGCGTTGAGCGTCTGCGACGAGGTCACGTTCACTGCCGGGAAGGCGTAGCCGCCGGTCTTGGCGGCGTCGATCATGGCGTTGTACTTGTCCGGGGTTGCGATAGGCATGCTGACTCCTGATTCGATGGGATGGGAGTAGACGTCGTTGGCTCTGTCCATCCTAACGATTCCCCGGGCGGCGGTGCGTTCTGTGTCACACGGCTACAGGCGCCAGCAGCTCGAGGGTTGCCCCGCGCCGTCGAACCGCGCCTTGAGAAACGGCAGCACCCCCCGGGGTGGGGGCAACGTCGTCGAGCAGGTGCAGTCCCGGGTCCGCGCGCAGCCGTGGAGGTCGGCACAGCGAACGGGCAGGCTCCTCCGCTATGCTGGGCTGAGCGTGAGGGAGTATCCCCGCGCTGCACCCGTCAACACGCGAGGCACCGTTGCCGCGCCGGGTGCAGCGACCGGACGGCGTCCGGTGGAGAGACTCGCGGGAATCAACGTCCCCGAAAGGATCCGCCCGTGACCGTTCCCCCGTTTGTCTGGATAGCGACGATCATCGCCATTGTGGGCCTGCTGGCCTTCGACTATTTCTTCCACATCCGCAAGGCGCACATTCCGCAACTCAAGGAAGCCGCCATCTGGTCCTCCGTCTACGTGGGCTTGGCTATCCTGTTCGGAATCGGGGTGCTCGTTGTCGGAGGCGGAACCATGGGCGGGGAGTACTTCGCCGGGTACATCACCGAGAAGGCGCTTTCGGTGGACAACCTGTTCGTGTTCCTGGTCATCATGGCCAGCTTCAAGGTCCCGCGCGAGGACCAGCAGAAGGTGCTGCTCTTCGGCATCGTCTTCGCCCTGATCATGCGCACGGCGTTCATCTTCGCCGGTGCCGCGCTCATCAACACGTTCTCGTGGATCTTCTACGTCTTCGGCCTGATCCTGCTGCTCACGGCCGGCAACCTGCTCAAGCCGAGCGGGCACAGCGACGACCAGGCAAACAACTTCATCATCCGGCTCGCCAAGCGCTTCCTGCACACCTCGGACCACTACGACGGCGACAAGCTGTTCACGATCGTCAACGGCAAGAAGGCCCTGACCCCGATGCTGCTGGTGATGGTGGCGATCGGCGGGACGGACATCCTGTTCGCGCTGGACTCGATCCCGGCGATCTACGGCTTGACCCAGAACGTCTTCATCGTCTTCACCGCCACGGCCTTCTCCCTGATGGGCCTCCGCCAGCTCTACTTCCTGCTCGACGGACTGCTGGACCGGCTCATCTACCTCTCCTACGGACTCGCCGCGATCCTGGGCTTCATCGGCGTCAAGCTCTTCCTGCACGCGCTCCACGAGAACAACCTCCCGTTCATCAACGGCGGCGAACACGTGGACGTCATTGAGATCACCACCGCGCTCTCCCTTTCGGTGATTGTCGGCGTCCTGGTGCTCACCGTCGTCGCCTCCCTGGTCTCCAAGGCCGGCAAGGCCCAGACCGCCATCAACAACGCCCGCCGGCACGCCGAGACGTACCTGGACCTGGACTACACCGCCGACACGGCCGAGCGCGAGCGGATCTACACGAGCCTCGTCCAGGAGGAGGAGAACATCCGCACCATGGAGAAGAAGTACCGCGACAAGGCCAAGGACGTGGACGCGATCCGCGCGAAGGTCGCCCTCGCCCACGAACGGCACCGCGAGCTGGCGTCGGGCCCGGCCTAGGGAGGCGCCCCGGGGAACTCAGGCGGGAAGCTGGCCGAAGACGTGCCGGCGGATCCACGCGTGCATGGCAATGCCCGCGGCGGAGGCCGCGTTGATGGAGCGGGTGGAACCGAACTGCTCGATGCTCAGCGTGGCCTCCGCCGCCGCGTGCACCTCCTCCGAGAGCCCCGGGCCCTCCTGCCCGAACACCAGGACGCAGTTGCGCGGCAACTCGAAGGTCTCCAGCGGCACGGAGTCCGGGAAGATGTCGATCCCGATGACCGCGAGCCCCTCGCCGGCCGCCCATTCGGTGAACTCCGCGACGGTGGCGTGGTGCCGCACGTGCTGGTAGCGGTCGGTGACCATCGCGCCGCGCTTGTTCCACCGGCGTCGTCCGATGATGTGGACTTCCTTGGCGAGGAACGCGTTGGCCGTGCGCACCACCGTGCCGATGTTCATGTCGTGCTGCCAGTTTTCGATCGCGATGTGGAAGTCGTGCCGCCGCGTGTCCAGGTCGGCGACGATCGCCTCGTGCGACCAGTACCGGTACTTGTCCGCGACGTTGCGCCGGTCGCCGTCGCGCAGCAGCTCCTCGTCCCAGTGCGTCCCCTCGGGCCGCTCGCCCTCCCACGGCCCGACGCCGACGGGCGGGTTCGGGTCCTGCCACGCCACGGTCGGCTCCGCGGCTTCGGCGGGCGCGGCGGCTGAATCGGGGGCTTTTTCGGGGGCGTTCTTCACCGTCCAATCCTAGTTGGTGGAAGACTGGCCCTACCCGCACGCCGAAAGGAGCCCGCCCGTGGCAATTGTGGACAGCGCCATCTACGTCGACGGCAAGCGGACCGCCGCGCCCGCGGACTTCACGGAGACCTTCGAGCACATGAAGGCGGTCGGGGGCATGGCGTGGCTGGGCCTCTACCGCCCGGACCATGCCGAGCTGCGCGCCGTCGCGGACGAACTCAACCTGCACGAACTCGCGATCGAGGACACCCTCAACGGCCACCAGCGCGCGAAGATGGACCACTACGGGGACCACACGCTGGTGGTGCTGCGGCCCGCGCGCTATCTGGACGACGTCGAAAAGGTCGAGTTCGGGGAGCTTCACGTGTACACCGGCCCGGACTTCGTGGTCACGGTGCGCCGCGTGGAGGTACCCCATCTCGCGCCCGTGCGCCGGCGGCTCGAGGACGATCCGGCGCTGCTGTCCATGGGCCCGCACGCCGTGCTCTACGCGATCCTGGACCAGGTCGTCGACGAGTACGTGCCCGTGGCCGACGGCCTGGACAACGACATCGAGGAGATCGAGTCGGAGCTGTTCACCGGGAACACCCTGGTGGCGCGGCGCATCTACGAGCTATCCCGGGAGGTCGTCGAGTTCCAGCGTGCGGTCTCCCCCCTGGAGCGCATGGTCTCCGTCCTGCGCCGCGCGGCCGTCAACGACGACGCCGAACCGCGAGGCAGCGCCGTCGAGCGTCCCGGCGCGGACCCGGCGGCACTGGAACTGGACCGGCTTCTCGCGGACGTCCAGGACCACGTCATCCGCCTGACCGAGCGGATCGCCGCCATGCGCCAGGTGCTCACCAACGCGCTGTCCCTGTCCTCCACGCTGATCTCGCAGCGGGCGGCGGAGGCCAGCGTGGAGCAGAACGAGCAGATGAAGCAGATCTCCTCCTGGGCCGCCATCCTCTTCGCCCCCACGCTGGTGGGGAGCATCTACGGCATGAACTTCCAGCGCATGCCGGAGCTGTCCCTGGCCTGGGGCTACCCGGCCGCGCTCACCCTGATGGCCGCCACGAGCGTCTGTCTTTTCCTGGTCTTCAAGAAGAAAGGTTGGCTATGAGCCCCCTGATCCAAAGCCGCACCCCCCACGACATCGAATGCTGGCTGACCGACATGGACGGCGTGCTGGTGCATGAGAACCAGCCGATTCCCGGCGCGTCGGATCTGATTTCGCATTGGGTGGACACGTCCAAGCGGTTCCTGGTGCTGACGAACAACTCCATCTTCACGCCTCGGGACCTGCAGGCGCGGCTGTCCGCGTCCGGGCTGGACATCCCCGAGGAGAACATCTGGACGTCCGCGCTGGCGACGGCCGAGTTCCTCAAACGCCAGGTGCCGGGCGGCCGGGCGTATGTCATCGGCGAGGCGGGATTGACGACGGCGCTGCACGAGGCCGGCTTCATCCTCACCGACCAGGATCCGGACTACGTGGTCCTCGGCGAGACCCGCACCTATTCCTTCGAGGCGATCACGAAGGCGATCCGGCTAATCGACAGCGGCGCCCGGTTCATCTCCACCAACCCGGACGCCACCGGCCCCTCGACCGACGGCGCGCTGCCGGCCACCGGCGCGGTGGCCGCGCTGATCACCACGGCGACGAAGCGCACGCCCTACGTCGTGGGCAAGCCGAACCCCATGATGTTCCGCTCCGCGATGAACCGGATCGAGGCGCACTCGGAGACCACCGCGATGATCGGGGACCGGATGGACACGGACATCATCGCCGGCATGGAGGCCGGGCTGTTCACGGTGCTCGTGCACACGGGAATCACCCGGCCGGCGGACATCGCCGCCTACCCGTTCCGCCCGGACGCCGTCTACCCCTCGGTCGCGGAGCTGCTGCGCGAGATTTGACCAAGCCACGCCGTCGCCGCGTGGGCGATCTCGGCGGGCCCGGCGGCGATGTCGAACACGCGCCCGGACTCGTCCGTTTCCAGCTCTTCGAGCGTCGCGAGCTGGGAGTCCAACAGGCTGGCCGGCATGAAGTGCCCCGGCCGGTCTTCCATCCGCTCCCGAAGGAGCGCGCGGCTGCCGTGCAGGTGCACGAACGCGGCCTCCGGCGCGGCGGCGCGGATCAGGTCGCGGTAGGAACGCTTCAGCGCGCTGCACGCGATCACCAGGGTCTCCCCCGGGGCGGCGGAGGCCAGGCGTTCGCCGATCTCGCGGAGCCAGGGCTCCCGGTCGCCGTCGTCCAGCGGCTGGCCCGCGGCCATCTTGTCGATGTTGGCCTGCGGGTGCAGCGCGTCGCCGTCGAGGAACGTCCCGCCCAGGTCCTGCGCGGCGAGCGCCCCGACCGTGGACTTGCCACAGCCGGAGACGCCCATGACCACCACGCGGTGGCCGCCTTCGGTCCGGGTGCTCACCAGTCGTGGACCGTTCCGTCGATCAGGCGGTTGTACGGCAGGTAGGCCTGCTGGTACGGGTACTTCGCCGCCGCCTCCGCGTTGAACTCGACGCCGATGCCGGGCTTGTCGCCCGGGTGCAGGTAGCCGTCGGTGAAGGACATCGACTGCTCGAAGACCTCGTTGGTGGCCACGGAGTGCTGCATGTACTCCTGGATGCCGTAGTTGTGGATCGCGAGCCCCACGTGCAGCTGGGCCGCGAAGCCGATCGGCGAGATGTCCGTCGGGCCGTGGAAGCCGGACTTGATCTGGTACTGGGCGGCGAAGTCCATCATCTTCTTCAGCGGGGAGATGCCGCCGAAGTGGGTGGAGGCGGCACGCACGTAGTCGATCAGCTGTTCCTTGATGATCGCCTGGTAGTCGTAGACCGTGTTGAAGACCTCACCGATGGCCAGCGGGGTGGTGGTGTGCTGGCGGACCAGGCGCAGGGCCTCCTGGTTCTCGGCCGGGGTGCAGTCCTCGAGCCAGAACAGGTCGTACGGCTCCAGGGACTTGCCCAGCTTGGCCGCCTGGATGGGGGTCATCCGGTGGTGGCCGTCGTGCAGCAGCGGGATCTCGGGGCCGAACTCGTTGCGCACGGCCTCGAACACGGTGGGCAGGTGGCGGAGGTAGGCGCGGGTGTCCCAGTCCTCCTCCTGCGGGCACGCGCCGCGGCCGGCGGGCTCGTAGTCGTAGCGCTCGCCCGAGGACTGGGTCTGCGCGGCGACGCCGTAGACGGCCTTGATGCCCGGGACGGCGGTCTGCACGCGGATGGACTTGTAGCCCAGCTCCAGGTGCTCGCGGATGGAGTCGAAGAGCTGCTCCGTGTCGGTTCCGGAGGCATGCCCGTAGGCGCGCAGGCCGTTGCGGGACGCCCCGCCGAGCAGCTGGTACACCGGCAGGTTCGCGACCTTGCCCTTGATGTCCCACAGCGCCATGTCAACGGCGGCGATCGCGGCCATGGTGATCGGCCCGCGGCGCCAGTAGGAGGAGCGGTAGAGGAACTGCCACGTGTCCTCGATCCGGTGCGGGTCCTTGCCGATGAGCAGCTGGGCGACGTGGTCCTTCAGGTAGCTGGCCACGGCGAGCTCGCGGCCGTTGACGGTCGCGTCGCCGATGCCGACGACGCCGTCGTCCGTGGTCACGCGCAGGGTGACGAAGTTGCGCGACGGGCTGGTCACGAACACTTCGGCTTTGATGATCTTCATCGGTGGGGGTCCTCTCGGAGGTGGGATTCCGTGTAGTGGGAAGGAAGCGTGGAAGGTGTGCGGCGGGCCTAGCCGGCGATGGTGCCGCGCTGGCGCACGACGCCGGCGACGGCCTCGGCATCGTCGCCCAGCGCCGTGTCGACGACACGGAGCAGCGCTGCGGTCTGCGCCGTGGCGTCGCCCGCGGAATCCGCGAGGATGGACGCCAGTTCGGCCGCGGCCGGGTCGGAGATTTCGACGCCGGCGGCCGCCTGCGCGGCCATCTGGTCCGCCCACGCGGCGAGCAGCCGCAGCGCGGCCTCGCCGTCCCGGCCGGCCTCGCGTTCGGCCCGGTAGACCGGGACCGCGCGCATGGCGAGCTTGACGGACCCGTCCATGGCGATCTGCGCCAGGTGGTGGGCGATGCGCGGGTTCCCGAACCGGTCCAGCAGCGCGGCGCGGTAGCCCGGGACATCCAGCACCGGATCGGTCAGGTGGGCGGCGGCGGCGTCCCAGAACGCGTCGACCCAGCCGGCGACAGCGGGGTCGACGAGCGCCTCGGCGACCGTGGCGTGCCC
Organism: Arthrobacter arnarulunnguaqae; assembly: GCF_051262515.1. Classification (NCBI taxonomy): domain Bacteria; kingdom Bacillati; phylum Actinomycetota; class Actinomycetes; order Micrococcales; family Micrococcaceae; genus Arthrobacter; species Arthrobacter arnarulunnguaqae. The sequence continues at coordinate 90,430 of NZ_JBIMER010000007.1, read as the reverse complement.
GCGGAGCTGGCCCGCGTAGGCCATGAGCGAGTGCGCGCCGTTGAGCAGCCAGAGCTTGCGGCGCTCGAAGGGCTCGAGGTCGTCGACGAACACGGCGCCGGCCTCCTGCCAGTCCGGGCGTCCCGCGGGGAACTCGCCGCTCAGGACCCAGCTGCTGAAGGGCTCCGTCACCACGGGCGAGGCGTCGGCGTAGCCGGTGCCCTCGGCGACCGCGGCGCGGTCGGCGTCCGTGGTGCGCGGGGTGATGCGGTCGATCGACGTGTCCACGAACGAGACGTTCTCCGCGATCCAGGCGGCCAGCTGCGCGTCGACCAGCTCGGCCATTCCGACGACGGAGGCCCGGGCCGCGGCCCCGTTGCCGGCGAGGTTGTCGCAGGAGACGACCGCCAGCGGCCAGCCGTCGGCCGCGCGGCGGACGGCGAGCCCGGCGACGAGGCGCCCGGCCGCCGTCGTGACCTGGCGTCCGGTGAGGGATCCGGCCGCGTCGGGATCGGCGAGCTCCAGCAGCCCGTCGGAGTAGTGGGCGGACAGCGCGGCGGCATCCGCGGCGACCGCGGCGTCGGCGATGTCCAGCCGCGGCTTTCCGCCGCCCGGCGCCAGCTTGTAGCCGGCCTCGGTGACGGTCAGCGTGACCATGGCCGTGGAGGGCAACGCCAACAGCGAGGCGAGCGCGTGGAGGTCGGCGCCGTCGTGTGCCTCGACGATCGAATCGACGACGGCGAACGTGTCACCCTCCGCGCCGCGCTCGACGAGCGTGAACAGCCCGTCCTGTTCGGCGAGCTCGTCGGCGGCGGCGGCGCTACGGCCGGTGAAGGCGGCGATGCCCCACTTGTTGCCGCCCGCGAGCTGCGTGTACCGCGCCTGGTGCGCGCGGTGGAACGCACCCAGTCCGAGGTGGACGATGCGCACGGGGGCGCGCTCGCCGGCGTCGTACGTGGTGGCGTTCAGCGGACGCGCGGCCATGGTCGGCGCGCTCACAGCTTGAACGCCCGGCGCGGCGAGGTGTCGACGACGTCGACGATGAGTTCGCGGGCGCGCTCTTCGCTGACCCGGTGTTCGGCGACGAGCCGGGCCAGGAAAGCGGCCTCCGTGCGGCGGGAGGCGTCGTGGCGGGCCGGGATCGAGCAGAAGGCGCGGGTGTCGTCGATGAACCCGGAGGAGCGGGAGAACCCGGCGGTTTCGGTGACGGCCGAGCGGAAGCGCAGCATCGCGTCCGGCGCGTCCAGGAACCACCACGGGGCGCCGATGTACACGGCCGGGTAGAAGCCGGCCATCGGGGCGAGCTCGCGGGAGAACACCGTCTCGTCCATGGTGAAGAGGATGAAGTTGAAGCCCGGCGCGGTGCCGAAGTCCTGGAGCACGGCCCGCACGCCCTCGGTGTAGCTGACGGGGAACGGGATGTCGTGGCCCGTGTCGGCCCCGAACTTCTCGAAGGTCGGGAGGTGGTGGTTGCGGAAGGAGCCGGGGTGGACGGTCATGACCAGCCCGTCCTGGACGGACATGCGCGCCGATTCGTACATCATGTGCGCCTCGAAGACGTCGCGGTCCTCCGCCGTCGCCTCGCCGCAGCGCGCCTTGGTGAAGAGGCGCTCCGCCTCGGCCCGGTCCAGCTTCAGAGTCTGCGGCGTCTTGCTGCCATGGTCGGCGGAGACCGCGCCGTGCCGGATGAAGAACTGGCGGCGGTTCTCCAGGGCCGCGATGTAGCCCGCGTAGCCGGACGCGCCGTCGCCGGCCTCCCCGATGAGCCGGTCGACGTTCTCCACCCAGTCCGGGTGCGCGATGTTGAGGTAGGCGTCCGGGCGGAACGTGGGGACCACGCGGCCGGTGAAGGTCGGGTCCGCCGCGATGTCCGCGTGGTGCCGGAGGTCGTCCATCGGGTCGTCGGTGGTGGCGAGGACCTCGATGTTGAAGTCCTTGAAGAGCTGGCGGGGGCGGAAGCCCGGCTCGTTGAGGCGGAGCTGGAGCGCGTCGTAGGTGGCGTCGGCGGTCTCCTCGGAGATCTCGTCGCCGAGCTTGAACACGTGCTCGAACTCGGAGCGGAGCCAATAGCCGGAGGCGGTGCCGTCGAAGAGTGGCCAGGCCTTGCAGAACTCGCGCCAGATGGAACGGGAATCGACGTCGGGCCCGGAACCGAGGGTCAGGCGCTCCATGGGGACGCCGTTGGCGTGGATCAGGCGCTTGACGTAGTGGTCCGGCGTGACCAGCAGCGACGCCGGGTCCGGGAACGGGGTGTCCTTCGCCAGAACTGCCGCGTCGACGTGGCCGTGGGGGGAAATGATCGGAAGGTCTTCGACGAGGGCCAGCAGGTCCCGGGCGATGGCGCGGACGGCGGAATCGGACGGGAGGAGCCGGTCTGGCGCGGCGGCAATCGATGGGGACATGCCAACATCGTTTCCGTCCGGCGGGCCCGGGGTCAAAGAGTTGCCATTTGTTGGCAACAAAGAGGCTCAGGAGGGCGGGGCGGTCGTGACTCAGGCGGGGGCCGGACCGGTCGAGTCGCGCACAACCAGCCGCGTGGGCAGGACCACCGGCGTGTTGGACCTGGACTTCGCGCCGGCCGCGAAGGCCAGCAGGTTGTTCACCGCGGTCGCACCCAGCGAATACAGCGGCGCCTCGACTGTGGTCAGCGACGGCGTGACGAGCGCGGCGCCGTAGCTATTGTCGAAACCGACCACGCTGAGGTCTAGCGGCACGCGCACACGATACCGGCGCAGCGCCCGGATGAAGCCGATCGCCATCTGGTCGTTGTACGCGATCACGCCGGTGGTACGGTGCTGCAGCCATTCGGCCGCCAGCTCCTCTCCCCCGCCGATCGTCGGCGCCCTGGAGCTGGTCCGCCGCACGGAGAGGTCCAGTTCCAGCGCGGCCTCGCGGAGCGACCGCCACCTCATCCCGTCCGCCCAGGACGCCTCGGGTCCCGCGAGGTACGTGATGTTCCGGTGCCCCAACTCGCCCAGGTGCTCCGCGGCGCGGCGGATCCCGCGCGGGTTGTCGGTGACCACGCTCGCGACGTCCTTGACGGCGCGGTTCATCACGATCATCGGCTTCTGCTTGGCCAGCATCCGGATGGCGGAATCGGACATCCGGGAGCTGGAGAGCACGATCCCGTCCACCGACGCCAGCGCGCGCTCCAACGCCAGGCGCTCCTTGGCCTCGGACTCCTGGGTGTGGGCCAGCAGCATGGTGTAGCCGGATTCGGCGGCCGCAGCCTCCGCCCCACGCACTATTTCGGCGTAGACGGGGTTCCTGATGTCCGCGATGACCAGGGCGATCATCGAGGTCCGCTGGCCCTGGGCATGGCTGATGCCCCTGACGTGCGCGGAGCGGTATCCCACGGCGGCCGCCGCCTCGAAAATCCGTTGCGCCGTCTGGTGGCTGACGCGGCCCGGCCGGGCGAAGGCACGGGACACCGTGGACGCCGAGACCCCGGCGGCTTCGGCGACGTCGTAGATCGAGGGCAGTTTGGACGCATCTGTCATGTGGACCTCCCGCGCCAACTGTAGGCGCGGCGCGTGCAACTAGTGGCAACTTGTTGAAAAGTGAAGCTTAGGACTGGCTCCATAGAGTTATGGCAATGGCCCGCCGCCCCCGGCGGAAGGGTCTTTCGTTGCGAGTGAGTCGGCCGGACATCCGCGCCCTTACAGATGCCCATGAAGGGGCAGGAAAAGGTAAACCATGCGTACCACCAAGTTTGTTGGACTCGCAGGCACCGCGACAGTGATGATGCTGTCGCTCGCGGCCTGTGGCGGCGGCGCTTCGGAAGGCGGCGAAACGAAGGAGTTTCGCCTCGCTCTGAACCAGACCGAGACCCACCCCTCCTACATCGCCCTGGACAACTTCGGCACCAACGTCGGCGAAGGCACCGAGGACCGCGTGTCCGTCGACGTCTACGCCAACGAGACCCTCGGCGCCCAGCAGGAGGCCATCCAGCTGGTCAGCGACGGATCGGTCGAGATGGCCGTCGTCTCCGGAACGCAGCTGGAGAACCTGAACTCCGAGTTCCAGGTCTTCAACCTCCCGGGTGTCTTCGACAGCGTCGAGCACCAGATGAGCGTCATCGGCGACGACGCGATCGTCGGCGACCTCTACGCCTCGCTCGAGGACCAGAACATCACCGTCCTGGGCGGCCTCACCCAGGGCACGCGCAGCATCTACAACTCCGAGCGCGCGATCAACACCCCGGAAGACATGAAGGGCATGAAGATCCGCGTCCAGGAGTCCGACGTCCAGATGGACATGATCGAGAGCATGGGAGGCTCCGCCACCCCGATGGCCTTCGGCGAGGTCTACACCGCGCTGCAGTCGGGCGTGATCGACGGCGCCGAGAACAACGAGGTGTCCTACCTGACGCAGAAGCACAGCGAGGTCGCCAAGTACTTCTCCAACACCAACCACCTGGTGGGGCTGGACTACGTGGTCATCAACACCGACGCCTACGAGGACATGTCCGAGGAGGACCGCGCGGTCTTCGACGAGCAGTGGGGCGCGGCCGTCGAGGAGCACACCGAGCTCTGGACGACCGAGACGGAGAAGGCCCACGCCGAGCTGGAGGCCGCGGGCACCGAGTTCAACGACGTCGACACCGAGGCGTTCCGCACCGCTCTCGAGCCGCTGATCGAGAAGTACGTGACGTCCGATTCGGTCCAGGCAATCTACGACGCCGCACGCGCGGCCGCCGAGTAGCCAACGCATCGCCGACGAACAGGTAGTTCCATGCAAGTAGTCAAGAAAAGCCTCGACCGGGTCCTCGCGCTGGCGTGCGTCGCCCTCTTCGCGGTCCTCGTGGTGACGGTGGTCTGGCAGGTGTTCTCACGCCAGGTCCTCCAGAACCCCAGCGCCTGGACGTCTGAGTTGGCGCAGTACCTGTTCGTTTGGCTCGGCCTCTTCGGGGCGGCACTCGTGTTCGCCGAACGAGGCCATATCGCCGTCGACTTCCTGGTCCGCAAGTTCGCACCGGCCGTGGAGAAGGCGACGGCGATCTTCGTCCAGGTCGCCATCATCGCGTTCGCCGTGCTCGTGCTGGTCTGGGGCGGACTCCGGGTGACGGAACGGACGTGGGGGCAGGCCCTGTCGGGCTTGCCCGTCACGGTCGGTCCGCTCTACCTGGTCATGCCGGTCACCGGACTCATCGTCGTCTTCTACGCGGTCTACCACGCCCTCGCGATCATCCGCGGGGACGAACAGCCCACCGAAGACACCGAACCCGACGTTATCTAGGAGTCACCGTGGAAACTGCATTGCTCGCGGGGCTCATACTCCTCGTCGGGATCGTGGTGCTCATCGCACTGTCCGTTCCCATCGCCGTCGCCATCGCGCTTCCCTCCGTCGCGGCGATCATCGCCGTGATCGGCTTCGACCGCGCCGTCCTCACCACCTCGCAACAGATGTTCGCCGGCATCAACTCGTTCACGCTGCTGGCCATACCGTTCTTCATCCTCGCCGGCGTGCTCATGAACAACGGCGGCATCGCCGCGCGCCTGATCGACGCCGCCAAGGTGCTGGTCGGACGGATGCCCGGTTCGCTGGCGCAGACCAACGTCGTCGCCAACGCGCTCTTCGGCTCCGTCAGCGGGGCCGCCGTCGCGGCGGCCGCCGCCGTGGGAACCGTCATGGGGCCGCGTCAGGCCAAGGAGGGCTACGACCGCAGCTTCTCGGCCGCCGTCAACGTGGCCTCCGCGCCGTCCGGAATGCTGATCCCGCCGAGCAACACGTTCATCGTGTACTCGCTGGTCAGCAGCACCTCCATCGCGGCGCTGTTCGTCGCCGGCTACGGTCCGGGCCTCGTCTGGATCGCCGCCTGCATGCTGGTGGTCTACTTCTACTCGCGCAAGCGCAAGGAGATGAGGTCCACCGAGCGGGTCACGTTCGCCGTGGCCGTCCAAACCCTGCTCAAGGCCGTTCCGTCGATGCTGATGATCGTCATCGTGATCGGCGGAATCCTGGCGGGCGTCTTCACGCCCACCGAGTCCGCGGCGATCGCGGTCGTCTATTGCCTGGTCCTCGGGTTCGCCTACCGCGCCATCAAGGTCCGCGACCTGCCGGAGATCCTGCTCAACGCCACCAAGACGACTGCGATCGTCATGCTGCTGGTGGGCGTCTCCACGGCCATGTCCTGGCTCATGTCCTTCGCGAGGATCCCGGACCTGATCTCGGATAGCTTGCTGGGACTGACCGAGAACCCGACGATCATCCTGATCCTCATGATGGTGATCCTGCTGGTCGTGGGAACGTTCATGGACCCGACGCCGGCCATCCTGATCTTCACGCCGATCTTCCTGCCGATCGTCATGGAGTTCGGCATCCACCCGGTCCACTTCGGAACGATGATCGTCTACAACCTCTGCGTAGGCACCATCACCCCGCCGGTGGGCAACGTGCTGTTCGTCGGCGCCCGCGTCGCCGGGCTCCGCCTCGAGCCGGTCATCCAGCGGATCATCCCGTTCCTGATCGCGCTCATCGTGGGGCTGTTCCTCGTGGTGTTCGTGCCCGAGTTGAGCCTGTGGCTGCCGACCCAGCTGGAGCTGATCAAGCCCTAGCGTTTCCGCGTCGCCCCCAGGATCCCCCGCAGGCCGTGTGCCCGCGGGGGATCCGGCGTTAACCGGCCGCTCCGAAGCGGCGCGGCCGGCTGCAACAGGGCAACAAAAGCAATTGTTGGCAACCAGTCGGACATTCAACGTGTCTCGGGTCACTGTGGAGATGCGCCATGCGGCGGCCTTTCCTACGGGCCCCGCGCGCACCTCGCACCCATCCGACGGAGGCTTCAGCATGATCCGAATGTTCCCCCCAGCCCACCGGGGCCGCGCCGTTGCGGCCCTGGTCGTGCCCCTGGCGCTCGCCCTGGCGGTTCCCGCCGCCGGCGCGCCGCACGCGCGCGAGAGCGCACCCGCAAACGTGCCCGCCGCCGCACAGAAGGACCAAGGCAACCATGGGAAGCCGCCCACGCTCGGCGCCCGGGTGAAGGACACCATCAAGGTCAACGGACGGACGTTCAAGGACCTCAACGCCAACGGCAAACTCGACGCCTACGAGGACTGGCGCCTTCCGGCTGGCGAACGCGCGGCCAACCTGGTGTCCCTCATGACGCTCGAGGAGAAGGCCGGCCTCATGCTGATCGACACCCTCAACGCGGCCTGCGACCAGGACACGCAGACCCGGGGGACGCTCGATCCGGCCGCGGAGGGCTACATCAACGACCAGAAGATGCACCGCTTCGTCTTCCGCAACACCGTGACCAGCGAGGACAAGGCCGTCTGCGGCGGCGCCACGGGCGGTTTCCAGGCCGGCACCTCCCTGACGCCGGAAGAGGCCGCCACGTACACGAACTCCGTCCAGGAGCTCGGCGAGGCCACCCGGCTGGGCGTCCCGATGCTCTTCAAGTCCAACGCGCGCAACCACATCGACCCCAACGCCCGCGCGGGCATCAACGAATCCGCCGGCGCGTTCAGCGCCTTCCCCAAGGAGGCCGGCATCGCCGCCGCGGCCCTGGGCGAGGAGACGCTGCGCACGGGCGAGGCACCCACGGACGGGGACATGTCCGTCGTCGAGGATTTCGCCGGCGTCATGGGCGAGGAGTGGGCGTCGATCGGCCTCCGCGGAATGTACGGCTACATGGCCGACCTCTCCACCGAACCGCGCTGGTACCGCGCCCACGAGACCTTCTCGGAGGACGCGGACCTCACGTCCAACATCATGTCATCGCTGGTCGAGAACCTGCAGGGACCGGTCGGCGACGAGGGAGTCTCGCTCAGCCCGGACTCCCCTGTGGCCCTCACCATGAAGCACTTCCCGGGCGGCGGGCCGCAGGAACTGGGCATGGACGCGCACTACTCGTTCGGCAAGACGCAGGTCTACCCCGGCGACGGCTTCGGGTACCACCTCCAGCCCTTCGAGGCCGCCATCGAGGCCGGCGTCTCGTCGATCATGCCGTACTACGGCGCACCGGTGAACGTGACCCACAACGGCGTCGACTACGACGAGACCGGCATGGCATTCTCTAACCAGATCGTGAACGACCTGCTCCGCGGCGAACTCGGCTTCGCCGGGTACGTCAACTCGGACACGGGCATCATCAACGACCGCGCCTGGGGCCTTGAGGACAAGACGGTTCCGGAGCGCGTGGCCGCGGCCATCAACGGCGGCACCGACACGCTGTCCGGGTTCCACGACGTCAAGACCATCACCGAGCTCGTCGACGCCGGACTTGTCACAGAGGAGCGCGTCACCCTCGCGGCCACGCGCCTGACGGAGCCGTTGTTCCAGATGGGGCTCTTCGAGAACCCGTACGTCGATCCGGCCGCGGCCGGCGGCGTCGTCGGCAACGCAGCCAACCGCGAGGTCGGCCTCGACCTGCAGCGCAAGTCGGCAGTGCTTTTGGAGAACAAGGAAACGGCCGACGGCGACAAGGTCCTGCCGCTGAAGCCCGACTCCGACGTGTACGTCCTGGGTGATTTCACCGAGGAGACGGTCGCCAGCTACGGCTACGACGTGACCAACGGCAACACCGCGGACCCGGCGGATCGCCCGAGCGCCAAGGACAGCGACTACGCGTTGATCTCGGTCACGGTCAACAACAAGGACACCGGTTCCTACGTCAGCAACGCCGCGGAATCGGGAATGAACCCCGAGCACATCAACCCCTCCGTGTTGGAGGGCGTGACGGGTCTCGACGGCCAAAGCCCGTTCGGCGCTGCGGACGCATGCGTCGCCCAAGGCGCGGCAAGCTGCACCGACAACGGGCTGCGTTTCGGCGGTTCGCTGCCGTGGGAGACCAGCGTGCTGGACTTCACCGGCATGGCCGAGTCCGAATCGTGGGAAATCAGCCCGTCGCTGGACACCATCCAGCAGGTGATGGGCGAGGTCGAGGATCCCAGCAAGGTGGTCCTGCACGTGTACTTCCGCCAGCCGTTCGTGATGGACGAAGCCAGCGGACTGCGCGACGCCGGAGCGATCGTGGCCGGGTTCGGCATGAGCGACACCGCGCTGATGGACGTCCTTTCCGGCAAGGTCGCGCCGCAGGGACGCATGCCGTTCGCCCTGGCCGGCACCGCCGACGCCATTCGCCAGCAGTTCAGCGACCTGCCGGGCTACGACGAGACCGATGACGGGGCGCTGTACCCGTTCGGATACGGGTTGGACTACTGATCCGTCCCGTGTAGCCCCCGACAAGGAAGGCGCCCGCTCCGATGGGAGCGGGCGCCTTCTGTGTTTTGCCGGGTCAGGGACCCTGTTAGTCGAGAAGCCCGAGCTCGTCCTTGCCGAACGCGAAGAGGTACGGAACGCCCGCCTCCGCCTCGATGCGCTCCTTGGAGCCGGTGCTGCGGTCGACGATGACCGCCACGGCCTTCACGTTGCCGCCGGCGTTGCGCACACCCTCGACGGCGGTCAGCGCGCTGCCGCCCGTGGTGGAGGTGTCCTCCAGGACCACCACATCGCGCCCGTCCACCGAGGGGCCCTCCACCTGGCGGCCCATGCCGTAAGACTTCTGCGCCTTGCGGACCACGAAGGCGTCGACGGCGCGTCCCGCGTCGCCCGCGGAGTGCATCAGCGCCATGCCGACCGGGTCAGCTCCCATGGTCAGCCCGCCCGCGGCGGCGAACTCGATGCCGGCCTGGTCCAACAGCTCGAGCATGACCTGGCCGACCAACCGCGACGCCTCGTGGTGGAGGGTGATGCGGCGGAGGTCGATGTAGTAGTCGGCTTCCTTGCCGGAGGACAGAATCACCTTGCCGCGGACGACGGCCAGCTCCTTGATGAGTTCGAGCAGGCGGGCACGGGCATCGCTGTGGGTGGTCATGGTTCGATTCTAGTCGGGCGAGGAGGGCGGCGATCCGGGCGGCGGTGGCGGTGTCCCGGGCGGCACCGGCGCCGTGGATGTGTACCGATGGCCGCTCGGCGTCGTCGTCGTGATGGTGTTCCGGACTCCATCCGCGACCGCCGCGACCTCCGAGAACCATCCCTCGGCGTCCTTCGAGTAGTTGCAGGTTTCGCAGAGGCCCTGCGCATTGGCCATGCTCGTTGCGCCCCCGGCCACGAACGGGACGACGTGGTCGTGGTGACGGATGGGCGCGTCGCACCACGACCGTCGGCACTCAAGGTCCCGGGCCGCGATGAGCCGGCGCATGTTGTCGGGGAAGACCCTTGCCTTGGAGTCCATGGCCATCAACTGGCCGGTCGTCGGCGCCGTGTACAGGCGCCGGATCCAGACTTCCGGCGCGGCTCCCGGGTTCGCGGTCCGGCTGGGCCGCGAAAGCGGAGAAAACCGCACGAGGTCCCGCACGGTCTGCGCGGGAACCACGCCGTACCCGACGAGTTGCGCGGGCTCCGCGTCCCCTTGGAACAGCGTCCGGTCGGTCAGCACGACCTGCAGCTCCACCTTCACCGCTCCCGCGTGGGACTGCCCGGTCACGCGTTCGACGAGCGTGTCCGCCATGACCTGTCCGCGGTTGCGCTCATCGCCGGCCGCCCGGCGGCTGTCCGCCTCCTGGCTCAGCGCCTTGTAGACGGCGACCCCCTGCGCTACAGGCAGAAGCCCCGACAGATAGACCATGGTGTCCGGCGCCGGGCGACAGGTCACCGTCCGTTCCTCGACCGCCTTCGCCGCCCGCTTCACCACGGCGCGCGCATCGAGGGCCATCGCCGCGGCCCTCACCTCTCCCGCGAGTTGCTTGGTGCCCTTGCCCTCCAGCAGCGAGGGATCGCCACAGATTTGTTCATCGATCCGCGCCCGATCCTCGACGTCGAGACACGCCGTCTCGCGGACGATCACCGTGGCGCGCCATTCGTTCAGGTTGCCGTGGGCCAGCGCGGCGAGGGTGTGGGGCATCTCGCGCACCAGCATCTTGGCCGTGCCCAGCTGAATCTTGCCCTGATGGGGAGATTCCTTCCGCGCCAACGCCACCTGCGCGGCCACGGCGGAACCGCGTTTCCTGGCGGGGACCCCGGATGCGGCCTCGTCTCGCCGAACGGCCTCGTCCAACCGGACCGCCAGTCGGGCCTGGGCGGCACACGCCGCCGATTTGAGGACCTCCAGGGCACGGAGCTGGTCGACCAACGGCGCCTGCCCCGGTTCGCCGACGGCGCCTCCCGCGCCGACTGGCCCCATCCGGGACACCCAATCCAGCACTTCGACCGCATCCGGCACAAGACCCACGTCCGGCACGGACGTTCGCGCGTCGGGAACGGCTGGATCGAAAGGCATGTCCCCAACGTATCGACGGTGCAAGGCCCGCAGGGGAACACGCCTTCGAATGTGGATGGCCGGGATCGGCAACTCGCCTGTGGGGGACGAGTCCGTGCGGCGGGAAACGAACGGCCGCCGTCATCTAGGACACTGCGGGCGTGGCGTCCACGGGCTAAGGGTAACCCCGCGCCTGCTTGGGCGACATCGGGGTATCCCGGCGTTAGGCTGGGGCCATGGATGCTCAGAGATCGCTTGGATACTGGCTGAAACTAGTGGACTCGCTCATTTCGGAGCAGTTCGCGGTTTCGCTTGAGGAACACGGCGTCACCCGCCGGCAATGGCAACTGCTCAACGTGCTCGAGAAGGGGCCCGCGACGGGCGGCGAACTGACGTCGGCCCTGTCGCCGTTCTTCGGCGAGCCCGTGGCCGAAGGCGAACCCACCAGCCCCTCCGAACACCTTGCCGAACTCGTGGAGTCCGGCTGGGTCGCCGAGGACGGCCACACGTTTACGCTCACGGAGCGCGGGGCCACGAGCCTGGACCGTCTGACGGAACTGGTCGACTCGATGCGCGAAGAATCCAGCGCCGGCGTGTCCCCCGAGGACTACTCGACCACCGTCTCCTCGCTCCGCCGGATGGCCCTCAACCTCGGCTGGAACGATCCCGCCGGTCAGGCCAACTAGATGGCCAACGCTCTCACCCCCGCCGATGTGACCCCCGGCGAGGTCTACCACGGAGCGCCCGAGCCCGAGTCGCCGTTGGGCGAGGTCCGCGAAGTCACGTCCCCCGAGGCGATGGCCCGGTTCCTCGACCGTGAGGACATCGTGCGGGTCAAGGGCCGCTACGCGCTGCTGAACAAGACGATGACCCCGCACACGGCCATGGTCGCGGACCTGTTGTTCGTCCGCGGCGTGCTCGAGCACGCCGGCATCCCCTACCTGCTGGTCCGCGGAAACGACGCGCGGCCCGTCATCGCCGTCGATTGGGAGAAGCGCAAGCAGCTCCGCAAGGCCCTGGTCGCCGCCTGCCAGAACGAGCCGTTCTATTCGATGACGGTCGATACCCGCAAGGACAAGGCGCTCCTGGTCGCCGACGGGCGCCTCGGAAGCAGCGGCAAGGCGCGCATGTTCCGCCTCTACCGCCCGCGCGTCGAGCCCGAGGGCGGGCTGCACTACGGGCAGGGCACGGGCGTACAGATCGAGCTCTGGCGCTGGAACGACGACGGAACGCTCCACCTGCCGATCGAGAACTCCCTCACCCGCGCCACGCTTCCCGCGGCCGAGGCGATCCGCGGCACCGTCTGGCGCTTCGGCGTCGAATGGCCGACGATCGAGAACATGTTCGCCGACCACGCCGCGGACATCGACTTCCCCATCGACATCGTCTTCTCTTGGGTGGACGGCAACAACCCCGAATACCAGCGCTACCGCGCGTCGTTCATGGAGAACGTCGTGGTCGGGGAGGGGGACGACGCCGAGGCGCGCTTCCGCCAGATCGACGAGTTGAAATATGCTCTGCGGAGCATCCACATGTTCGCCCCGTGGATACGGCGGATCTTCATCTGCACCGACTCGGACCTTCCGGAGTGGCTGGACACCGAGCACCCGGATGTGACAATCGTGCGCGCCGCGGACCACTTCAAGGACCCGGCCAGCCTCCCCACGTTCAATTCGCAGGCCGTCGAGTCGCAGCTCCAGCACATCGAGGGGCTCTCCGAGCACTTCCTGTATTCCAACGACGACATGTTCTTCGGCCGTCCGGTGGGCCCCGAGATGTTCTTCTCCCCGGGCGGCATCACCAAGTTCATCGAGGCGCCCACGCGCATCGGCCTGGGCGACAACCACCTGGACCGTTCCGGCTTCGAGAACTCGGCCCGCGTCAACCGCCGCCTGCTGCACGACAGGTTCGGCCGGATCACCACGCGCCACCTCGAGCACACGGCCGCGCCATTGCGCCGCAGCGTCATGATCGAGCTCGAGGAGCTGTTCTCCCGGGAGTTCCGCGAGACGGCGGCCAGCCGCTTCCGCGCGAAGGACAACATCTCCGTCACCAACTCGCTCTACCACTACTACGCACTGCTCACCGGTCGCGCCGTCACAAAGGTCGGCTCCAAGGTGAAGTACGTGGACACCACCATGTACTCGGGGCTGGATGCGCTGGCGCGGATGCTCGCCAAGCGCAACCAGGACTTCTTCTGCCTCAACGACGGCAGCTTCCCGGAGGTCCCCGCCCAGGAGCGGCAGCAGGTCGTGACCTCTTTCCTGCGCCGCTACTTCCCCGTGCCGGGACCATGGGAGAAGCCGGAGGAAGGCTAGGCGATCTGGCGCCGCGGCGCGATCGGCGCCTCCGCGTCGTCGTCGTCGTCGTAGTTCTCGTAGTCGAGCCCGTGGTTGGCCAGCGACTCGGTGACCTCGGCCGGGTCGTACACCGTGCCCACTGACTCCCCCCCGGCGCGCGGGACCACGGAGTGGACGATCGTCTCCGGATAGACGTGGATCAGGTTGTAGGACTGCGCGGCGTCGCGTCCCCGCGTGCCGCGGACGCCGTTCACGGGGTCGACGGCGGTCGCGAGGTCCTGCGTGTAGCAGGTGGCCGAGGCGACCGATACGGGGATCCCCGCGAACATGGCGTTCGTCGAGTAGTGCAAGTGCCCGCCGATGATGGCGCGCACGTCCGTGCCGCGCAGGATGTTCTCCAGTGCCGCCTGGCCGCGCAGCTCCACCAGGGTGGCCAGCGGCTGGATGCTTGGCACCGGCGGGTGGTGCAGGGCCAGCAGTGTCCCCTCCGGAGCCGGCTGGAGGAGTTCGGCGTGCAGCCAATCGAGCTGGTGCGGGGTGAGTTCGCCGTGGTGGGATCCCGGGACGGTGGTGTCCAGCGTGATGACGCGCAGTCCCCCGATCCGGTACACGCGGTCGAGCGGCTCTGTACTGCGGCCCTCGTCGAGCAGGTTCTCGCGCAGGTTAGCCCGGTCGTCGTGGTTGCCCATCGCCCAGATGATCTGGGCTCCGAAACGCTCCGCCGCGGGTTCGACGATGGCCCGGAGCCGGGCATACGCGTTCGCCTCGCCCTTGTCCGCGAGGTCGCCGGTGAAGATCAGCGCCTCCGGCCGCGCGCCGCTGGCCTCGAGGGCGGCGAAGACCTCGCGCAGCCGGGCCTCGCTGTCCAGGGTCCCCAACAGCGGCACGTCGCCGCCGACCAGGTGGGTGTCGCTCAGGTGTACCAAAAAGTGCTCCGGGCGGGGATGCTCGGGCCGGATGGTTGCCATGACCAGCTCTCTCCGTTGTTGGCGGGACCTTTCGGCCCGCCGCGTGGACTGTCTCCACAATCAATATCCAAGCACGGCTTGCGCGAACCGGGAACGCAATCCCGGGGCAAGTTGCGTTCCCGTCGCCGGATTGGCGCGAATTTGCCCGCTGTTAGGCAACGCGCACGAAACGACGGCCCGCTAGGGTGGTTTCCATGCGCGATCTACAGGTGAGGATCATCGAAGAAATGGGCGTGAAGCCCACCGTCGACCCCGCGGAGGAGGTGGCACGCCGGGTGGGGTTCCTGAAGGACTACCTCAAGACCACCGGGACCCGCGGCTTCGTGTTGGGCATATCCGGCGGGCTGGATTCCACGCTCGCGGGCCGCATGGCCCAGATGGCCGTCGAGGAGCTGGCCGCCGAGGGCGTGGAGGCGGACTTCGTCGGCGTCCGCCTTCCCTACGGCGTCCAGCACGACGAGGACGACGCCCGCGCGGCGATGGACTTCGTGGGCGCCAAGACGGAGCAGACCTACAACATCAGGCCGGGCGTCGACGGTTTCGAGGCGGAGTACGAGTCCGCCACCGGCGAGCGCATCTCCGACTTCAACAAGGGCAACATCAAGGCGCGCATGCGCATGGTGGCCCAGTACGCGCTGGCCGGCGAGGGCAACTTCCTGGTCGTCGGCACGGACCACGGCGCCGAGTCGGTCACGGGGTTCTTCACCAAGTACGGCGACGGCGGTGCGGACATCCTGCCGCTCTTCGGCCTGAACAAGCGCCAGAACCGCCAGCTGCTGCGCCACCTCGGCGCGCCGGAGCGGCTCTGGGCCAAGGTCCCCACCGCCGACCTCCTGGATGGCAGGCCGGGGCGCACCGACGAGGACGAACTGGGTCTGTCCTACGAGGACATCGACGACTATCTGGAGGGCCGCGAGATCGCGCCGGAGGCCGCCGAGCGGATCGAGGCCATGTACCTCCGGACGCGCCACAAGCGAACCGTCCCGGTCAGCATCCTGGACAACTGGTGGAAATGACCGGCTAGCCGACGTCCCCGGAGCGGTCGCGGATGTCCGTGATGATGCCGGAGAAGTCGCGGCCCGCGCCGCCCTCCTCGGCGAACCGGTCGTAGATGCGCGAGGCCAGCGGGCCGAGTTCCGCGGCCACGCCCGCGCCCTCCAGCGCGTTCAGCGCCAGTCGGAGGTCCTTGGCCATCAGCGCCCCGGCGAATCCGGGCTGGTAGTCGCGGTTCGCGGGGCTGGTCGGCACGGGTCCCGGGACGGGGCAGTTGGTCGTCACGGCCCAGCACTGCCCGGAGGCGGTGGATACGACGTCGTACAGGGCCTGGTGGGTGAGCCCGAGCCGCTCCCCCAACACGAACGCCTCCGACGCCGCGATCATGGAGATGCCCAGGATCAGGTTGTTGCAGACCTTGGCCGCCTGCCCGGCGCCGTGGCCGCCGCAGTGCACGATCCGCCGCCCCATGATCTCCAGCAGCGGTTCGATGGCGGCGAAGTCCTCCCCCAGCGCACCGACCATGAACGTCAGCGTCCCGGCCTCGGCGCCCACCACTCCCCCGGAGACGGGGGCGTCCGCGGACCGGTGTCCGGCGGCGACGGCCAGCTCGGCGGCCTCCCGCGCCTCGTCCACGTTGATCGTCGAGCAGTCCAGGAACATGGTGCCGGCCGGCGCCGTTTCCAGCAGGCCGGGTCCGCCGTTTCCGCGGTAGGCGTCCAACAGGTGCCTTCCGCTGGGGAACATGGTGAGCACCACGGCCGCGCCGTCGGCCGCCGCGGCCGCGGATTCCGCCGTGGGCACCCCGTTCTCCCGCGCGGCGTCCAAGGCGGCGGGCACCACGTCGAACCCCAGGACGTCGTGGCCGGCCGCCACCAGGTTTTTGGCCATCGGTCCGCCCATGTGCCCCAGCCCGAGGAAGGCGATCCTTCCCGTCTCCTTGCTCATCGCGCGTTCTCCTTCGTTGTCCGGATGCCCCCACGCCGTCGCCTTCAACCTACTCGCAGTCGCGGTCGAGGGCCACGGCTCCGGGGACCCGCGGGCGCCCCTTCGCAGGACCTCGGACTCCGGCGCGCACTTGATAGGTTGGAGGCGTGAAGATCGCTACCTGGAACGTGAATTCCCTCCGTGCCCGCGCCGACCGCGTCGAGGATTGGCTGCGGCGTACCGACGTCGACGTCCTGGCCATCCAGGAGACCAAGTGCAAGGACGAGAACTTCCCCTGGGAGCTCTTCGAGAACAACGACTACGAGGTGGCGCACTTCGGGCTGAGCCAGTGGAACGGCGTCGCGATCGCCTCCCGCGTGGGCCTGGAGGACGTGGAGCGCACGTTCATGGACCAGCCGCCGTTCGGCAAGGGCGGCAAGGACCCGGTCCAAGAGGCCCGCGCCATCGCCGCGACCTGCGGCGGCGTCCGCGTCTGGAGCCTCTACGTCCCCAACGGCCGCGCTCTTGAGGACGAGCACATGCCGTACAAGCTGCAGTGGCTGGACACGCTGAAGCGGCACGCCTCCGCGTGGATCACGGAGGACCCCGCGCGCGAGGTCGCGCTGATGGGCGACTGGAACATCGCCCCGCACGACGACGACGTCTGGGACATCGACTTCTTCCGCGCCAACGCCATGACGCACGTGAGCGAGCCGGAGCGCGCGGCGTTCAACGCGTTCCTCGACGCCGGGTTCGTGGACGTCGTCCGGCCGCACACCCCCGGCCCCGGCGTCTACACGTACTGGGACTACACGCAGCTGCGCTTCCCCAAGAAGGAGGGAATGCGGATCGACTTCGTGCTGGGCTCCCCCGCCCTCGCCGCGCGGGTGACCGGGGCGTCGATCGACCGCGAGGAGCGCAAGGGCAAGGGCGCCTCGGACCACGCCCCCGTCATCGTGGAGCTCGGCTAGCCGTGGCCCCGGACGCGGGCGGCACGAACGGCACGGCGCGGCGTAACGTTCCGCCGACGTCGTACCTTCGCGTCTACGAGCCGCTGCGCGCCTATTCCGACGCCGATCAGCTGCTGATCGCCGCCCAGCGCTCCGTGCCGCGCACCGTGTTCGAGGAGCGGGCCGCCACCGAGTCGATCGGGCGGGTCACCCGGCACGTCTCCGACCCGTTCCCGCACCACACGGGCGAGCGGTTCCGCATCCTGCACTACCCGGGCGCGGACGGGGCCACCACCGCGTACTTCTGCCCCGACCAGCTTCCCGTGCGCGCCACGCTCGCCGCGGAGCAGCTGGACGGGAGCATGCGCCCGCAGCTGCTGGAGCTCCTGGTCCCCGACGCCGCCCGGCAGGCCAACGCCGGCCGCCTGGAGCACGACGGCTTCGCGGACGCCGTCGCCGCGCTGCACACGCGCAGCGCCACCTGGGGCGTCCCCTTCGCCTGGTTCGTGGTGCTGCGCGAAGACGACCACTGCGAGGTGGACGACGACGGCGGGGCCGTCCACAGCGTCCGGCTCGCCGCTCCGGCCGTCCAGGTCCTGGAGCGCGCGCGCTTCGCCGCCGCGTCGCTGGCGGTCAACGCCCCCGAGCTGGACATGCTGGACGAGCTGACCGCGCTGAGCGAGTGGCTCCGCCTGTTCCACGCGGACTCGATCGTGGAGCTCGACTACGGGCGCCTTGCCGAGCTGGTGTGGCCGGACGATTCCCCGCACGACATCCGGATGGGCATCGAGTCCCTGGCCGAGGGGGACATGCTGGGCGCCGCCGCGTCCTACCGACGCCTGGCCTCGCGCTGGCTGAAGATCCGCCAACTGGGCCGCGCCAGCTAGGGGAGTTCTCCCCATCGACGAATCCCACAGACCCTCTAAAGTGTTGAGTCGAGGGGGTCAACATGCCTGGTAAGTACGAGATCAACGTCGGCGACGCGCGGGCTGCCGTGTCCGGCGCGCGGAGCAACTTCGACGACCTCCACGGCCACGAGGCGAAGATCAAGGCGTCCAGCGGGGAACTCGCCGACGCCTCCCGCGAGCCGAAGATCGAAGCGGCTCTGCAACAGGTCTTCGACGACTTCCTGAAGCCGTGGACCGCCACCTTCGTGGAGCACGGGGACAACATCCTCACCGCCGCGGACGCGATCATCTCCGAGTTCGTCGCGGCCGACGGGGAAATGGAGTCCGCGGCGAACCTCGTCCGGCAGGCGGGCATCCAGCACCGGGTCGGGACCATCGACGACACCCCGGACTACGGCGGATGAGCGCGGGCGAAGGGACCCATGTCCCGGACATCGTGTTCTCGGCCTACCTTCCGGAGAACCTGCCCGACGCCGGCCAGATCCGCGGCGCGGGCGCCGGCCTCAAGGCGGAGGGCGACAAGGTCGACACCGTCTACTCGAATACCATCGGGCACTGGAACAGACTGCCCGCCGCGGCGACCTACCCGAACTCGTCGACCGTGGACAACGCCTTCAGCACGGCGATCCTGCCGCTCGCCGAGGCGGTCGTCGCGGGCATCGACGGCATCCGGAAAGCCACGGACGCGTTCGCCGCGAGCCTCGACGACTTCGGTGGCCGGTACGCCGCCCTGTCCGCCGATGTCGCCGCGTTCAACGCCCTTCCGGCCCGCGTGTACTCGGCGGAGCAGCAGACGGAGGCCCGGGACACGGGAAGCTACCTGCCGACCACGCGGACGGTGCCGGAACACCAACGCCTCGCCGGGCTGCTGGCGACGGCGAAACAGGACTACGAGGGCTTCGTCGACACGTGCGAGGCCGCGATCAAGGCGTCGGCCCCCGCGGCGGCGGCGGCGCCGTCGTCGGGCCGGGCCGTGGTCGCGGTCATCAAGGGCTTCAAGAACACCTACGGCATGGTCAACACCAGTATCGACCGCGCCACCACCATCCAGTCGACGCGGGGCGGCCGCCTCAAGCTGGTCTGGTCGATGAGGGAACGCAAGTTGTCGCAGTTCGCGTTCGACGGCGCCCCGAACCTGAAGAAGTTCCTGTTGGACGGAAAACTCGGTCCGTTCTCCACCCCCGAGTTCGTGGGGCGCCACTCGGACGAGTTCGCCCGCTGGGCCGACGCGAAGTACCTGAAGTTCACGACCGGCGCGAACACCTGGGCCGATTCGGTGCTCCACCCCGGGCTCATGCTCATGATGCCCGCGGCACTCCGCGGCAAGCTCTCCGCCCTCGGGGGATCCAACCGGATCAATCTCGGTTCCGATCGTCTTCAGCTCTTCCGGAAGAGCAACAGCCACGGCCGGACGCAGTTCACGCTGAACATCGGCGGGGCCGGGGAGCGCGGACGCCACAACAAGGCGATCGAACGCATCGCGAAGGCGGACGGCGCGCTCGACAAGTTCAACAAGAGCCCCATCGCCAAGTGGGGCGGCCGCGGCCTGGGCGTGCTCGACACGGGCATGACGTACTACGACTCCTACACCTCCAACTACAACGAGGCGCTGAGGAACAACCCCGACGCCGATCCGTCGGACATCCGCAGCGAGGCCGTGAAGTCGACGGCCGTCGAGGGGACCGCGGAAACAGCCGGCAAGATCGCCGGCGGCGTGGCGGGCCGGGCGCTCGGCGCGGCCGCGGGCCAGGCGCTCATCCCGATTCCGGGCGTCGGGGCGGCGGTCGGCGGATTCGTCGGCGGCATCGCGGGCGAGTGGGTCGGCGGCAAGATCGGCAAGGGCGTCGGCGAGTTCATGAACGACTGGCGGCAGGGCGGCTCCAGCAAGGCCTTCGGCGATGCGGCCGACGCCGTCGGGGACGCGGGTGCCGCCGCGGTGGACGGACTCAAGGACGTCGGGAAGAGCATCGGAAAGAAACTGCTGGGATGGGGCTAGTACTCTCGATGGACACCAACAGACCGGAGAACGTCCCGCATGCTTGAGGACACGAATTGGTACCTGCTCTTCCGCTTCGAGTTCTGGGGCGGCGTCGCCGTTGCCCTGCTCCTGTGGTGGTTCCCCACGACCCTGGCGCGCAGGGCGCTCGGCGGTAGTTGGCGCAGCTGGGTCATGTCCCCGCCCATTCCGTTCCAGATCTCGTCGCGGAACACGTGGCCGTTCATGGCCGCGGCCGCGGCCGTCGCGATGGCCATCGCGCTGCTCAGCCTCCCGTTGGAGGTCCTGAACTGGGAAGGCGCGCGGCAGGGGATCTGGAATCTGTTCTTCGTGCCGTGGGTGTTCGTCTTCCTCTCCTTCTTCTGGTGGCCGCTGGGGCTGAGCCCTGCGTGGTACCGGGAGTGGGCCCGGTCCCGAGGCTCGCGCGGAACCAACCCGTGGTCCCCCGCCGAAGCGGCCGCGGTCCGCGACGCGCCTCCGTCGAAGAAGCGCGACCGCCGGCTGGCCGACGTCGAACGTTGCCTGAGCAAGGAGGACCGCCGCCCATGACCGAAGCGACCGGACGCACCGGAACCGTGTCCCTGACGCTGCCCGAGGGGTGGCAGGCCGGCCCCGATCGGGACGAATACGAACTGCTGGCCCTCCTCCCCGCGCCGTCCGAATCCTTCGGGCCGACCGTCGTCGTCACCGTCAACCCGTACGCCGGCGGCATCGCCGAGTTCCTGGAGCGGGCGCTGGAGGGCATCGCCTCCGGGACCGCGGCCCCGCAGATCGTCGATATCCGTCCCTGGGGACGCGCGCCGGAGTCCGGGCGGAGCATCGCGTACACCCAACTCTCGCCGACGCACGGGCTGAGCCTGTTCACCACCGATTTCCTCTTCATCGAACGGGGCCTGGCCGTCCAGGTCACGGCGACGGCGACCGTCCAGCAGTGGCAGTTCCTGGGTCCGTTGCTGCACGACGTCGCCGCCTCCGCGCGGCTCGCCGGGGCCAACGCGGCGGGCGACGGCGCGGGCGCGGCGCTGCCTCCCGTTCCCGCCGGCGCCGTGGATCCCGTGGCCTCGGCCGCGCTGGGGCACGAGGTGGAGAAGATCGACGGCCTCGTGAAGGCGCAGCCGTTCGAGTTCGACGGCGCGTGGATCCACGGCAGGTCGCTCGAGGTCCTGACCGAGCTGTGCGAGGGGCTCCGGATCGGGTCGCTGAACCGGTCCTCCTACGCGGAGCCCCTGCGCGAGCTGGAGGAGCTCGAGTTCGTCGACGGCGCCGCGCTGACCGATCTGGGGTCGGCGGTCGGGGCGCATCTGGTCGAGCCGCAGGCGTCCTACCGCATCACCGGACTGGACAGCGGGGGCGAATCCTGGTTCCAGGCGTGGGCGCACGGCGCGACGGCCCTGCTGGTCGCCGAACCCGGCTACCACCGCGTGCTGGGCGGCCCGGCGGAGGGCCGCCCCTCGCCCGAGCACTTCAACCTCCAGCTGGTCCCGCTGACGATGCTCTCCACGCTCATGGCGCGGTGGGTGGGCCTGCAGCCCGCCTGGAACCTGGCGCTGCTGCCCAGCCCGCTTCCGGTGGACGACCTGGCCCGCGGATGGACGGGCGACCGCACTCCCCCGGCCGGGTCCAACGCCGCCATGCGCGCGTTCTGGGACGAACCGTGGTTTTCCTGGACGCTCACCGCGACCGGCGTCGACTCGGAGCCGGACGACGTCGCCTACCTCAACGGCGGGCGGGTGGGCCACCAGCGGATGTTCGACGAGGGTTCGGCCGTGACCCTGTCCCCCACGGACTCCACGTTCGTCTTCCTGCAGCTCGAGGACCGGATCCAGGCGACCATCTTCGGACGCCGCGCGGTGGTTCTCTAGGAGCGGCGGGGCAAGTGGCCGGGGTGGAACCGCTTTCACGCCGTCGTTAGACTGTCCGGGTCACCAACCGTCGACGCGATCCCGGAGGACGCCCGTGCAGCAGCCCAGCACCACCCCAGCAGGCACCGAAGCCGCCCCGTCCCGCGGCCCGTGGTGGGCCGACGCAGTCATCTACCAGGTCTACCCCCGCTCGTTCGCCGACGCGGACGGGGACGGGATGGGCGACCTGCGCGGCATCGCCGGGAAGCTGCCCTACCTCGAACGCCTCGGCGTGGACGCCGTGTGGCTGTCCCCGTTCTACAAGTCCCCGCAGGCCGACGCCGGGTACGACGTCGCGGACTACCGCGCCGTGGATCCGCTTTTCGGCACGCTCGAGGACTTCGACGCGATGCTGGCGGACGCGCACGCCCGCGGCATCAAGGTGATCGTGGACCTGGTTCCCAACCACACCTCCGACGAGCACGTCTGGTTCCAGGCGGCCCTCGCCTCGGCGCCCGGTTCCCCGGAGCGCGCCCGCTACATCTTCCGCGACGGCGTCGGGCCGGACGGCGCGCAGCCGCCGAACAACTGGCAGTCGATCTTCGGCGGACCGGCGTGGACGCGCACCACCGAACCCGACGGCGCCCCGGGACAGTGGTACCTGCACCTGTTCGACACGAAGCAGCCGGACCTCGATTGGGAGAACCCCGAGGTCCACGAGGAGATGAAGGACGTCCTGCGCTTCTGGCTGGACCGCGGGGTCGACGGCTTCCGCGTGGACGTCGCCCACGGCATGGTCAAGGCCGAGGGGCTGCCGGACTGGTCGGCGAAGGTCGCGATGGTCGCAGGCAACGAGAAGCCGACGGTCGCCGAGCCGACGGACACCGGGAACGTCTCCGTCATCGAGCCGTCCATGGACCTCCCGCCGGAGGACCGGAACGAGACCAACATGGCGCCCTCGGGCGAGGACACCCCGCCGTACTTCGACCAGGAGGGCGTCCACGCGATCTACGAGTCGTGGAACAAGGTCCTCGCGGAGTACGACGGCGACCGCATGATGGTCGCCGAGGCGTGGGTGGAGCCGATGTCCCGGATCTTCCGCTACGTCCGCGCGGGCGAGATGCAGCAGGCCTTCAACTTCGGCTTCCTGCTGGCCGGCTGGGACGCCGGGCGCATCGCCGACAACGTCACCGAGACGCTCGCCGAGGCCGCCGCCGTAGGCGCCCCTCCCACCTGGGTGATCTCCAACCACGACACGGTCCGGCACTCGACCCGCTACGGGCTCAGCGACCCGACGACGTTCCCGAAGGGCATCGCCGCCGCCGACGAGCAGCCGGACGAGCGCCTGGGCTGGGCCCGCGGCCGCGCGGCCGCCATGGTGATGCTCGGCCTGCCGGGCTCCTCCTACGTGTACCAGGGAGACGAGCTCTCGCTCCCGGAGCACACGACGCTGCCGGCCGAGGCGCGCCAGGACCCGAGCTTCTTCCGCACCGGCGGCAAGGAGCGCGGCCGCGACGGCTGCCGCGTGCCGATGCCCTGGGCCGCCAACGCCCCCGGGTACGGGTTCTCCGACGGCGACGCGGCAACTTCGGGCCGGGCGTCTGCGCCGTGGCTCCCCCAGCCGGACAGCTACTCCGCCTACGCGGCGGACCGCCAGGTCGGCGTCGAGGGCTCCACGTTCGAGCTCTACCGCGAGCTGTTGGCCCTGCGCGCCGAGCACGGCCTGGGACACGGCGCGCTGCGGTGGGCCGAAACGCACGACGCCGAGCACGGGCTCCTGGGCTACAACAACGGCGGCGTGCTGGTGCTGGCGAACATGGGCGTCGCCCCCGTCGAGCTGCCGGCCGGCCACCGCGTGGTCGCCTCCAGCCACACAGAGGCCGTCGCCGACGGGCAGCTGTCCGCGGACGCGGCCGCCTGGCTGCTTCCGGCCTAGCGGACGCGCTCGGCCCGCGACATGCGGGTCCGGGCGCCGCCGGCGAGGTGGATGAGCACCGGGCCGCCGCGGCCCAGCGCGGCCTGCACGGCGGCGACGGCGGCGGAGACGTCGTCGGCGATCCGTCCGGGGGCCGCGCCCAGGCGCGGCTGCACCTTGACCCGCAGTCCGGCGTCGTGCTCCGCCTCCCACGTGGTGACGTGCACGGAGACGACGTCGGGGCGCCCGGCGAGCGCGGCGCGGATGGCCTGCTCGGGGACGGCGGCGGCCATTTCGACGACGCCACGCGCCTCGTCGTCGTGGTATTCGCGGGCGAAGACCCCGGTCTTGCCCTTGCCCTGGACGGCGACCCACCAGGCCATGAGCAGGATGAGGCCGATCATGGCGACGGCGACCATGATCCACAGCCAGGAGTCTCGCTGTCCGGTGAGCGTGGTGGCCTCGAAGAGGGCGCCGCTGGATTCGCCGACGCGCGCGGCGAGTCCGCGCCACCCGTCGGCGTACCCGGGGAACGCGGTGAGCAGCAGGCCGTGGGCGCCGGCGGCGGTGAGCAGCAGTCCCAGGAGGGTCAGCACGGTGCGGTTGACGGCGCGCGGTGTCTGGTTCACTGTCCCAGCACCCCGCTTTCGGCGACGCGGACGCGGACGTCGGGGACCGGTTCGATCCGGTTGCGGCGCAGTTCGTCCTCGACGGCGGCGCGGATCCCCTCGGGGTGGACGGGGATTCCGGACGTCGGGCGGACCTGGACCTCCACCCGCGATCGGGAGACGACGACGAGCACCTGTTCGGGGGCGACGGCCGCCTCGGTGCGGGCGCGGCGGGCGAGCGTCGCGGCGATCACCTCGTTGTCCACCACGACGACGGCGTGCGGGTCCGGCAGCGCGTGGCGGGCGCGGCGGCCCGGCAGGATGCCCTGCAGCAGGAAGTAGAGCCCGAGTCCCAGGACGGCCAGGCTGCCGGCGGCGAGGACGAGCGGATCGGCCGATCCGGGGAGGTTGGCGAGCCAGTCCCACCACTGTTCGGGGGACCGGATCCAGACGTCCTGGCCGATGGACTTCAGCGCGGCCTCGAACATGAGGTAGAGGCAGAAGGCCGTGACGACGACCGCCGCGACGACCGATGCGGTGGACCGGGCCGAGTGGAGTTCGTGGCGTTCCAGCCGTTCGCGTTCCTGCTCCGTCACCGGACCCTCCTCTCCGGGCGGGCCGCGGTGCCGGTGACCCGGACGTCGACGCGGCTCACGTGGGTCCCGGTGAGCTCCACGAAGCGGTCGCGGACGGCGGCGCGGGAATCGCGGGCCTTTTCCCAGACCGTGGGAGCGCCGTGCCGGTCGGCGCCGGTGGCGTGCCGGCCGATGGGGAGGGGCAGGCTGAGGCCGAGGGCCAGGGAGCCGAATTCGTCGTTCAGTCCCACGCGGACCTGGGCCGGCGGGACGGCAAAGACGTCCGCCGCGACCGCGCGGGCGGTGCTGGTGAGGGCCTGCGTGCTGATCCGCGTGTGCCCGGCGTACTCGGGTGCCGGCTGCGTCACGACGACGAGCGCCGTCCGGTCAGCGCGTCGCGCACGCCGCGCAGGTCGATCCGCCCCTCGAGCACGCGGCCGACCAGCAGGCCGACGGCGAGGAAGATCGCCATGAGGACGAAGCCCCCGAAGCCGTGCTCCAGGGAGGCCCAGCCGAGCACGGCGGCGACCGCGAGTCCGAGCAGGGTGGGGTTCATCGTGGCTCCGTTGGTGGTGGGGCCGGCGCCGCGGGCGGCAGGCCGGGGAGGTGGACGTCGCCGATCTCCACGTTGACCTCGATCACGCGGAAACCGGTGAGGGATTCGACGGCGCGGAAGACCGCGGCGCGGACGTCGGCGGCGATGGCGTGGAGCGGGCGGCCGTAGGTGGCGGTGAGGACGACGTCGATGGCGGCCTCGGCGGTTCCGACCTCGGCGGTGACGCCGTGCGCGGTTTCGGCGGTGGCCCCGACGGCCCCGCGGAGGGCGCCGAGGGCGCGGTGGGAACCGATGCCGAGGGAGAACACCCCGTCGACGGTGCGGGCCGCCGCGGCGGCGACCTTGGCGACGGCGGCGTCGGAGATGGCCGTGGTACCGGTCGCGCCGGAATGCGTTTCCTGCCTGGGCGGGGTGCTGGGTGGAGCACTGGGCTCCGGCGGCAGCGGGTCCGGCGTGGCGTCGAGGCGGTCCATGGATCCACCCTACCGCCCGGCGCCTGAGGCGGGCAGGACTATTAGAGGCTGCGGTAGTAGTCCCTGATGAAATGCGCCATCAGGCGCCTGCGTTCTTGGAGGAAACCTTGGTAGGACTCGGCGGTCGTGGTGTAGATGCTGTCCGGTATGGCGTTTGCGGCGAGATTCTCACGTAGTTCGTAGCCTTCGGAAATCTCACCCAGTTCACGGGCGCCCGATCCGATCTGGGCTTGGACCCGGTTCATGTAGTCAGCGGGGGCCGAATCCCTGATGGCTATGTTGATCGGTGTCTCTGTGAGTGCGTAGTTGGCGATCTGGTTGTAGTCGCCGCGGTCCGGCACGCCGTTCTTCTGGAGATAGTTCTTGGGAACCAGGTGGTGGATGTCCCCGGCTTCCTCCACCATGCTGCGCACCGTGATGTTTTTCGAGAGGAATCCGCGAGCTCCGGAGTGGACTTGCGCCGCGAGAAACGTCTGGAAGTACGGACTCCGAATGCTTGTGGATTCCATGTCCATGGGTACGGCGACGTCCCAGAAATTCTCACTCATGGCGGACTTCTCAATATTCGCCAAGAGCTCGGGCGCCCCTTGCTCCGCGATGCGGCGGATGTCGGCTTCGAAGGCAGTCTCGAAGGACCCCGTGTATCGGCTCGTGATCAGCGACATCACGAACCAGCGGCGCACCACGTTTTTGATCTCGCCTTCCGTCATCCTCTGTTCGCTGCGCAGGTGGAGGTACAGGGCATAAGCGAAGTTCAGGGCGTTTCCGGAGGTGATCATGCTGGATGAGATGAAGCCGGCCGACTTGATGGTCATGGTGAACTGCTGGAAGTTGTACTGGTTGACGATTTCCAGAAGCACGTTCTCGAGCCGCTTGAACGATTCGACGGCCAGCTGCTCATCGAACCGCCTGGTTTCGAAGTCCCTTCCCGACAAAACGCTGACCAGCGCGGCGACTTTGCCGCGCTTGAACTCCTTGATTCCGGCTACGCGAATAACGTCGGTATAGCTGGGGTCGTACAGGTCCGAGGAATCGTTGCGGAGCCAGGCAATCCTCTGCATATAGCCGGAAGCAGCGAACGCAGCGTCGTTTCGGGATATGTCGTCGTATACATGCGGCGCTACGGCCAGATGGCAGAAATAGTCGATCAGTTTGCGCAGATTCGAGCCGAACGTACCGTGGCTGGCAATCTTGCTCATCGCGAAATCGGCGCTGCTGAGGGGCACGCCTTTGGAGTTAATTCGGATGAAGATCTCGGTGACCGTGTTGATGTCCAGATCGTCAGCAAGCGTGATGATCCCGACCTGCGCGGTCCTGATCGCCCCCAGCTTTCCGAATGCCTGCTCGACGGAGAGCTCGTCGGCTTCGGGGGTAGCCGCTAGGTAATTCCTGATGAAGCTCATGACACCGGGTGCACTGATGTACTCGGCGATGTCGGAAACCCATTCCGGGCTTCGCTCAATGACTGGAGTAAGCGTGGCGAACTCTTCGGTGACTGGGTTGAACGCGATCTTGATGCGCTTCTTCCGGTAAGTCTTATCGACAACATTGGCCCCTACGAGTGCCGCGGTCATGGCGGTGATCCGCTGCTGGCCGTCGATGAGGATCTGTTTGAAGTTGGACGTACTCCCGTCCTTGAGACCGACGTCAAGGCTCTGCCACGTGATGAGCTAACCGATGGGGAAGCCATTGTAGAGGGAATCCATGAGGTCGCGCACTTTGGTGGTGTTCCACACGAAAGGCCGCTGCATCTCGGGAATGGCGACCTGCCCACTGCGGACCCACCCCAGGAGCGTGTCGACCTGCTGTTGCTGGACGGTGTATTTGGCCACGGTCAGATCTCTCTCCCGGACGAATCGTCGCGGTCATGTGTAGAAGTGTCAACGGCCTCGGCTGTTCGCAAGAGTTCGTTCAGGTCGTGCGCTTCCTCTTCGAGAGCCAGTTCGGCGTCCTCGGTACGGCGCCGGTTGTTGAAGTCCTCGTATCGGCGAGCCACTTCGGTTTTCATCGACTCGTGGGACACGGAACCGGCGCCTCGAAGAAGCGAACGCTCGTTGAAGTCCAGGAAGCGGTCCGCCTGCGCTACCCAATCGGCCATGAGGGTCTGTTGGCGACGGCGCGCGCGGTCCTCTGCGAAATCGAGGAACATCACGGTCAGGCGGTCGAGTTCCGTGACTTCGTCCGCCGTGAGGTAGTTTTTTGCTGTCTCCGCGTCGCTTCGCTTGACCTGTTGACCCGCCCAGTTGGTGAGCCCCATGTTGGCCGAGCTCGAGTCCGCACGCTCAAGGACAAGCTCCGCCGCGGTCCTGCCTGCAACCGCGTAGATCAACTTGTTCTGAATGGTGGCGAAGAACGTCCGGGCGGTATCCGAACGGCTGTCGTAGTCCGCGCTCGTCTTCGCGAAGATTTCACGGACCTTTTGGTAGAACCGCTTCTCCGAAGCCCTGATGCTGCGAATCCGCTCCAGCAGCTCGTCGAAGTAGTCAGTTCCTGCCGGATCCTTCAGGTAACCGTCGTTCATCGCGAAGCCCTTAACCAGGTACTCCTTCAAAACGGTGGTGGCCCATTGCCGGAACTGCACGGCTCGGGGTGTAGTCACCCGGTAACCGATGGCAAGAATCATGTCGAGGTTGTAGAACTTGACCTCGCGCTGCACCTGACGCGTGCCCTCGGTTCGAACACTTAACTCTGAGTTAATAGTTGAACTAGGCACCTCACCGTCGGCAATGATCCGCCGGATAAGTTGTGCGATATTTGGAACGGACGTCCCGTACAGCTCCGCCAACTGGGTTTGAGACAACCAGGCTGTCCCTCCCGACGCCCGCAGTTGGACTCTCTGCTGACCATCGTCGCTGGCGTACAAAATAACCGCGCCGGTCCCCTCCTGTTCCCCCATCGTCCCCGTCCCCAGTTATTCGGCAATGTCTAGCGCCGGCAGCGCTGCCACGATCCTATGGGTCTCCACCGACACTGTCACGATCCGTTTGATGAGATCGATGACGTACCGCGGATTCCCAACCTCGCGGCAGTAGTCATTGGGATCGTTGGTGATCTGCGAGTCCTTGTGGGTGGTTACCGGGTAGCGGTCCAGGATCCACTCCAACGCCGACTTGCCGTTCACCTGGTCTCGAAGACCTCCTCCGGGATGCCCTCGAGGGTGATGTTCTGGCTGTAGACGATCCGCGTCTTGTCCTTCCGTGAACCCCGGGACAACTTCTGCACGCGGTAGTACGCGTACTGTTCCTCACCGGACGATGGCGGCTCGGAAGAACGCACTTCCGTCAACTCGCCCGGGACTAGGGGAGAGAATCCCCCCACCTGGATATGGACCTTGAAGATCCGGGCACCCTGTTCCAGGCTGTGCGCGACGATTCGTTCCACACCGGGCTCCGGGTAGAACGTGGCGGAGTGGATGGCATCGCAATGCACCGAGGCGAACGCCGTCGAGTAGTCGTTGAGCCACTCAGCCATGCCTGGGCGGTGTGCGTAGTTCAGCGTGGTGAAGGCCTTCACGCCCATGTTCCGGAGCGTTCGCACGCGCTCCTCCTCGGTATCCCGGTAGACGATGCGCCAGGCCGGAGCGCCGCTGTCCGCAACGCCGTCGAAGAATGCCCAAACCTTCTCCATCACGTTCCGGGGCATGAAATGCACGTGCAGGTCGATGATTCCCGGCACGCCCAACGAGTCGAGGTAGGTGCGGATCTCCGCATCTGAACCCGGTACGGCCGGTATGGCCACGACGAACCTCCCATGGTTGCTTCTCATCGGCGGGCGTACCCGTTTCCCACGCGCCGAGACTCAGCCTAAGCAGGCCCCGGGCGGAGCCACCCGTGCAACTCGCTGAGGGGCCGCACTAGGGACGAACGGACTTCCGATCCGCCCCCTGTCGATCTTCACATGCCCAAGCGGGCAGGGCACAGGGCCAACCCAACAGGTGGGCGCTGGTCCGCGCGTTCCCTACACGCGCTGGGGGAACGATTCCACCTTGGCGGGGTCGCGCTCCACGACATCGCCCAGAGCACCGTCGATCAGCTCGAGCGTGTCATGATTCAAGGCCAAACCGGCGGCCTTAACCGTGTCCTCTAGCTGCTCGGGCCGGCTGGCCCCGACGATCGCCGCGGAGACGTTGGTGTTGGCCAGCACCCAGGCAACGGCCAGAGTGGGCAGCGGCACGCCCAGGTCAGCAGCTATCGGCTTGAGCTTTTCGACCCGTTCGATGACCGCCGGCTGCATGAACCTGTGCTCGGTTTTCAAACCGCCGTCGTCGGAGCTGAAACGGCTGCCGGTCGGACGGGTCACGGCACCGTACTTGCCGCTCAGCACGCCCTGGGCCAACGGCGACCAACACACCTGGGTGATCCCGAGCTCCTCGCACACCGGCACGACTTCGGCCTCGATGACCCGCCACAGCATGTTGTACTGGGGCTGGCTGGAGACGAGCTGGATACCCAGCTCGGCCGCCAGCGCGGCACCAGCCCGGATCTCCTCCACCGTCCACTCGGAAACGCCGATGTAGTGGGCCTTGCCCGCCCGGACGATATCGGCGAAGGCACCCATGGTTTCCTCCAACGGCGTCTCGTAGTCGTACCGGTGCGCCTGGTAGACGTCCACGTAATCCGTCCGCAAGCGGCGCAAGGAACCGTTGATGGACTCCATCACGTGCTTGCGGGACAGGCCGCGGTCGTTCCTGCCCGGCCCGGTGGGGAAGAACGCCTTGGTCATGACCTCGATGCCCTCGCGGCGCACCCCGCGGAGGGCTTCGCCGAGCATCGTTTCGGCTTTCGTGCCCGCGTAGGCGTCCGCCGTGTCGAAGGTGGTGACGCCAAGGTCCAGCGCCTTGCGCACGCATGCCGTGGCGAGATCCTGCTCCACGGTTTCCCCGTGCGTCGCCCAGTTGCCCAGCGCGATCGCGCTGACGTACATGCCGCTGTTGCCCAGTTTGCGGTATTGCATGGAATTCCTATCGAAAGGTGCCGGAGCTGTTCCGCCCAAAGCCTGGACCGATCCCCTAAGGCTATTCGACGGCAGGAACGGCACTCGCGGAGGCACCCGGTGGTTCCACTGGTGCCGCGGCATGTCGACGCAGGTACTGGTACACCGTCTCCCGGCTGAGCCCATACTCCCGGGCCAGATCGGGTTTCGGGGTGCCTGCCCCCGCACGGCGGACGAGCTCGGCGACCTGCTCCGTGTCCAGGGTTTGTTTGCGTCCCCGGTAGTAGTACTTTGTTAGGTTTAGCGTGTGTCGCTTTGAATCTTGTTATGTCGCAGGACATCAGTGACGGTTCTGCCTCAACACATCGGTGACACTTTGGCGTGTTTTGGTCGTGACACTTTCCGAGGGTCAACACGGCTTTGACCGGCGGGGCATAAAGAATGACTGGTGAAGAAGAATGAGCCTGTCGACGCCCGTATCCGCCTTGCCATCGCCCAATGGCCCGATGATGCGCCACGCGGGTCCGTCACCACGTTCTGCGACGAGCACGGCATCACCCGCAAGACGTTCTACGCAATCCGGGCCAGGGCACGGGGCGAGGGCCAGGCCGCGGCCTTGGAACCACGCTCACGCCGCCCGAAGAACTCTCCCACGAAACTCACCGAGGAGCGCAAGCAAGAGGCGCTGAAGGTGCGGGCCGCCCTGGAATCGCCGGACTGGACCACGGGCCGATCAGCGTTCACGACAAAATGGTGTCCCTGAAGATGCAAGCCCCGTCAGTTGCCTCGCTGGCACGGATCTTCCGGGAAAGAAACGTGGCCAGGCTCTAACCAAGGAAAAAGCCCCGGGCCGCGTACCGCCGGTTCGTCTACCCCGCCCCGAACGCCTGTTGGCAACTCGATGCCACCGAATACGTGCTCACCGGCGGACGCAGGTGCGTGATCTTCCAGCTGCAGGACGACCATTCCCGCCTCGCACTGGCCACCCACGTGGCGAGCGGGGAAACCAGCGAGGCTGCCCTGGCGGTCGTCAAGAAGGGCATCGCCGCCCGCGGGGTACCTCAAAGGATCCTCACCGACAACGGGATGGCCCTCAACCCCTCACGCCGCGGGCGGGAAGGACAGCTCGTCACCTACGTGTCCTCGCTCGGCGTCGAGCCGATCACCGGCAAACCGTACAAGCCGACCACCCAGGGAAAGAACGAGCGATTCCACCAGACCCTCTTCCGGTGGCTGGACAAGCAACCCTTCGCCCAATCCCACGCAGAGCTGCAGGCCCAGGTCGACCGCTTTGACCAGATCTACAACACCGAGCGCCCGCATCAGGGACTGCCGGGGCGCAACACCCCTCAGCAGTCCTGGGACGCCACAGCCATCGCCGAGGCGCCGAGACCCAAGCCCGTCCCAGTTCCTCCCGAGCCCCAGGGCCCAAGCCCGGTGCTCCCACTTGTGGGTGCCGCCGAAGCAGCTCCTGACCCCGCCGGCGACGCGGCCGAGAGCACCTCGACTGACCAGCAACCAGAAGCACCACGGGAGGCGGCACAAAGCACCATCACCGGCAGCATCGCCCACCCGGCAACCACGGGTAGCCAGAAACTGCGGGTCTATCCCAACGGCGTCGTCAACATCGGCAGGACATTGTTCTCCTTGACCAAGGCGATGGGCGGCCGCATCGTCATCGCCGACTGGGACGCCGAGGGAATCGTCTTCGTCAGCACCGAGGGCGAGATCATTGTGGAGTACCTATGGCCGCCGGAAGGTACCGCGTACGTGGGCATCCGAAAGGCCCGCGCCCGCTTCCGCAAGTAGGCGCTGGCGAGGGGAACTGTTACCGATGTCCGGAGAAATCGAGTGTCACCATTGTCCTGAGACAGAACTGTCACCGATGTTTCGAGACATCACAGTTTCAAAGACCGGGAGGACCGCGAGGTG
The DNA here is from genome assembly GCF_051262515.1 of Arthrobacter arnarulunnguaqae. NCBI lineage: Bacteria > Bacillati > Actinomycetota > Actinomycetes > Micrococcales > Micrococcaceae > Arthrobacter > Arthrobacter arnarulunnguaqae. The sequence continues at coordinate 57,380 of NZ_JBIMER010000007.1, read as the reverse complement.
GCGGGAATCCGTCAGCGGGTGATCTGATGGATCTGACCGGACGCCCCCGGTTCGAAGACCAATGCGTAGAGTTCGTCGTCCTCGTCCTGGCCGAAGCCGATGAGCTGGACGTCCAGGGGCTCGTCGCGGAGCTCGACGACGCTGTGGGGCCCTGTCTTGGAGCCGGAAGTGGCGAACAGTCTGCCGTGTGCGTTGTTCAGCCGACGAGAGGTGTCGCCGAATACGTACTGGCCTTGGAGGGCCGGGACCTCGGTGCCCCGGTAGACGTACCCGCCGATGACGGCGGTGCCGTCGTCGTGGTCATACTGGGCCACTGGGTCGGTGAACGTGGCGTCACTGGTCGTTCGAGCAAACACGAATGCGTCGGAGCGTGAACCCTTGAGTTGGAATTCGCCGGGGTTGAACAGGAAGCTGCCTTCCCGGGCTCGCCAGCCGTAGTTGCCGCCGGCGGAGACCACGTTGACCTCCTCGACGTCGTTCTGACCGACGTCGCCGACCCAGGCCTGGGCAGGGGTTCCGGTGTTGGTGGGGGTGAAGTCTTGGGCGTCGAAGGAGAACCTGTAAGGATTGCGGAAGCCCATCGCGAAGAGCTCCGGGATCTGGCCGGCGGGGCGTGTGGTGGCGAAGGGGTTGTCCGCCGGTATGCCGTACTGCTTGTTTTTGGAGTTGGTCCCGTTGACGTCGATCCGCAGCAGGTCACCCAGCGGGTTCGTAGGGTTCTGCCCGTTGCCGTTGGCGCCGTGGCCGAACATCGGGGTGTCGTCGAAGTTCGTTTGGCAGTTCTGGTCGTCTGCGCCGCCGCCGTCACCGAACGCGATGTACAGCATGCCGTCGGGACCGAAGTGCATGTCGCCCGCGTTGTGGTTGGATTGTGGCTGGTCGACCGTGAACAGGACGCGGCTGCTGGATGGCGCGCCGAAGCGGAGCGGATCGGTGCTGGTCGGGCGCCATTCTCGGATCACGCTGCGATGGTCGGGTACGGCGCCGGAGAGATCGCAGGGACCGGGCGGGTCAGGAGGCAGTGGGAAGGTGGCCTGATCGGCTGGGTCGAATGCTTCGGAGGTGTACGTGAAGAGCCGGCCGTCGGCGGCGAAGGCCGCACCGAGGAAGCCCCGCTCATCGTCGGGGGCCTGGGGGCCGACCAGCAGTTCGCTGACGTCAAGGACGGTGGTTAGCTGCGCTACCGGGCGAGGGGCGTCGATGCTGAGCTCTTTGAGATGCCCGATCTGGTCGACGATGTAGAGCTTGCGGCTCTGCCCTGGTGCGGTGATCCCTGCGAGCGGTGCGGTCACGTCGGTGCTGACGAGCGCAAGCCCGACTTTTACAGGACTCTGAGGCACGTCGGGGACGGGGTCGCCAATCCCATCGCCGCCGCTGGCGGACGCCGAGCTTAGGGCGAGCGCAGAAATGGCCGCCCACGCAGTCGCGACGACGGTCAGCCGGGCAAGCCGCGGGCGCCGCGAGGAGCGGCTATAGCCTGGTGATTGGTCACGCATGAGGAGTCCTCTCAGAAGCGACTCAGGCGTCGAGTGCCGCCTGAGGGGGCGTCATCGAACTACCATGCTTCGGATGCTCACAGAAGGCTCAAGACTAAGCCCCAAAAGCAGGTTTAGTCCTGGGCCGAAACGCTGTCAACCCTTCAGAACGGCATCGTCGTAGACGACTGACCCCGCTTCAGTCGATCCCTTGCGGCCCCGGGGGAGGAACATCTGAATGACAGGCGTTAGCAAGGCTGGCCGACCAGTACGGCGCCTTGGTCGAGGCGCCCCGACGGCCAACGTCACTTAGCGAGGATCCCGGATACCCCACCGCGCGCCGGGTGCTCTCGGCCGCGGGGGCCACGGTCGAAACCCTTCCGGTCGGCGCCGACGGCCTGCGCGCGGACCAACTCGCCACGCTCCCCCACCCGCCGGACGCCGTGCTGGTGACCCCAGCCACCAGTACCCCCTCTGCGGCCACATGCCCGTCGGGGAACGGCTGGCGCTGCTGGCCTGGGCCACCGAAAACAACGTCCTCGTCCTCGAAGACGACTACGACAGCGAGTTCCGCCACCGCCGCATGCCGCTGCCGGCCGTGGCCTCGCTTCCCTCGGAAGCGGAGGTCGTGCTCGCGGGCAGGTTCTCCAAGACCCTGAGCCCTCGGCTACGCTGCGGCTACCTCGTGGTCCGCGGCGAAGCCGGACGCATGCTCAAGAACACGCGCCGGGACCCCGACACGCCGGTGGCGGCCTCGCCCGGCACATCGCCCGGGCCCGGCGGGATTACGCACACCGCCGCCGGCTCCTCCTCGAACGCTTCGGCTCCCGGGACGACGTCGACCTGTCCGCCCTCCACCCCGTCCTGAGCTTCGGCTCGGAAACCGACGCCAGCCAACTCGCTGCGACGCTGCTCCAGCGCGGGCTCCGCGTCGCGACGCTCGCCCGCTTCTACGCCCGCATACACCCGCCCAACGGCCTCGTCATCGGTTACGGAGCGCCCACCGACCTCGAACTCACCCAGGCACTCGACACCCTCGTGGCGCTCATCGAACAGGACTGTAAGCCACCCGGGGCAAGCCACCAATCCGTCGGAAGGACCCCCTGACCCCGGAAGGCAGCCCAAAAAGTCGAACCCCGACCCGGTAACTTCCCAAGCGCCACCGGCTTCCTGTTTTCGGAGATTGAACTAAAAGCTCCTATTCGTCGATCCGTCGAGGGATGGGGACGGATTCCTGTGGCATTGGGGACCATTGATCCTTGCTGGGTGGGTTGGCGGGCCGGTTCGGGGCGTCAGCGGGAGGTTCGTCCTTGGGATGCGGAGGTCACTAGGTCGCTCTTGGACAGCGGCTCGCCAGCCGTGGCGGCGGACGTCCAGGTCTCGGTGTCGGCGACGGCCGCCCAGTTGGAGTGCAGCAACGCCATGATCGTGCCGTGGACCTGAGGGGCGCCGGCGCTACCGGCCTCGTTGGCCAGATCGATCGCTCCGGTCGCATCGGAAACGACCTCGACGGCGAAGCCGAGGGGTTCGGCCGCGGCGGCCGAGGCGATCACGCAGTTGTTCGTCATGTAGCCGACGAGCGTGAGGGTGTCGACGTCGTTCTGGCGCAGCCATGCCTCGAGGTCCGTGCCGGCGAAGACGCCGGAGAAGTTCTTGACGACGTGCTTGGCGGCAGCCTTCTGGCGCTCGGAGACGAGGGGGTGGCTCTGCGAGGTGGCGGAACCGGCACCGAACACGGGGGCTCCGTCCGGGAGCTCGTGCCGCACGATCACGATCGGGATGCCTGCCCGTTCGGCGGTGTCGATCGCAGTCCGGATGCGGGCGATCGACTCGTCTCGGGGCGGGTACTCGATAGGAAGCAGGCCCTCGAAATACTCCTGCTGGGCGTCGATGACGATCAGGGCTCGGCGTGGGACGGTCATGGGGTTTTTCCTTCGATCGTGGTTGGCAGCGCGTAGTGGTCTGCGATGAGTTCGATTCCTCGTTCGTCGCGGGCAGCCGAGTGGCCGCCGACAACGAGCATCACCTCGTCGGCGCCGGTGCGTTCGTGCAGGGCTTCGAGTCGGTCGGCAACGGCCGCGGGAGTCCCGTGGAAGCTGCGGTTCGTGTACGTGTCGATGACCTGCCGCTCCTGCACGTCGGCGGGGTAGGCGGCGACCTCGTCCGGCGGCAGCAGCAGGTAGCCCTTGCGCTGGAACATGCGCAGCATCGCCATCGCCGAGGTCGCCGCCTGCCTTTTGGCCTCGCCGGGATCGTCGTCGATGGCCACGGGGATGCTGACGAGCGTGTGGGGTGCCGCAAGCACGTCGGAGGGGCGGAAGTTCTCCCGGTAGAGGCGCAGGGCCGTGTCTATGTCGGCGTCACCGAACTGCAGGGCGAACGCGTAGGGCCTGCCGAGTTCCGCGGCCAGCAGGGCCGAGTACGGGGACGATCCCAGGACCCAGACCTCCGGGCCGGTTGACCGCGCGGGCACGCGGTTCTCGGCGGCCTGCCACGGTCCCGGGACGGCGTGGACGTCTCGATACGGGTGCCCCTGCGGGAAGTCGTCACCGAGGAACCCCAGGAGTTCCACGACCTGCTGCGGGAACCGGTCATTGGCTTCCGTCCCGCGGCGCAGCGCGGCCGCCGTCGCAGGGTCGGTGCCGGGAGCCCGGCCCACGCCGAGGTCGATCCGCCCCGGCGCCAGGGCATCGAGCATCCCGAACTGGTCGGCGATCACAAGCGGCGCGTGGTTGGGGAGCATGATCCCACCCGCACCCAAACGAATGCCCGAGGTCTCGCCAATAAGGCGGGCAACCATCAGCTGCGGCGAGGAGACGGCCGTGGCGGCCATCGCGTGGTGCTCGGACATCCAGAACCGGTGGTACCTCCGCCGGTCCGCCGTCCGTGCCAGCGCGACGGTTCGCGCGAGGCCATCCGCGGCGGTCACCCCCACCCCGGTGCTGCCGTTGGCGAGCACGGATAGGGCGAAGGGGGCGGTGGCGGAAGGGGAAGTAGCGGGCATGCGATCTCGACTCTCATGGAAACAGCAATGTTTTCTCGTGACAAAGAGGCTAGCACGATCATCACGGAAGACGTCAACTGATACCATGAGAACTATGGCGGACCTTCTCTTGCAGCCCGCGCCCGGGGCCGACGAACACCCCTCGCTCGCGCTGATCAACAGCGCGGCACAACTTCCCGGGGACAGGCGCATCGACGAGCTGAGCAGTCCAGCGGCGGCGACCGCCTGGATGGTCGAGCGCGGCCTGGCCTCGCCGGAGGCCGCGGTGCAGGAGTATTGCCGCGGCCGGCTGGCAGGACTCCGCGACGACCTTCGCTCGGTCTTCGCCGCACACGTGACCGGCGGCGCCCCGGACGCCCGGTCCTTGGAGGCCGTCAACCGCGCCTTGAGCAGCGCGCCCGGCGCGCTGCTCCTGCGGCACGACCCGGCCGCGGGCTTCACCCGCACGGCGGCGCACCCCGTGACCCAAATCGTCGAACACGCCATGGCGGTCATCGCCGAAGACGCCGTCGCGCTCCTCACCGGGGAACAGGCGGCACTCGTCACGCGCTGCGAGGCCACCTCGTGCGACCGGTTCCTGTTGCGCACCCATGCCCGGAGGCAATGGTGCTCGACTCGCTGCGGCGACCGGGTGCGGGCGGCCCGCGCCTACGCGCGCAAACACGACCGGGTCGCGGCAAGCTAGGGCCGACTCAAGGACGACGGCGCTCCGGCACCGTCCGGGCAAAAGCAAAACCCCCCGGGACATCCCGAGGGGTTCTAGCTGGTGGCTCCGACCGGCGTCGATCCGGTGACCTTTCGATTTTCAGTCGAACGCTCTACCAACTGAGCTACAGAGCCTGGCATCATCTGTCGATGATCACCGTGATCCTCCGTCGCCGGAAAACCAAAGCGACCCTGACGGGACTTGAACCCGCGACCTCCGCCGTGACAGGGCGGCGCGCTAACCAGCTGCGCTACAGGGCCTTGCTCGTGGGTTTCACCCCACTGTTCACCGGCTTTGAACCCGGCTCACAAGACCTAAACTTTAGCAGAGGGAAACCCCGCTTGTGAAATCAGGCCTTGCTGGTACCCCCAACGGGATTCGAACCCGTGTCGCCGCCGTGAAAGGGCGGTGTCCTAGGCCTCTAGACGATGGGGGCTCAGAACTCCGCGCGGGATCACTCCCGCGCAGTGGACCTCATAAACTATAAGCGACGCCCGGGCATCCGCAAAACCGGCTTCGCGAACGGCCCGGCACGTCCCGCTGGGTAGAGTCGGGGCATGGCCTACAGCATGTCCGGGGACGACTTCGAACGCGCGGTGGTCCGCGCCCTCGACGAGGTCCCGGAGCCGCTGCGGGACATGATGGACAACGTCGCGATCTTCATCGAGGACCGCTACGAGCCGCTCCCCCACGAGGACCCGGAGACCGTCCTGCTGGGCCTGTACGACGGCGTCCCGCTCACCGAGCGCGACCAGGGCTGGGGGGCCGGCTCCATGCCGGACCGGATCATCCTCTACCAGGACTCGATCCTGGACATCTGTGACACCGAAAAAGACGTCGTCGAGGAGGTCGGCATCACCGTGGTCCACGAGATCGCCCACCACTTCGGCATCGACGATGACACCCTGCACTCCCTGGGCTGGGGCTGATGGGCGCCGGGCACGGGGCGCACGCGGGCCACACCCACGGGCTGACGGGAGGGACGGCCTCCTCGCGCCACCGGCGGCGGCTGGCCGCCGTCGTCGCCATCACCCTCCTCGGCGTGGCCGCGCAGTTCATCGGGGCTCTGGTCTCGGGCTCGCTGGCGCTCCTCGCGGACGCCGGGCACATGCTCTCAGACGCCGCCGGGGTGTCGATCGCCCTGTTCGCCGTCTGGGTCGCGGGCCGCCCCGCGACGTCGAAGCGGACCTTCGGCTGGCAGCGCGCCGAGGTGCTCGCCGCGCTGGCGAACGCCACCGCGCTGGTGGCGATCGCCGTCGTCATCTTCGTCGAGGCCCTGCGCCGCTTCGGGGAGTCGCCGGAGATCCAGACGACGCCGATGCTGCTCGCCGCCGCCGTCGGCGGCCTCGCCAACCTGGTGTGCCTGGCGATCCTCCACGGCGGGCACCGCGAGAGCCTCAACGTCCGCGGCGCGTACCTGGAGGTGCTCGGCGACCTGCTGGGCTCGGTCGCCGTGGTGGTCGCCGCCGTCGTCATCATGCTCACGGGGCGGACGGTCGCGGACCCGATCGCCTCGATCGCGATCGCCGTGATGATCCTGCCGCGCGCCTGGTCGCTGATGCGCGAGGTCGTGGACGTGCTGCTGGAGGCCGCGCCGCGGGGCGTGGACCTCGACGAGGTGCGCCGACACATCCTGTCCGTCGACGGCGTGACCGGCGTCCACGACCTGCACGCGTGGACCATCACCTCCGGCGTCCCCGTGTGCTCCGCCCACGTGGTGCTGGACGGCGAATCGTTCACCCCGGAGCGCGCCCACCTGGTCCTGGACCAGCTGCTGGACTGCCTGGGCGAGCACTTCGACACCGAGCACTGCACCTTCCAGCTGGAGCCGGCGGGACACGTGGGCCACGAGTCGGCCGGCCACGCGTAGGTTCGAAAAGCCCGAAATTCCGGGTCAGAATGACACTGATGTTATTCGTGATGAAGTTGTGACGCTTGTTGCATGTGTTGCTCCAGTTGACTTAGTCTCGAGATAAGTCAGTATCCGAACCGTGACCTTTTGGCGTCCTCGCACCCGCCCGGCACGGGCTCCCGCAGTGAGGATCAGCATGGCCAAGCGGCACACACTGGGCGTCGCCCTGTGCACAATCGCACTTCTGGGGAGCACCGCCCTGGCGGGAACCGGCGCCCTCGCCGCCCCCGGAAGCGGCTCCCTGACCGCCAGCGTCGAGTTCAGCGCCGCGCAGATCGAGGCCGCGAAGAACAACCCCACCCGGCTCGCCGGCATGGTCGCCAAGATCGAGACGGCCATCGGGGATTCGAACGCGGAACTGCTCGGCGCCGAGGCGTCCGCCCTCGAGGGGCTCGACGCCTCCACCGCCGCGGCCGAGGTGCTGCGCGAACGCAACGCCGCCGCGCAGGACGCCCAAACCCAGGCCGCCAAGGCCTCCGCCTACCACCGCGCCGTCCGCGAACAGGTGGGACAGCTGGCCGGGGACCTCTACCGCAACGGCGGCATCAACCCCGGCGTCGTCTCGCTCCTGGAGGACGGCGACGACAACGACATCCTCTACAAGGCCGCCACCATGAACACGCTGGCCGCCAACCGTTCGCGCACCCTCAGCACGGCCGAACAGGCCGCCACGCTCTGGGCCGAATGGCGGAACTACGCCGCGGCGACCGAGGACGCCGCCGCCGAGGCCGCCGGGGCCAGCGCCGCCGCGCTCGACGAGGCGGAACGCACCCGCGCCGCCTACGAGGACCGCGCCGCGGCCCAGCAGAAGCTCCGCGGGGAACTCATCGCGCAACTGGCCTACCTGCGCGACACCTCCGTGGCCGCCGAGTCCGAGCGCATCGAGGCAGTCGAGAACGCCCAGCGCGAGGAGGCCCTGCAGGCCACGCTGGCCGCCGGCCCGGCGGCACCCGCCGCCGTCGCCCCCGTCGCCGAGGCCGCTCCGGCGGCGCCCGACGCCGTCCCCGACGCGGTGCCCGTGGCCAGCTCGCTGTCCCCCATCGCCCCCGCCGCGCCGGCCGCCGAGTCCCGCCCCGCACGGGCGGCCGCGCTGCCCACGAGGCCCGCCACCAGCACCACGCCGGAGCCCGCACCCGCGCAGGCCGCCGCCAGGACCACCGCGCCGGCGGCCGCGCCAATCAAAACCACCCCAACCAAAGCCGCTTCCCCCAAGAGCACGCCGGCCCCGGCCACCCAGGCAGCGCCCACCCAGGCCGCGCCCGCCCCGAGCAGGACGGCCAGCCCGACGCCGACCCCCAAGCCCACGCCGGTGGCTAAGCCGAAGCCCGTCGTCAAAGCCACGCCGACGCCGACCCCCACGCCTCCGCCGGCCCCGAAACCGGCGCCCAAACCCGAGCCGACCCCGGAACCGGAGCCAGCCCCGGCCCCGTCTGCGGGAACCAGCTCGTCCATCGTCGAGCCGGCGATCTCCTGGGCCATCCGGACCGCGGACGACGAGAGCATCCAGTACCGCTACGGCGCGAACGGCCCGGACTTCTACGACTGTTCGTCCTTCACCCAGCGGGCGTTCGGCAAGGGCGGGCTGTCCCTGACGCGGACGTCCACCAGCCAGTACTTCAACGCACCCACCAAGATGCCGCTGAGCCAGCTCAAGCGCGGGGACCTGGTGTTCTCCTCCAGCAACGGCGGGTCGTCGTTCTACCACGTGGCGATCTACCTCGGTAACGGCCAGGTGGTCCACGCGCGGAACCCGTCAGTGGGGATCTCCGTCACGCCACTGAGCCACGTCAACAACCTCTACCCGTACGCCGGGCGGTACTAGCCCCTACCGGGTGTCGGCCGGATCGTCGAAGTCAGGGCGGTTCGCCAGGCGGGCGTCGTCGCGGTCCGGGACCACCATCACCGGGCCGCGCGAGTGGTGCAGCACCCCCTGGCTGGTGGACCCGAGCAGCATGCCGGCGAATCCGCCGCGTCCGCGGGAGCCGGTGACCAGCAGGCTCGCCTTGGACGACTCGTTGATCAGCACCTCGATCGGCGGCCCGTCGATGACATCGGACTCGATGACCAGGTCAGGGAAGTGGCTCTGCAGCCACCGCGTCCCGGAACGCAGCTGCCGGCGCACGTCCAGCGTGAGCGCCTCCTGGTCGACGGTCGCCGGCATCCAGGCCAGCGAACCGGTCAGCGGCGGGAGCGCGCAGACCACGCGCAGCGGAACGCCGCGCGCCGTCGCCTGCTCGGCCGCGACCAGGACAGCCAGCCGCGCGCGCTCGGAACCGTCGACGCCGACCACCACGATGTCCCGCTGCCCGGGCGTCTGCTCCGCGCGGTCCCTCACGCACAACGGCACGACGACGGAGGGGCACTTCGCGTGCGCGGGCAGGGCGCTGCTGACGGAACCCAGCAGGCGCCCGACGAATCCGCCGCGGCCACGCGTCCCGACGACCACCAGGTCCGCCTCCGCGCTGAGGTCCAGCAGGACGCCGGAGGGATCCCCGGACTCCACCCGCGCACGGACCTCGATGCCGGGATCCGTGATCCTGTCGCGGGCCTGGCGGAGGACTTCCTCGGCGCCGTCGCGGATGACCTGGTCGTCCAGCGTCGCGTAGCCGGCGTCCATGCTGGAGGCCGCGAAGACGGGGATCGTGTAGGCGGTAACGATGTTCAGGGGGACCCCGCGGCGTTTGGCCTCCGCGGCGGCCCAGTCCAGGGCGCACAACGCGGGATCCGAGCCGTCGACACCCACCACGATTCCATCCGTCGGAATGGTCGATCGATCGTGAGCTTGTTCACTCATGGCCTTCGCTCCTTCGTCATTGGCGGGGCTCCGTTGCCTCCATTGTTCACCCTACCCAGACAAGCGTCCATGTCAGCCGGGCGAACCGCATAGGATTTGCCCATGCAAAAACAGGCCTCTGCGGTTGTGGACCGCTACTTCCGCATGACCGAGCGCGGTTCCAACTATTCCCGCGAGATCCGCGGCGGTTTCGCCACGTTCTTCGCCATGAGCTACATCGTGGTCCTCAACCCGCTGATCCTCGCGGGCGCGGACTCGACCGGCGCCGAACTCGGCATCCCGCGCGTCGCCGCGGTGACGGCGCTCGTGGCCGGCGTCATGACCATCCTCATGGGCGCATGGGCCAAGCACCCGTTCGCCATGGCCACCGGGCTGGGCGTCAACGCGTTCATCGCCATCACCGTCGCCACCAACCCCGGCCTGACCTGGCCGGACGTGATGGGTCTGGTCATCGTGTCCGGTGCCACCATGCTGGTGCTGGTCCTCACGGGCTTCCGGACCGCCGTGTTCAACGCCGTCCCGGCCTCCCTGAAGACCGCGATCGTGGTGGGCATCGGCATGTTCATCGCCCTCATCGGCCTCGTCAACGCCGGTTTCGTCCGCCGCGTGCCGGACGCCGCGGGCACCACGGTCCCCGTCGGCCTGGGCTTCGACGGCACGCTCACCGGATGGCCGATCCTCGTCTTCATCGTCGGGCTGCTCCTGACCATCGGGCTGGTGGTGCGCCACGTCAAGGGCGCCATCCTCATCGGCATCGTCGTCTCGGCCGTCCTCGCCAACATCCTCGAGGCGGTCTTCAGGATCGGCCCGAGCTTCAACGGGGCAACCGGCGAGTTCAACCCGGAGGGCTGGTCGCTGGTGGTGCCCTCCCTGCCCGAATGGACCCTGCCCGACCTGTCGCTGATCGGCGAGGCCAACGTGTTCGGCGCCTTCCAGAACCTGGGCGCCACCGCGGCCCTCCTGCTGGCGTTCGTGATCCTGCTGTCCATCTTCTTCGACGCGATGGGCACCATGGTGGGGCTTGCCAACGAGGCCGGGACCGTGGACAAGGACGGCAACATCCCCAACGTGGACCGGGTCCTGCTGGTGGACGCGCTCGGCGCGATCGCCGGCGGCGGCGCCTCCACGTCGTCGAACCAGATCTACGTGGAGTCAGGCGCCGGCATCGGCGAGGGCGCCCGCACCGGGCTGGCGTCCATCGTCACGGGCGTCCTGTTCCTGCTGGCCATGTTCCTGACGCCGCTGATCTACCTGGTGCCGTTCGAGGCCGTCGCGCCGGCCCTCGTGGTGGTCGGTTTCATGATGATCAGCCAGGTCTCGCGGATCGATTGGACCGACTGGGGCGTGGCGATCCCGGCGTTCCTGACGTTTGTGCTGATGCCGTTCACGTACTCGATCGCCAACGGAATCGGCGCGGGCTTCGTCGCCTACGTCTTCATCCGCGCGGTTCAGGGGCGCGCCCGCGAGGTGCACCCGCTGATGTGGGCCGTCGCGGCCGCCTTCGTGCTGTTCTTCGGCATCGGGGTGATCGAGCAGGCCGCCGGCATGTAGGGGCGCGTCAGCACGCGAAGGCGCGCACGGCGGCGTCGTCCAGCATCTTCGCGGGGACGGCTCCGCCGAGTAGCTCCCGCACCAGCGCCGGGGTCGGTTCGATCGGGGCGTCGGAGCCGGCGATGACGACGTTCCCGCGGCGGCGCCCCTTGAGCATGGCCGGATCCGCGACGATCGCCGTGTGCGGGAACACCGAGCCGATCACCGCCGCCTCCGCCCGCGCGTTCCCCAGGTCCGGGGTGTCGCCGCAGTTCACCACGTAGAGCCCGCCCGCAGCGAGCACCCGGTGCGCCTCGCGGGTGAACTCCGGCGTCGCCAGCTCCGGGGGCGTCTTGTCCCCGGCGAAGACGTCCCGGATGACCAGCTCCCGCGTCGCGGACGTCAGCGAGGACAGCACGACGCCGGCGTCCCCCACCCGCAGCCGCAGCAGCGGCGCCCGGGGCAGGTCGAACCACGCGCGCACCAGTTCGGCGAGCCTGCCGTCGAGTTCGACGACGACCTGCCGCGCGTCCGTGTATTCGGCGGCCGCCCAGCGGGCCATGGAGCACGCCCCGCCGCCGAGGTGCAGCGCGCGGAGGCGACGCGCGGCGCCGTCGTGTTCGCCGCCGTCGTACTCGGTGGCGGGGAAGCGCGCGCGGACTAGGGCCGCGATCCAGCGCATGTACTCGAAGTCCAGGCGCGCGGGGTCGGCGAGGTCGACGTGCGAGGAAGGCACTCCGTTGACCTTCAGGATCCACCCGGTGTCGCTGTAGGCGTCGCGCTCCAGGGTGGCGGTGCCGGTGTCTATCGGATAGTCGCCGGGCGCGGGGCCGGCCGCCGCCGCGCCCGGCGACTTGCCCGAGCCCCTACCCACGCCGGACCATGCGCACCTCGTTCAGGCCCGACCACCGGCCCTCGAGCGCCTCGGTGCGGCCGTCGGCCGCGAAGCCGTTCTTGCGGTAGAAACCCTGCGCGCGCGGATTGTGCTCCAGGACCCAGACCAGCGCCGGGAGGTCGCCGATGGCCCGGCGCATCAGCCGCGCTCCCAGGCCGGAACCGTACGCCTCGGCGAGCACATAGAGCAGCTGGAGTTCGACGCCGACGCCCGCGTCCACGTCGTCGGCCAGTGCCGGGGCCGCGCCCGAGCAGCCGACAACGCGCCCGGCGGCGTCCTCCGCGAGCCACAACTCGGCGCCGGCGTGCAGGCCGCGGGTCCACCAGTCAACCTGCCCGTCGCGGCCGGCCGCCTCCTGCTCGAAGAACGGCTCGGGCCGTTGCGTGGAATACGCCTCGCGCCAGGCGGCGAGCTTCATGTCCAGGACGGCCGGAACGTCGGCCACGGCGGCTCGGCGGATGGTGAATGCGGGGGTGCTGGAATATGGAACGGTCACGCTGACAAGGTTAGCCGCGGTCGGGGCCGGCCGGGGTCGGTTCCGGGGTCCGGGCTAGTCGCTGTCGAGGCGGACCAGCGCCTCCTCCAGGCGCTCGACCTTGCCGTCCAGCTCGCCGGTGTGGCCGGGGCGGATGTCGGCCTTGAGCACCAGGGAGACGCGCGAGCCGTGGGCCGCGACGGCCTCCGTGGCGCGCTTGACGACGTCCATGACCTCGTCCCACTCCCCCTCGAGCTCGGTGAACATGGACGACGTCCGGTTCGGGAGTCCGGACTCGCGGACGATCCGCACGGCGGCGGCAACGGCGTCGTGCACCGAACCGTCCGTGCCGGAGGTGGACGGGGCGACGGAGAAGGCGACGATCATAAGGACAATTGTGTTGCATAACACGACCTATGGAAAACTTGATGCGGCCGACGCCCCACCGGGCGCGCCGCTCCCCACGCCACGACCCAGGCAGGACCATGCACACGAACACCGACAACGCCCAGGCAACGGGCTCCCGGACCGCGCTGAACCGCAAGCTCTCGCTGCGCCACATCAGGTTCATCGCGCTCGGATCCGCCATCGGCACCGGCCTCTTCTACGGATCCTCGGCCACCATCCAGGCCGCCGGCCCCGCCGTCCTGATCGCCTACGTCATCGCCGGTTGCGCGGTGTTCGTGGTGATGCGCGCGCTCGGCGAAATGGCCGTGCGGCACCCCGTCGCGGGCTCCTTCACGCAGTACGCGAACCGCTACGTCAGCCCGCGCATCGGCTTCCTCACCGGATGGACCTTTGCGTTCGAGATGGTCATCGTCGCGATCGCCGATATGACCGCCGTCGGGCTGTACATGGGCATGTGGTATCCGGACGCGCCGGGCTGGATCTGGATGCTCGCCGCCATGCTGCTGATCGGCGGGCTGAACCTGATGCGCGTGGGCGTGTTCGGGGAGCTGGAGTTCTGGTTCACGCTGATCAAGATCACCACGATCGTGGCGATGATCGGCGGCGGCCTGTACCTCTTGGTCTTTAGCGTGAGCATCGGCGGCTACCAGCCGGGGTTGCACAACCTCTTCGACCACGGCGGCTTCGCACCGTTCGGGGTGTGGGGCATCGTCATGAGCCTGGGGATCGTGGTGTTCTCCTTCGGCGGCATCGAGACGCTCGGCATGACGGCCGGCGAATCGGAGAACCCGCACACCGCGATTCCGAAGGCCGTGAACACGGTCCCGGTCCGGATCCTGGTGTTCTACGTGCTGTCCATCGGCGTGATGCTGTGCCTGTTCCCCTGGAACGAGATCGGCTCCGAGGGCAGCCCGTTCGTGCAGGTGTTCGCGGGGCTCGGCATCCCCGCCGCCGAGCACATCATCAACGGCGTCGTGCTCACGGCCGCACTCTCGGCGATGAATGCCATCTTCTTCGCCGCCGCCCGGACCATGTACGGGCTGGCGGAGCAGGGCCACGCGCCCAAGTCCTTCACGCACGTCTCGCGCAACGGGATCCCCGTGTGGCCGGTCGCCATCATCGTCGCCTGCCTCATTGTGGGGCTGGGGCTGTTCTTCTGGATCCCCGACCAGCTGTTCCTGCTCGTCGCGTCCATCGCCACGTTCGCCACGGTCTTCACGTGGGGCTCCATCCTGCTGTCGCACCACCGGATGCGGCGCGAGATGCGCGCTGCCGGCGAGCCCGCCGGCAGCTTCTCCCTCCCCGGATGGCCGGGACTGACCTATGTGGCGATGGCCTTCATGGCGTTCGTCGTGGTGATCCTCGCGTTCACGCCCGCCGGACGCACCGCCCTGGTGGTGGGCTTTGTCTGGCTGGGTCTGCTGCTGGTGGCGTACCACTTCCTGGTGCGCAGCGAAGGCCGACGCCGGATCGAGCTCGAGGTCCGGGACTGACCAACGCAACACCGAGAATCCCGGGCCCTCCGGCGGCGGGGCTGCAGGTCAGCCGGCGACGAGGATCCCGTCCTCGTCGCTCCACAGCATGGCCCCGGGAGTGAACACGACGCCGCCGAACTCGAGGACAACCTCCGTTTCACCCACGCCGTCCTTCGCGGATTTGCGCGGATTCGAGCCCAACGCCTTCACGCCCAGTTCCAGTCCGGCCAGGGCCGCGCGGTCTCGGATCGCCCCGTTGACCACGACCCCGGCCCAGCCGTTCGCGACGGCCGCAGCCGCGATCATGTCCCCCATCAGCGCCGATTCAAGCGACCCGCCGCCGTCCACCACGAGCACGGCTCCCCCGCCCGCGGAATTGAGGGTCGACTTGACCAGTCCGTTGTCCCGGTGGCAACGGATCGTCCGGACGGGTCCGGAGAACCTGGTGTGTCCACCCAGATTGAGAAGTTGCAGGGACACCGACTGTAGCGTTTCGTCGGCGTCGAAGAGATCGCAGGTGGTGAACGTCATGCGCCCAGCCTATGGGACGGCGGTTGCGGTTAGATTGGACGGATAGCCCATCCGCACCACAGGAGGAGCACCATGGCCCGCGGCCTGTACGTGAGCGCATCGACGTCGTCGAGCGGAAAATCGCTGGTCACCCTCGGCCTGGCGGACATGCTGCACCGGCGGGCCGACAGGATCGGCTTCTTCCGCCCCATCGTCGAGGGCGACTGCGGCGCGACGGCGAACGGGGCCGGGGACGCCGTGGTCACCCTGATCGGCGACCTCTTCGGCCTCGAACCGCAGCATGCCGTCGCGGGCATGACCCGGGCCGAGGCGCGCGAACTGATCGTCGACGGGCGGATCGACGAGATCTACTCGCGCTCGCTCGCCACCTACGCCGAGATCGCCCGCAACGTCGACGTCGTCATCGTGGAGGGCACGGACCTGACGGGGCACGACTTCGCCGTCGAATTCGACCTCAACGCGCGTTTGGCCAACCACCTCGGCTGCCACGTCGTCGCCGTCGTGAGCGCCGCAGACAAGAGCGTGGCGGAGGCGGCCGACGCCGTCGACGTCGCCCGCGAGGCGTTCCACGAGGAGAAGGCCGCGCTGCTCTCCGTGATCGTGAACCGCGCCCGGCCCGACGACGTCGAGGCCATCCGGCGGGCCGTGCGCCCCGGCCAGAAGCGCCGCCCGGTCTACGTCCTGCCGGAGATCGAGGAGATCGTCCGCCCGACCGTCGGCGAGGTCTCCTCCGCCCTCGGCGCGCGGCTCATCGCCGGGCTGCCCGACCTCGACCGCGACGTCCGCCACGTCATGGTCGCGGCGATGAACGTCGGCTACCTGCTGGAGCGCTACCGCGACGGCGCGCTGGTGATCACCCCGGCGGACCGCTCCGACGTGATGGTCGCCGCCGTCGCCACGTCCCGGACGCCCGGCTTCCCGTCCACCGTCGGGCTCCTGGTGACCGGCCCGCGCCCCGTCGAGGACTCCGTCCTGCCGCTGTTGGCCGAGGCGCCGTTCCCGGTGTTCGCCGTCGAGGAGGACACGTTCACCTCGGCCCACCGAGTGTGGGAGGTCAGCGGCGCGCTGAAGGCCGGCCAGCCGCGCAAGACCGCGGCGGCGCTGGGCACCTGGTACCGCGAGGTCGACGAGGACGAGCTCCTGGCGCGGATCAGCCTTCCGGCGCCGGAAACCATGACTCCCCTGCGCTTCCTGCACCAACTGATCGACCGCGCCCGCGCGGACCGGAAGCGGATCGTCCTCCCGGAGGGCGAGGACCTGCGGATCCTGCGTGCCGCGGAGATCATCCGCCGCCGGGACATCTGCGACCTGGTCCTGCTCGGCAAGACGGCGGAAATCCGGGACCTGGCGACGCGCCGCGGCGTGGACCTCACCGGGATCGACGTCGTCGACCCCGAACGCAGCGACCTGCTGGAGCCTTTCGCGGCCGAATACGCCCGGCTCCGCGCGCACAAGGGCGTCACCGTCGGGCAGGCGCGCGAACGGATGGTGGAGCGCTCCTACTTCGGGACCATGATGGTGCACCTGGGGCACGTGGACGGCATGGTCTCCGGCGCCGCCCATACCACCGCCAACACCATCCGGCCCTCGCTGGAGTTCATCAAGACCAAGCCCGGGGTGTCGATCGTGTCCTCGGTCTTCCTGATGCTGATGGCGGACCGCGTCCTCGTCTACGGCGACTGCGCGGTCAACCCCGAACCCGACGCAGCTCAGCTGGCGGACATCGCCGTCGCCTCCGCCGCGACCGCCCGGAGCTTCGGCGTCGCGCCCCGCGTCGCGATGCTCTCCTACTCCACGGGCACGTCCGGTTCCGGCGGGTCGGTGGACGACGTCCGCGCCGCAACCGAGCTGGTCCGCGCGCGCGAGCCCGGCCTCGACGTCGACGGGCCCATCCAGTACGACGCCGCGGTCGACGCCTCGATCGGCGCCTCCAAGCTGCCGGGCTCGTCGGTCGCGGGCCAGGCGACCGTGTTCGTGTTCCCCGACCTCAACACCGGAAACAACACCTACAAGGCCGTCCAGCAGTCCGCGGGCGCCGTCGCGGTCGGCCCCGTGCTGCAGGGCCTGAACAAGGCCGTCAACGACCTGTCGCGCGGATGCACCGTCGACGACATCGTCAACACCGTCGCCATCACCGCCATCCAAGCCCAGGAGTCCTGAGCATGCGCGTCCTCGTCATCAATTCCGGTTCCTCCTCGCTGAAGTACCAGGTCCGGGACACCGACACCCACGAGGTGCTGCTGTCCGGCCTGGTCGAGCGGATCGGCGAAGAGGTCCCGGACCACGCCGCCGCGCTGGACACCGTCGACGCGCACCTGCACCGGGTCCTCGGGGAAACCACGGTCGACGCCGTCGGCCACCGGGTGGTGCACGGCGGCGAGCGCTTCGCCGAACCCGTGCGGATCACCGACGACGTCACCGACGCGATCGAGCGCCTCGCTCCGCTGGCCCCGCTGCACAATCCCGCCGCCGCCCTGGGCATCGGCGCCATCCTGGAGCGCTGGCCGGGGATGCCGCAGGTGGCGGTGTTCGACACCGCCTTCCACCGCACGATGCCCGAGCATGCGTGGCGCTACGCCGTGCCGGAGGCCCTGTACCGGGAGCACGGGGTGCGCCGCTACGGCTTCCACGGCACCAGCCACGACTACGTCACCGGCCGGGCCGCCGAGCTGCTCGGCGTGGACCGCGCGGACTTCAGCGCCGTCGTCGCGCACCTCGGCAACGGCGCGTCCGTCACGGCGATCCGGGCCGGCGTCAGCGTCGACACGTCCATGGGCTACACGCCGCTGGAGGGACTCGTGATGGGCACCCGGTCCGGGGACCTGGACCCCTCGATCATCACCCAACTCATCATCCGCGGGGAATATACCGCCGAGGACATGGACCGGATCCTCAACAAGGACTCCGGGCTGAAGGGGCTGGCGGGCGAAAACGACATGCGCGCCGTCGTGGAGGCGGCCGCGGCCGGCGACGACCGCGCCGAGCTGGCCCTGTCCGTCGCCGCGTACCGCCTGCAGAAGTACATCGGGGCGTACCACGTCGCCGTCGGCGGGGCCCAGGCGATCGTGTTCACGGCCGGCATCGGGGAGAACTCCTCGCCGTTCCGCGAGCGCGTCGCCGCCGGACTCGCCGCGCTCGGCGTCGAACTGGACCCCGCCGCGAACCTCGAGCGCTCGCCCCGGCCCCGCGTGGTCTCCACCGCCGCATCCGCCATCCCGGTACTCGTGGTGCCCACCGACGAGGAGGCGGAAATCGCCCGCGCCACGGCCGACATCGTCCGCGCGGACGTCCCCGGACAGACCTAGGCCGATGGCCATGACCGCCGATCCACCGAGGGGTGCGACGCAGGGAAACGCCGGGCCGCGCCTGATCGTGTTCTGCGGCCTCCCGGGGGCGGGCAAGACCGCCGCCGCTGACGCGCTCGCGCGCCGGCTGGGACTGCCGGTGTTCGGCGTCGACCCGCTGGAGGCGTCCCTCGTGGCCGCGGGCATCAACCAGAACCGGCAGCCGACGGGCCTGGCCGCGTACTCGGCCGTGGAGGCGATGGCGGAGGCGCAGCTGCGCAACGGCCTCGGCGTCGTCATCGATGCCGTCAACGACGTCGCCGAGGCGCGCGGGCAATGGATCCGCCTCGCGGCCCGGACCGGCGCCGCCCTGTCCTGGTTCGAGGTGATCTGCTCCGACCCGACGACGCACCGCATGCGGCTGCAGAAGCGCCAGCGTACCGAGGACCCGCTGATCGGCGCGCCGACGTGGGAGTCGCTGAACCGCCGTCGTCGTCAGCTGGCCATCTGGCGCGACCCCCGTACGGTCCTGGACTCGCTGCACCGCACGCCCGAGGAACTCGCCGAGGATGCCGCGGCGGCACTGTCCCGGGCACACACCACGGCGCGAAGCCAGTTGTGACCGCACTCACTTTTGCCGTGGACTAGGGCAGGATGGAGGGCATGACCGAACACCGCGCCGAGCCCCTCGACATCACGCCCCGCGACAGCCCCGCCGCAGGATCGCCGCCCCCCGGGGGCGAGCCGTCCGTCCTGTTGGAGATCTCCGACCTCGCCGTTGGCTTCGCCACCATGCACGGCGAGGTGAGGGCCGTCGAGAACGCATCACTGCGGTTGCGGGCCGGGCGCACGCTGGCGATCGTCGGCGAGTCCGGGTCCGGGAAGTCCACCACCGCCATGGCGGCGATCGGGCTGCTGCCGGCCAACGGCCGCGTGACTGCCGGCAGCATCAAATTCGACGGCGAGGAGCTCGTCGGGATGCCCGAGTCGCGGATGCGGGCGATCCGCGGCCGGCAGATCGGGCTGGTGCCGCAGGACCCGATGTCCAACCTGAACCCCGTCACGAAAATCGGCCAGCAGGTCGCCGAGACCCTGCTGGCGCACGGCATGGCGACGTCCCGGAACGTGGATGCGAAGGTGGTCGCGACGCTCGAGGCCGCCGGACTGCCCGACGCGCGCGAACGCGCCAAGCAGTACCCGCACGAGTTCTCCGGCGGCATGCGGCAGCGGGCCCTGATCGCGATCGGCCTGGCGTGCCGGCCGCGGCTGCTGATCGCCGACGAGCCCACGTCCGCGCTGGACGTGACCGTGCAGCAGACCATCCTGGACCAGATCGGGCGCATGACCGACGAGCTCGGCACCTCGGTCCTGCTGATCACCCACGACCTCGGCCTGGCCGCGGAGCGCGCCTCGGACCTGGTGGTGATGCACCGCGGGAAGGTCGTGGAGGCCGGGCCCGCGCGGCAGCTCCTGGAGGACCCGCAACACCCGTACACGCGGTCGCTGGTGGGGGCGGCGCCGTCCGTCGCCGCGGTGCGCCTGCGACCGGGCGCGTACGCGGGCGACTCCGCCGCCCGTGCGGCGGCCGCCGCCGAAGCCGTCGCCGAGAACCTGGATCCCGCCGTGGCGACCGGGAACATCGTGGAGATCCGGGACCTGAACAAGGTGTACAAGCGGCGCGGGTCCAAGGAGGACTTCTACGCCGCGAAGGACGTGTCGCTGGACATCCCGCGCGGATCCACGGTCGCGATCGTGGGCGAGTCCGGGTCCGGGAAGACGACGACGGCGCGCATGCTCCTGAAGCTCATCGAGCCGACCAGCGGCACCATGGTCTTCGACGGGATGGACGTCGCCACGCTGTCCAAGGCGCAGCTGAGGGACTTCCGCCAGCGCGTCCAGCCGGTGTTCCAGGACCCGTACTCCTCGCTGAATCCCATGTTCACGATCGGCCGGATCGTCGAGGAGCCCCTGACCACCTACAAGCGGGGCAACGCGCGGGAGCGGGCCGCCCGGGTCCGGGAGTTGATGGACCAGGTGTCGCTGCCGCATTCGATGCTGCGGCGCTACCCGGCGGAGCTGTCCGGTGGTCAGCGCCAGCGCGTGGCGATCGCGCGGGCGCTGGCGCTGAAGCCGGAGCTGATCGTGTGCGACGAGCCCGTGTCCGCCCTGGACGTCCTGGTGCAGGCGCAGATCCTCCACCTGCTGGGCGACCTGCAGGCCGAGCTGGGCCTGAGCTACCTGTTCATCTCCCACGATCTCGCCGTGGTGCGCCTCATTTCCGACTACGTGTGCGTCATGAAGGAAGGCGAGCTTGTGGAGGCCGCCAGCTCCGAGGAGATCTTCACGAACCCGCGCCACCCCTACACCCGCCGCCTGCTCGCCTCGATCCCGGGCAACGAACTCGAAATAGATCCGGATGCCGCCTGACCCGGAGGTCCCCGCCGACGGCGAGCGCAACGCCGGGCCGGAGCCCCAGGGGTTCGGTTTCCGGACCGGCGTGCGCAGCGCGCGCGTGGCCTTCGGAATCGCGGTTTTCCTGCTGGTGCTGGCGACGTCGCTGGTGTTCATGGGGGCCGCCTTGGCCGTGCGGTCCCAGGCATGGTGGGCCCTCGCGGCGTTGGGCGTGCTGGAACTGGGCTTCATCGGAGCGTTCGCGGCCCTGGCAACCCGCGCCCGGTCAAGAAGAATCCGGTAGCCCCCTCACCACCTCCCCCACCACCGGAAGTGGACATTTCCTCGCGTTGGAGCGTGTGGTTTCGTCCACTTCCGGTGGTGTGGGGCGGACGGCGGCCGGATTGATTGTCCACAGGCGGCAGCTGTCGGACGCGGACCGGCAGGCATCCACAGCCCGACCAGAAGGCGGGCGTGGGCCCGCGCTCCGGCCCACGCTGGTTCCATGGAGTTTCCCGCAGCGCGCATCGTCACCTCCGCCTCCGTCCGCAGGGCCGGCGGCAGCCTCCGGGCCGTCGCCCGCGAATACGAGTCCGGCGTTCTGGTGCGGCTGATGCGCGGCGTGTACATCGACACGGACGATTGGATCGGCGCCACGACGTGGGACCGATACCTGCTGACGACGGCGGGGCTCGCCCTCGCCGAACACCATTACGTCTTCTGCCGGGAGACGGCGCTGGTCCTGCTCGGCATCCCGCTGGCCACGGTCCCGGACCGCGTCCACGTGTTGGTCGGACACCCGGCCAGGGTCGGGGCACGGCGCGGGACCCTGGCCTACGCCAAGCCGCCGGAGGGGCGACCGCCGTCGGGTTTTCCGGTCACCGGACATCGCGTGGAGGGCATGGGCAGGGCACACGTCGACTCCGAAGAACTCGAGGTCAGGCTCCACTGCACGGATCTGGACACCACCCTCGCGGACACACTCGCCGACCTCCGACTGGACGCTTCCGCCGTCGTACTGGATGCCGTCATGGCGGGCCGCGACGCGTTGGCGGAACACCGGAGAACCCGCGCGCAGCTCGCCGCCTTGGCGCGGAAGGAGTCTTCGGCCGCGCCCCGGCGGCGGATGCTTGCGGCGGTGAGGTTCGCCGATCCCGCGTCGGAGTCCCCGGGCGAGTCGCGTAGCCGTGCGGTGATCCACCAGCTCGGCTTCGTGGCTCCCGTGCTGCAACGCGAGGTGCGGGACGCGCGCGGGCTGGCCGGCAGGGCCGATTTCTGGTGGCCGTCCGTCAACGTGGTCGGCGAGTTCGACGGGATGGTGAAGTACGCGCGGTCGCGGGAACTGTCGGGACAGGACCCTTCGGAGGTCGTGGTCTCCGAGAAGTTGCGGGAGGACCGGCTGCGGGCGGCGGGGTGCGGCGTCGTCCGGTGGGGCTGGGCCGACCTCGAGGATCCGCGACGCCTGGCCGCGAAGCTCGACGCCGCCGGAATCCCCCGCTTCCAGCGCAAAAAACATCGCGAAGTGGACAATACCGCCGGTTAACAAACCGTTGTATTGTCCACTTCGCGGGGTTGGGGGGGGGTTAGCGCTGGCGGGACTTGGGGTCCAGCGCCTCGCGCAGGGATTCGCCCAGGAGGGTGAAGCCCAGCGCGGTGATGGCGATGCAGATGCCCGGCAGGAAGGCGAGCTGCGGCGCGATGCCGAGCTCGGCCTGCGCGTAGGTAAGCATGCGCCCCCACTCGGCGGTCTGCGGCACGCCGCCGCCGAGCCCCAGGAAGGACAGCGCGGCCGCGTCGATGACCGCGGTGGCCAGCGTCAGGGTGGCCTGGACGATGACCGGGCCCACGGAGTTCGGCAGCAGGTGGCTCATGGTGATGGTGCGCCGGCTCAGGCCCAGGGTCTGCGCGGCCAGGATGTAGTCGGCGCCCTTCTGCTGGAGCATGGACGATCGCAGGAGCCGCGCGAAGATCGGGACGGCGGAGACGCCGATGGCGATCATGATCGCGTAGGCGCCCTGCCCCAGCACCGCGGCGATGGAGACCGCCAGCAGCAGGTTCGGCACGGACAGCAGGATGTCGACGAACCGCATGATCACGTTGTCCACCCAGCCGCCGATCCCGCCGGCCAGCAGCCCCAGGATCATGCCGCCGACCAGGCCCATGGCGGTGGACACGACGCCGATGGTCAGCGACGCCTGCGCCCCCCAGATGAGCTTGGAGAGCACGTCGCCGCCGAAACGGTCCAGGCCCAGCGGATAGCCGTCGATCTCGCCGGGTCCCGGGATGTTGGTGGGGGTGATCTCCGTGCGTCCCGGGAGGTCGTTGCCGCCGTACGGCGCGAGGATCGGCGCCAGCACCGCCACCAGCAGGAACGCCAGGACGATCACGGCTCCGGCGATGGCGGCGGGATTGCGGCGCAGCCGGATGAACGCGTCGCGCCAGACGCTGGTGCCCTTGGCATCCCGGACCTCGGACGACGGCGGAGGCGCGGCGGCGCCGTCTCCGGCCGGGGACATTTCGGGTCCGCCGGGGGCGGGGGGAAGAGTCATGCTCATTGCACACGCACCCTCGGGTCGATAAGGCCATAGGAAACGTCAACCAGCAGGTTGATCAGCGAATAGATGATCGCGATGAAGATGATGAACCCCTGCAGCACCGGATAGTCGAGTGTGAAGATGGCATCGCGCAGGAACCGTCCGATCCCGTTGAACGCGAACACGGTCTCGGTCAGCACCGCCCCGGAGATCAGCAGCCCCAGCTGGAGGCCGATGGTGGTGGTCACCGGCAACATGGCGTTGCGGAGGATGAATCGGTTGCGGATCAGGGTTGTCGAGAGGCCCTTCGCCCTGGCCGTGCGGACGTAGTCGGCGTTCATGACCTCGAGGACGGAGGCGCGCGTGATGCGCACGATGATCGCCAGCGGGATGGTGCCCAGGGCGACGCCGGGAAGGATCAGGTGCACGAAGGCGTCCCAGGCCGCGTCCCACTCCTGGGTCATCAGGCCGTCCAGGACGTAGAAGTCGGTGACGTGGGTGGCGTTGATCCGCGGGCTTTGGCGTCCGTCCGTGGGGAACCACGGCAGTTGGATCGCGAACACCCACTTGAGGATGAACGCCAGGAAGAACACCGGGATCACGATCCCGAAGAGCGAGATCAGCACCGAGGCGTGGTCCTGCCACTTGCCGACGTTCCTGGCCGCCCAGTAGCCCAGCGGGATGCCTATCCCGATCGCGAAGACCAGCGCCACCGCGCTGAGTTCCATGGTGGCGGGAAAGCGGCTGGCGAACTCCTCCAGGACGGGCCGGCCGGTGCGCAGGCTGACCCCGAAGTCCCCCGTGAGCAGCTTGCCCATGTAGAGGAAGTACTGCGACAGGATGGGCTCGTCGAAGCCGTAGAGCTCGTTGATGCGGGCGACCGCCTCCGGGGTGGCCTTGTCGCCGAGCAATGCGGTGGCCGGCCCGCCGGGCAGGTTGCGGACCCACAGAAACAGCAGGATCGACAGGCCGAAGAGGGTGGGAACAAGCAGTGCTAGCCGCTTGCCGATGACTCTGAGCACGGGGTCCTCTCGAGAGTGGTCAAGACGGCGCGGCGGCGGGCCCGGGCCCGCCGCCGCGCGCGATGAGGGGCTACTTGTTCAGTTTGATCTCGTTGAAGACCTCGTCGTTGACCGGGCTGGTCGGGAACGAGTCGACGCGTTCGTTGAAGGCCAACGACGGCGCCGGGTGCGCCAGCGGGACGGCCGGGACGAGCTCGGCGATGTCCGCGTTGATCTCCTCGTACAGCGGGGTCTGCTCCTCGAGGACCGGGACGCCGCGCGCCTCGGTGAGCTTGCCGAACAGCTCCGGGTCGTTGAAGCCGAACTCCGGCTTCTCGCCGCCGAAGAAGACGCCGACGAAGTTGTCGGTGTCGTTGTAGTCGCCGGTCCAGCCGAGCAGGTGGATGCCGTGGTCGGCACCGCCCTGGATGCGGTCCAGGTAGTCCGGGCTCCACTTGTCCGGCTGCGCGTTGACCTTGATGCCGACCTCCGCGAGCTGGGCGCTGATGTTGGTGAACACCTGCTCCGGCGTCGGCATGTACGGCCGTGAGACGCCGGTCGGGTAGTTGAAGTCCAGGTCGAAGCCGTCCTCGTAGCCGGCGTCGGCCAGTAGCTGCTTCGCCTTCTCCGGGTCGTAGTCGTACGCCTCGACGTCGGGGTTGTAGCCGTTCACGGAGTCCGGGATGAACTCGATGGCCTTCTTGGTGCCCTCCGGCAGCGTCTGCTTGATGAGCGCGTCCTTGTCGATCGCGTGCGCGATCGCCTGGCGGACCTCGAGCTTGGCCAGCTCCTCCACCTTCTGGTTCATGCCGAGGTAGAGGATGGTGAACGGGTCGCGGGCCATGATCTTGTAGCCGGCTTCCTCCAGTGCCGCGGTGTCGGCCGGGGCCACCAGGTCGTAGCCGTCGATGTCGCCACCCTCGAGCGCCTGGCGGCGGGCCACCGGGTCCTCGATGACGCGGAAGACGATGCGCTCGATCTGGCCCTTCTCGCCCCAGTACTCCTCGTTGAAGGAGAGCTCGATCTGCTGGCCGTTGTCCCAGCTGCCGAACTTGAACGGGCCGGTTCCCACCGGGTGGCCGGTCGCGTACTCGGAGAGCACCGGGGCCTCGGACGTCCCGCTGATCTCGTCGGCGCCGAACTCCTCCATGGCTGCCGGGGACTGCATGGAGAACGCCGGAAGGGACAGCGACGCGATGAAGCCGGCGAACGGCTTCGCCAGCGTGATCTTGGCCTCCGACTCGGAGACCGGCTCACACGACTCGTAGACGGCGTTCTCGGGACTGTCCTTGTAGCCCTTGAACAGCGCGTTGTAGTAGTAGCCGACGCTGGCCGCCTGCTGGATGCCCTCGAAGTTGTACCAGCGTTCGAAGTTGGCGCATACGGCTTCGGCGTTGAAGTCCGTGCCGTCGTGGAACTTCACGCCCTCCTTGAGCTTGAAGTCGTAGACGAGTCCGTCCTCGGAGTTCTCCCAGGACTCGGCCAGCAGCGGGGCCGGGTTCGCGGTTCCGGATTCGGTGCCGACGAGGCCCTCGAAGATCTGGCGGGAGACGCGGAACGATTCGCCGTCGGAGGCGAAGGCCGGGTCGAGGGATTGCGGGTCCGAGGACGCCGCGAAGATGAAGGTCGAGTTGACGTCGCTGTCAGCCCCGGCCCCCGCGTCCGCGTCCTCGCGCTCGCTCTGGGCGCATCCGCTGAGGACGAGCGCCCCGATCGCGAGCGATGTGGTGATGGTGGCAAAGCGGCGGGCGGCCGTTCGCTTCGGCCTGCCATTGTGGGTCATGGCTTCTCCTGGGTTCGAGTCCTGGCACCGGCAGCCGCGCCTGACGACGTCGGCCCTCCGGGTTCGGAGCGTCGGTGCATGATGTGAGCCTAGTCTCATTCAAGACTTGTTTCACGCGTTCCCGGGAAGGATCACAGGGCCGACGATCACGATTCGATTACGGGCGCGGACGTGCGCCCGGGAGCGCCGGACCGTCGCCGGGTTAGGGCAATCCCGCCAGGCGCAGGAGGGCCGCGGTGGCCGCCCCGACGATCACCACCACCAGGAACGGGGCGCGGAGGGCCAGTACGACGCCGGCGGCCAGCAGCGCGCCGAGGCGGGAGTCGAGTGCCAGCTCCTGGCCGGAGCCGAACGCGTTCACCGCGGTGAGCGAGGCCAACAGTCCGATGGTGAGCGCGCCGGCGACGCGGGTGACGTGCGGGTTGTCGAGCAGGCGGGCGGGCACCAGGTAGCCCAGCAGCTTCGTGGCGTACGCGACCGCGCAGGCCACCAGGATCCAACCCCAGAGGCTCACGGCGCCGCCTCCCCCGCCGCCCGCGCGTGCTCCGCGGCGTAGGGATCCACGTCCGGCTCCAGGCCCTCCCCGTCCTGGCCCCGGACAAACCAGCCCCAGATCCCGGCGACCAGTGCCGCCACCAGGATGGGCAGGCCCGGCGGCGCGAACGGCACGGCCAGGACGGTCACCAGGGCGGCGACGACGGCGAGCGCCACCGGCTGACCCGAGCGGAGCCGCGGCCAGAGCAGTCCCAGGAAGGCAGCGACCGCCGCGCCGTCGAGGCCCCACGCCTTGGGATCGCCCAGCGCGTCGCCGAGCAACGCGCCGGCGACCGTGAAGAGGTTCCACATCACGAACACGCCGAGGCCCGCGACCCAGAACCCCCGGCTCCGCTCGCCCGGCTCGGTCTGCCCGGAGGCCGTCGCCGCGGATTCATCGATCGTAACGTGCGCCGCGAGGGCCTTGCGCCATCCGGAGGGCCGGAGCAGGGCGTTCATCTGCATTCCGTAGACCACGTTGCGCACTCCCAGCAGGGTTGCGGCCCCGAACGCGGCGGACCCGCCTCCGCCGCCGGCCAGCACGCCGATGAACGCGAACTGCGAACCGCCCGTGAACATCAGGGCGCTGAGCGCCACGGCCTGCCAGACGTCGAGCCCCGAGGCCACGGCCAGGGCCCCGAAGGAGATGCCGTAGAGCCCGGTCGCGACGGCGATGGCGGCGCCGACCTTGACGGCGGGCGACTGGGCGAATTTCACCAGTCCAGTCTAGTGCGGGATCGCCTGCGGGGACGCGGCCAGGGCGGGTGGCACCGCACCGTTCCGGGCGGCGAGGTGCCGTTTGACGTGGGCGGGACGGTTGCTGGTCAGTTCCTGCACGCCGAGCCCCACGAGGTAGTCGACGTCGTCGTCTGCGTCCACCGTCCAGGCGCGGATCCGCAGGCCGGCCCCGATCCACCGACGCAGGGTCTCGGAATTCGCGCGCGCGAACGCCACCCCGGGGCCGGCGATGCCGACCGCCCCGGCGTCCAGCCTGTCGATGCCGCCGTCGAGGGTGCGGAGGATGACCTGCTCCATGGCCGCGCGGCCGATCATCCCGAAGTCGTCCATGAAGTCCTCGTCGATCCCGGTCACGAGCTGGCAGAGGTGGTGCCCGGGAACGCCCTGGAGCAGGTAGTCGATCGAACCGGGGTCGAAGCTCATCAGGCTCACGGCGACCTTCCCGATCCGGGAGGTCTCGGGGTCCCATCCGGCCCGCATCAGTTCCGCCAGGACCCGTTCCTCGAGCTTCCGGCCAAACGGACTGGGGTGCTTCAGTTCGATCGCGAGGCCGATTTCCCGGTCCGCCAGTCGCGTCATCGCCAGGATTTCCGGCAGCGTGACCAGCTGCTGCGAGCGGGCCCCATACGGGTCGGGGATGCGCGCCCCCTTCCACGAGGAGAAGTCCAGGCGGCGCAGCTCCCGCAGGGTGTACCCGGCGACGGACCCCGTGCCGTCGGACGTCCGGTCCACCGTCTGGTCGTGGTGGCAGACCACGTGGAGGTCCTGACTCAGCTGGACGTCGCACTCGACGCCGTCCGCTCCCTCGTCGATGGCCTGCTGGTACGCGGCGCGGGTGTTTTCGGCGTAGGCCAGGCTGGAGCCGCGGTGCGCGAAGACTCTCTGCATATTCCCAAAAATACGCGATGATTCCGGCTCCGGCACCGCATGGGGGGACGGAGCGGGTGAACTATCGTTGAAGCCTTGGGAGCCGCCTAGCCCTAGAGATGACGCCCAGCCGCGAGGAGCCCACGATGGACGAGACCACCGACGCGAAAACCGGAGCGACGACGGACGCGGAGCGGGCTGTGGCCCTGACCCGCATGAAGCGGCTGGCGACCGGGCTGCTGGTGGTCCTCGCCGTCGTCTTCGCCGTGTCCTTCTCTTTGCAGGACCGGTACCCGTGGCTCGAGTACGTGCGGGCGGCGGCCGAGGGGGGCATGGTCGGCGCGCTGGCGGACTGGTTCGCCGTGACCGCGCTGTTCCGCCATCCGCTGGGGCTGAAGATCCCGCACACGGCCATCATCCCGCGCAAGAAGGACCAGATCGGCGAGAGCCTCGGCGGATTCGTGCAGGACAATTTCCTGTCGGACGAGATCGTGTCCCGGAAACTGGACGGCTTGGCGCTCGCGGCGACGGCGGGCGCCTGGCTCGCCCGGCCCGAGGGCGCCGAACGCGTGGCCACGGAGGGCGCGACCGTGATCCGCGGCGTCCTCGGGGTCCTCGACGACGAGGACGTGCTGCGCCTGCTGGAGTCCCTCGCCCGGAAGCACATGCTGGCCCCCGAGTGGTCCTCCACGCTGGGCCGCGTCCTGGAGACGGTGGTGCGCGACGGCCACCACCGCCAGCTCGTGGACCTGTTGGCCGACCGTGCGGCGGACTGGGTCGCCGCGAACCGCGCGACCGTCGTCGGACTCGTCGCCGAGCGCTCCCCCACGTGGCTGCCCGGGGCGCTGGACCAGCTGGTCGGCGAGAAGCTGCACCGCGAGCTGGGCCGGTTCATCGATGCCGTGCGCGCGGACCCCGGGCACAGCCTGCGCCGAAGCATCGACGGTTGGCTGGGCGACTTCGCGGCCGACATGCAGTCCAACGCGGACACGGTGGCGAAGGTGGAGCGGCTCAAGCATTCGCTGCTGGGGGACCCGCAGCTGCGCGAGCTGGCCGCGGCGGGCTGGGCCAGCATCAAGGCGGCGCTCGTCGACGCGGTGGAGAACCCGGAGTCCGAACTGCGGCGCTCGTTCGTTCGCGCCGTCGCGGACCTCGGACGGCGGCTGACCGAGGACGCCCGGCTGGCGGGCAAGGTGGACGCCTGGGTGGCCGGTGCCGTCGGCTACGTGGTGCGCACCTACCGCGGCCAGATCGCCGACGTCATCCGCGAGACGGTCGCGCGCTGGGACGGCGCGGAGACCAGCCGGAAGATCGAGCTCCAGGTGGGACGGGACCTGCAGTTCATCCGCATCAACGGAACCGTCGTCGGCTCGCTCGCCGGGCTGACGATCTTCGCGGCCGCGGACCTGCTGCTGCGGTAGCCCTACGGACGGCTACGTCTCGGGCGTGGGTCCGCGCGGAGACTTCCTAGGACCCGGAACGACGCCGGCGCTCGGCCTCGATGTCGCGCTCGACGTCGGCTTGCGCGCGTTGGATCGCGCCGCCGTCGTGCCCCTGGGACCGTCCCGATGCCTTCGCGAGCTCGCCCGGGATGATGGTCGGCAGCGGGCCGAAGGCCAGCGACGCGGCCTCGACGACCTTCTTGCCGAGGAAACGGTTGCCGGCGCCGCCAACGGCGGCGCCGATGCCGAACGGGATGGCCCGCCCGAGCAGCGAGGCGCCCTGGGTCGCCAGCATCCGGCGCAGGAAACGCTTTTGGACGCTCTTGGAGATGCCGCCCCACATGCCGCCCTGGCCGGTCGCGCCGAACACCGAGCCCCATCCGCGGACCGGACCCGCGCCCTTGCCGGCGGCCTGATGCGTGAGCGCGGAGATCATGGAGCTGCCCTCCTCGCCCATCAGGACGGCCATCACCAGGGCGCGCGCCTTGTCCGGATCCGCGGTGGTGATGCCGTGAAGCTCCGCCAGCGACTGCGCGTAGAGCGCGCTCGCCTCCAGGAAACCCACGGTCGCGGCGGCGGAGAGTCCCAGCGAGGCCACCGTCCCGACCCCGGGCACGACGGCGGTCGCGCCGACCGCGGCGCCGCCGCCGGTCACGGCCACGAGATAGTCGCGTTCGATCAGGCGGGCCAGTTCGGCCGCGCTGGCGCCGGGGTTCTTTCGGTGCAGCCTGGACAGGTAGGCGAGGACCAACGGCCGCTGGACGCCGATCGCCCTGAGCATGGCGCCCTGGATGCCCGGCACCGGCTTGCCGTCCTCGCCGAGGACCACGGAAGTGAATTTGTCTGTCATAACAGCACCACTCTATGGGGTGGAACCGACGACCGCGAGGGATGCGAATCGCGGTGTCCATGCCGTGTGGTTTGGCCCGGTCAAGGGTAGTTTGGGTGTTGTGGCACCGGCCACACGGCGGTTGTTGCCGCCGCAGTCGAAAGGGGCACCCCCATGCGCATTGGCCTTTCCATCTTCCTCCTCGCCCTCGGGGCGATCCTCGCGTTCGCCGTCAGCGACGCGGTCCCCGGGGTCGACCTGACGATCGTCGGCTACATCCTGATGGCCGCGGGCGTCCTCGGCGTGATCATCTCGCTGGTCGTCGGCATGCCGCGGTCCAGGCGCCGGGTCAGCGAGTCGCGGACCCTCCAGGACCCGCACACCGGCGAGGCCGTGACGCGAAACGAAACCCGGAACGACCTCTAGACGCCCTCCCGCGGCAGGTAGTGCCGCAGGAACGCCGCCGCGTCGCGCAGCTCGTCCGCGCTCGTGGCGTGCCCCATGCCGGGGTAGGTCCGCGCGGTCAGCCGCGTATGCCGCTGCAGCCACCCGGCTGTGTGCTCGACCGCGTCGGCGTTGATGACCGGATCAGCCCGGTCGCGCCCCCAGAAGAACGGCGTGCGGCCGACCGGGCCCCCCGGTTCCGGATCGATCAGCTCGAGGAGCTTGCTATCCAGCACGAACCCGCTCAGCCCGACCGCCGAGCGGTACGCCCCCGGCCTCAGCCGCATCAGCGTGGTGGCCATGGCCATGCCCTGCGAGTAGCCGAACAGGTTCACCGATTCGAACGCTTCGGCGTGGGCGTCCTGGAAGTCCAGCACCGACTGGGCGGAAGCGACGACGTCGGCGAAGTCATGCGCCAGGAAATAGTCCAGCAGGAACCAACCGCTGGCCCCGCCGACATCGAGTCCGCCGCGGAGTGCGACGCCCGTCACGTTCGGCGGCAGCGTGCCGAAATGCCGTGCCATCGCCGTCTCCGATGAACCGTAGCCGTGCAGCATCAGCAGCAGGTGCGTGCCCGCGCGCGCCGCGTGCGGCTTGGAGAACAGGGCTTCGGGCATGGGGACATCCTAGGTCCGGGCGTATCGCATCTCGGCCCCTTGCCCGGGGTGGCTAGGTCGCGGAGAGGCTGACGTCCACCCAAACCAGCCGATGGTCGCTGGTCCGGAACGGGTTGCCGCCCACCAGGTCGGCGCCCTCTTCCGCGGCCGAGGGCCAGAAGACGCCCGATCCGGCCACCGGGAGGTCCCGCGACGGAAGTACGTAATCCACACGGAGTGGTCCGGTGCCGCGGCCCCGGAAGTCCGCCGTCCGCAGCCTGGCAGCATCGTCGGACTCGTCCCGTGGCACACCGTCGGGCGTGAACGAGGTGAAGCCCCATGATCCCCCGCCGGCGGCCGCCCCCGTGGACGACGGAAGCGGATCCGTGAGCCGCGGGTTGTCGAGGAGCCGGGAAACCGCGCCCTCGTGGGACCCGCCGCGCAGCGGATCCGCATTGAGGTCGCCCAGAACGACGAAGCGCTCACCGGCCGGGAGACCGCCCTGTGCTCCGGCGTCGTCATAGATGTACTCGGCGGCCTTGCCGCCGGAGACGTAGTCGCTCAACAGGCGGATCTCGTCGTGGTTGCGGCGGGCGTTGCGGCGTTCCGGGCCGTCGAAGACGGGCGGTGTGGGGTGCGCGGCCACCATGTGGACGACCTGGCCATCGACGTCGACGGGCACGTCCCAGTGCGACTTGCTGCTGAGCCGGAAGACGTTGCGCACCAACGGGCTGTAGTAGCCGGACGGCATCAGGTTCTTCGGCATGTCCTTCCACAGGAAGTTCTGGAACGTGCGGACCTCATCCTCGAGAATCGGATACTTCGAGTAGAGGACCATGCCGTACTGGCCCGGAAAATCGCCGAAACCGAAGGAGTCGTCGGCGCCGCCCACGGATCCGTCGCGGTCCAGGTCGGCCCCGATCGGGACACCGGTGTTGGTCGGAGCGGCGTACTTGTAGGGGTAGGTGAGGCCCGACTGGCCGTTCTGTCCGGCGGAGAGGTAGTTGTCGCGGAAGAGCGTCGCGGCCTCGTGGTCCTCGTCATAGTCGAACTCGTTCAGCAGCACCACGTCCGGTGCGGTGCGCTGGATCACTTCGGCCACGGCCTGGACCTGGGCGTTGTTGGGACTGGTCAGATCCGAGACCAGGTCCCCCGCCGCGGCACGGTTGAGGGAGACGTTGTAGGTCGCGACCCGAAGGTCCGCGGCGCTGCCCGATTCCGTCGACGAGAATCCGTCCGCCCAATTCCGCGCGCCGTCCGCGGCGATGTTGTTGCCCATCAAAACCGGTCCTCCCGCGGGGACTTGGCGTTCCGCGTATGCCGGCGCGCCCACACCGACGGCCAGACAGGCAGCCAGCAGGACGGCAAAGGCCGCACGGGGAAACGAATGCATGGAACCAGACTAGGCGCTCGGCCTTCGCAACGGCCGTGACAAACGCCACTTGTGGATGGCAGGGCCTCTTGGGCGGATGTGGGGGGAGGCCAGCGGGCACGCCCCGATCGCCGTTATTCCGCGGATCTCCGGGGAGGTAACGGGCCGGCGGCCGTTCCCTCGGACAAGCCCATCGTTGCCGGATCGATATCTGCGACGTACGTATCCGGCGTCCTTCCATCGGCGGACGTCACGATGCCGAACCAAAAGCGCCCCGCGCCGGCCGTGGCCGACGCGGGGCGCCCGGGGTGGGCCCTGCGGGGATCGAACCCGCGACCCGCGGATTAAAAGTCCGATGCTCTACCATCTGAGCTAAAGGCCCCTGGCCGCAAAACGGCCGAACACCATGCTAGCGCAAGCCCGGCGCCGTGCGGCGTCGACGGGAGTATCGTTCCTGCCATGGCTCCCACGAATCAAGGCCGCGGATCCGGTGCTCCGCGCCACCACAAGCCCAAGCCCTTCGCGCCGGCCGACTTCGAGCCGTACGTCGGTGGAGCGGATCCGGCCCGCGTCTCCGAGGCGGCGCACCTGGCCGCCCAGGCGCTGGTGCATCACGGCCGCGCCAGCGAGGATCCGGCCGTCACCGAGCGGCTCGTGGCGCTCGCGGACAAGGAGGGGCTCGAAGCCATCGCGGAAATGTGGGCCGAAAGCCCCGCGCGTTCACTCCCGGGCGCGCTCTGGCGGCTGTACGCGCTGCGCGCCGTGACCGTCCAGGACCCGGAACGCATGGCCGCGTACTTCTCGGCCGGACGCCAGCGGGCCCAGGTGGAGCACGTCGTCGCCGGCGTCGCGGAACCGCCGGGCGCCGAGGAACTGCGCACCATGGCCGACTCGATTCTCTCCGGGGCGTTCGACGGCGACTTCGACGTCGCGCTGGAGCGCGCGGCTGCCTTCTGCCGGGTCGTGGCGCTGGGACAGGTGGACCATGCCGACGCGGCGGAACACGCCAACGGCGCCCACGCGAGCAAGTTGACACGCAATTCACATCTGCTGGTTCGGACCGCGGAGGACTTGGAGGCCGCGGCGCACGCCTGGAGACGCGAGGAACTGGCCTGACTAGGGCTTGTTGACAGGACCGGCGGCGGGGAGAACACTGTAGGCGGTGCCGGACCGCGGTAACCCCGGGCTCCAACTTGCAGCCGCTTCGAGCGGCCTTCCGCCGAGAGGCGTTCCCGGTTCGGCACCGCCCCGCCTCGCCGCGTCGCCTGTGCGTAGACTTGCAACCGACCCTTGCATCCCCCGCACACCACTTGGCGGTTACCTCGTGAAATTCAGCCTGTTCCCCTCGGAAAAACGAGCCCTGGAACTACTGCTTGGCCTGTGCACGGAGGTCCACAACTGCCTGGAGGTCCTTTCCCAGATGCTGGGGTCGATCGCCGAAGACCGCCCGGAACTCGTGGATGAGCTCAACCGCATCGAAATCGGCGCCACCGACCTGCACTACGCCCTGCTGACGCACCTGCGCACCAGTTTCGTGAACCCGCTGCCCCGCGAGGACCTGTACACCTTCTCCCGGCTGCTGCACGAGGTCGTGACCGACCTGTCCGGCGCGGGCCAACTCATGGGCCAACCCGGCGTCAAATGGTTGTCGGAACGCGCCGCCGAGCAGCTGGAGATCATCGCCCGACAGACGGAACTGACCACGACCGCCATCGGCGAACTGGACCGACTGGACGACCTCGAGGACACATGGCTCCAGATGGTCCGCACCACCAAGCGGGCGCACCGGACACACCACACCTGGCTGGGCGAAATCGGCGAACTCCACAAGGCCTCGGCCATCGTCAGGCACCGCGCGGTGGCCGACCAACTGCTCGCTTCGGCCAATTCCCTGCGCGCCGTCGCCGACCACCTGGGCCGAGTCCTGGTCAAGGAGTCCTGAGCCCGGGATGGAGACACCCTTCCTGGCCGTGGTGCTCGTGGCCATGTGTGGATACGCCTTCCTCAACGGCTATCGCGACGCCTCCAACTCCGTCGCCGTGGCCGTCCGCACCCGCGCCCTGACGCCCACGGTCGCCGTCGTGACGACCGCCCTGTTCGTCTTCGCCGGGACCATGCTCGGCACCGGATTAGGCGCCTACCTCGTCTCCGCCGTCGGGCTGAACCTCCCCGCCGGGAAACAAGGGCTGGGCATCATGCTTGCCGCCGTGGTCGCGGCGGGCGCCTGGGGCCTCTACTGCCTCTGGCGCGGGTTGCCCATGTCATCCACGCACGCCGCGATCTCGGGATTGGCCGGCGCCAGCGCCGCCTCCGCGGTTCTGGACGGAAACGGCGTGGGTGCCGAAGTCGGCCTGATCCTTTTGGCCGTCGGGCTTCCCCTCGTGCTGACGCCGATCGTCGGATACTTCGTGGCGTATGTATTGGTTGTCCCGGCGACCTGGTTGCTGCGCCACTCGTCGTCCGGCGACGTGAACCGCATCGGGCGGGCGGGCCAGGGCATCGGCACCTGCGCCGTCGCCCTGGGACACGGCCTCCAGGACGGGCAGCGCACCGGCGCGATGATCACGCTGGCGCTGGTGGCGGGCCACGCAACCGAACCCGGTTCCATTCCCTTCGGCGCGCAGCTCGCGGGCGCCGCCTTCCTGTCCGCCGGCGCCCTGGGGGGCGGCTGGAGGATTGCCCACACCCTCGGCTACAAGCTGGTCTCCGTGGATCCCATGCGCGGCGTGACGGCCCACGCCGTCTCCGCGACCATGCTGTATCTGGGCTCCATGGTGCTGCACCTGCCGCTGTCCACCACGCAGGCGGTGGCCAGCGCAACGGTGGGCGCCGGAGCCAACCAGCGGTTCGGGTCCGTGATGTGGCGCAACGTGCTCCAGATGGTGCGCTATTGGCTCGCCACACCGCTAGTCTGCGCCCTGACGGCAGGCATCCTGTTCCTCTCCCTGCACCCGCTGCTGGCCTGACGCAAAGGGAAACGGCGGGCGCCGGCACGAAGCCGGCACCCGCCGTCGATCCCCTCAAGATCCCCTGAAGATCCCCCTCCAGGGCCGTCCCCGTCCGGCGCAGGCGCCGGACGGGGAACGCTAGCCCGGCCTATCCGAAGCGGCCCGAAACATAGTCCTCCGTGGCCTTCACGGAGGGATTGCTGAACATGGTGGCGGTGTCGTCGAACTCGATCAGCTTGCCGGGCTTGCCCGTGCCCGCGATGTTGAAGAACGCCGTCCTGTCGGACACGCGCGCCGCCTGCTGCATGTTGTGCGTGACGATGACGACCGTGTAGTCGTTCTTCATCTCGTTGATCAGGTCCTCGATGGCCAGCGTCGAGATCGGGTCCAGTGCCGAGCACGGCTCGTCCATCAGGATCACCTGCGGCTTGACCGCGATGGTACGGGCGATGCAGAGCCGCTGCTGCTGTCCGCCGGAGAGACCGGAGCCCGGCTTGTCCAGGCGGTCCTTGACCTCGTTCCAGAGGTTCGCGCCCTTCAGCGAGGACTCGACGAGATCGTCGGCGTCTCCCTTGCTGATGCGCTTGGAGTTGAGCTTGACGCCGGCCAGCACGTTGTCGCGGATGGACATGGTGGGGAACGGGTTGGGCCGCTGGAAGACCATGCCGATCTGGCTGCGGACCGTCACCGGATCCACCCCCGCCTCGTAGAGGTTGTCCCCGTCGAGGAGCACCTCGCCCTCCACACGGGCTCCGGGGATGACCTCGTGCATGCGGTTCAGGGTGCGGAGGAACGTGGACTTGCCGCAGCCGGAGGGGCCGATGAAGGCCGTCACGGACTTGGCTTCGATTTTGATGTTGACGTCCTCGACGGCCTTGAAGTTGCCGTAGTAGACGTTGAGGTCTTTGACGTCGATGCGCTTGGACATGGGATTCCTTAGCTGAATTCTTGGCGGCCTAGCGGCCGGTCTTGGGGGCGAAGATGCGGGCGATCAGGCGGGCGCCGAGGTTGAGCACCATGACCATGGCGATCAACAGCAGGGCGGCGGCCCACGCGCGCTGCGCGCTGGGGTCGATGTTGGTCGGCGACGTCGGCGTCAGGATCTGGTAGTAGATGAACGTCGGCAGGGTCGACATCCAGTCCGAGAAGACGTTCCAGTTGATGGCGTTCGCCAGCCCGGCCGTCACGAGAATCGGCGCGGTTTCGCCGATGACGCGGGCGATGGCCAGGGTGACGCCGGACGCGATGCCGGAGATCGCCGTCGGAATGACGACCTTGGTGACGGTCCGCCACTTGCGCACGCCCAGCGCGTAGCTGGCCTCGCGCAGTTCGTTCGGGACGATCTTAAGCATCTCCTCGGTCGCGCGGACTACGGTCGGGATCATTAGGACCGACAGTGCGACGGCGGCGACGATGCCCATGCGCGTGCTGGGGCCGAACAGGAGCCCGAAGAGGGCCGCCGCGAACAGGCCGGCCACGATCGACGGGATGCCGGTCATGACGTCCACGAAGAACGTGATGCCCCGGGAGAGGGCGCCGTTCTTGCCGTACTCCACGAGGTAGATTGCGGCCAGCATTCCGATCGGCACGGAGATGATGGTGGACCACAGGGTGATCAGCAGCGTCCCGACGACGGCGTGGTAGGCGCCGCCGAGCACGGGCGTGCCCGCCTCGACGGTCTCGTTGTCGATGGCTCCGGTCATCCCGTTCATCGACGTGAACAGGAAGTCGTAGGTCATCCCGGGCATTCCGCGCTCGAGCACCGTCCAGATGACGGAGATCAGCGGCACGAGGGCCACGAGGAAGGCGCCGTAGACCAGGTAGGTCGCGAAGGCGTTGCCGCCGTGGCGGCGCCCCTCGACGGCGACCGTCGTGGCCGTCGCGGCGACGACGAAGAGGACGGCGGCGAGGATCAGGAACGTCGCGACGCTGAAGCCGATGAGCGTGGACAGCGCGGCGCCGACGATCAGCGCGCCGGCGCCGACCGCGGGGATGGCCCAGCGGGGGAGCCTGCCCTTGGACAGGCGGTTGCGCCGGGAGGCGGTGGTTTCGGGAATCATGGTGTTTGTGTGGCTCATCAGTTGGCTCCCGAGAATTCCTTGTGCCGGGCAATGATCCAGCGGGCGATCATGTTCACGGCGAGGGTGATGAGGAACAGGACCAGGCCCGCGGAAATGAGTTCGGCGAGGCGCAGGCCGAAGGCCTCCGGGAAGTTCAGCGCGATCTCGGCGGCGATGGTCTGGTTGCCGGTCTTGATCAGCGACGGGATCAGGCCGCCGGTGGAGAGCACCAGCGCCACGGCCATGGTCTCGCCGAGGGCCCGGCCGAGGCCGAGCATCACGGCGGAGATGATGCCGGGCCGCGCGAACGGAAGCACCGCCATGCGGATCATCTCCCAGCGGGTCGCGCCGAGCGCCAGGGCGGCCTCCTCGTGCAGGCCGGGCGCCTGGAGGAAGATCTCGCGGCTGAGCGAGGTGATGATGGGCAGGACCATGACGGCGAGCACGATGCCGGCCGTCAGCATGGTCTTACCGGTCTGGCTGGCGGGGCCCTCGAAGATCGGGATGAAGCCCGCGTTCCGGGACAGCCACTCGAACGCCGGCACCAGGGCCGGGGCCAGGACCATGTAGCCCCATGCGCCGTAGATAACGGACGGAATCGCCGCCAGCAGGTCGATCACGTAGCCCAGGCCCGCGGCGAAACGGCGCGGGGCGTAGTGGGAGATGAACAGGGCCACGCCGATGCCGATCGGCGTCGCGATGAGGATCGCGATGGCGGCCGCGATGACCGTTCCCACGACGATGGGCCAGATGTAGGAGAAGAAACCCTCCCCGCCGCTGATGTCGGCGGGGTCCGCCTGGAAGGCGGGGATGGCCTGCACGAGCAGGAACATGGCAACGGCGAAGAGCGTCACCAGGATGAGGATGCCGGCGGACAGGGAAAGCCGGGAGAATATCTTGTCTCCGGCCTGTCCCGACCTCCCGCGGCTTGTCAGCGCACTGGTAGTCATAACGACCTTTCGGTCCTTTGGCGTCCGCTGCCCTGTGGGGGGATCCGGCGGGCGGACGCGCTGTCTTGAGGGGACGAACGGCCGGTCCCGTCCTGCGCGACCACGGGTCTCGCGGGACGGGACCGCCCACTTCGCTTACTTATTAGTACAACACGGGCCGATCAGCACCAACATTGGCCGGTACCGCGCCCGCGGACGCCCGATGGCTAGGACGCGACCTCGATGGAGTCGATCGCGGCCAGCGCCCGCTCGCGGAGGGACTCGGACATGGGCGCGCTGCCGGCGGAGTTCGCGGCGTCGTCCTGGCCCTGCTCGCTGACCACGTACTCGCCGAAGGCCTTGACCAGGTCAACCGTCTCCTGGTCCTCGTAGGACGTGCAGAAGAGCTCGTAGGACACCAGGACCACCGGGTAGGAACCGATTTCGGTGGTGTCCCTCTTCAGGTCCAGCGACATGTCGTTCTCGGAGCGGCCCGCAACCGGGGTGGACGTCTCGACGGCCTTGGCCGCGGCCTCGGCGGACAGCTCGGTGTATTCCTCGCCGACCTTGACGCTCACGGTGCCCAGTCCGCCGACTGCGGAGGCGTCGGCGTAGGTGATGGCGCCGTCGGTGGCAGTCGTCGTGGAGACGACGCCGGAGGTTCCCTTGGCGTTCTCGGCCTGGATGGCGGAGGGCCAGTCTCCGGAGACGTCGTAGGTCCACACGTCCTTGGCGGCGGCCGCGAGGTACTCGACGAAGTTCTCGGTGGTGCCGGACTCGTCGCTGCGGTGGACCACGGTGATGGCGGTGTCCGGGAGCTCGACGCCCTCGTTCTGGGCCGCGATCTCCTCGGCGTTCCACTTGGTGATCTCCTGCTTGAAGATCTTGGCGATCGTGTCGGCGTCGAGCTTCAGGGTATCGACGCCCTCGAGGTTGTAGGCGATCGCGATCGGGGAGATGTAGGCGGGGATGTTGATCGCGCCGTTGGGGCCGCACACTTCCTTCGCGGCCTCCATCTCCTCGTCCTTCAGGTACGCGTCCGAGCCGCCGAATTCGGCGGCGCCGGCGATGAACGCCTCGCGGCCGGCGCCAGAGCCGTCCGGGGAGTACTGCAGCGACGCTCCGCTGTGCTGGGCGGAGAATCCGGCCTTCCAGGCGTCCATGGCGGCGTTCTGGGCCGAGGAGCCGATGCCGGTCAGCGTGCCGGAGACCGAGGAGTCCCCGGCCGGGGCGTCGCCGCCGGCCGAACCGGTGGCGTTGTCGGAACCGCAGGCGGTCAGGCCGAGTGCTGCGACGGACAGGACTGCTGCGGCTTTGCCGAAACGGGTAACCTTCACGATTTTTTTCCTTCGTTAAGCGGGATTGAACGGAAACGGTGGGGATCGCTCGCCAACGACGCTATGGGGACGAGGTAACGGAATGTCCGGACGAAGGTGAACAGGGGATGAACAGGTGCCGCGCACCGGCGGCAAACCTCACTATTCCCACGCTTTTCGGCTAGCTTGCGGCCCTCTCGCGGTCACGTGAGATTCGCGTCACCCCGCGCATACGGCAAACTGTAGGCATGACCCCGGCGAACCCCCTGCGCAGACTGGCCGCGTTCGCCGCGCGGCGCACCCGCGTCGGCGCGCTGCGCGTGAAGTCGTCCCTGCTGAAGATCGTCCAGATCACCGTGTGCGCCGTCTCGGCGTATTGGTTCGCGGAGATCGTCCTGGGCCACGAGGGCCCGCTCTTCGCCGCGACGTCGGCCATGATCGCGTTGGGGTTCGGCCGGGACACGCGCATGCGGCGGACCCTGGAGGTCGCCTTCGGGTGCACGCTGGGCATCCTGATCGGCGACGTCCTGCTCTCGGTCCTCGGCACCGGCCTCTGGCAGGCGGCCCTCGTCGTTTTCATCTCGCTCGTCGTCGCCCGCTTCCTGGACAGCGGGACCATCTTCAGCACGCAGCTGGGGCTGCAGGCGCTGCTCGTGGTCCTCCTGCCGGCCCCGGAGGACGGCGTGTTCTCCCGCAGCGCGGACGCGATCGTCGGCGGGGTGGTCGCGCTCGCGATCACCGTTCTGACACCGCGGGATCCACGCCGCGAGCCGGCGCACGAGGTACGCAGCCTCCTGACCGAGCTGGCCGGGGTCCTGCGGGACAGTTCGACGGCGATGCGCCAGTCCGATTCGACGCTCGCCTGGCATGCCCTGGTCCGCGCGCGCGGCACTCAGTCACTCATGAACACCATCCCCGCGTCGGTGCGCGGGGCCCAGGAGATCGCGACCATGTCGCCCGCGTTCCGCCGCCAGCGCGGCGAGCTCATCCGTCTCCGGAGGATCGCCGGCAACGCCGATCTCGCGGTGCGCAACTCCCGGGTCTTCGCGCGCCGGCTCGCCTCGGTCATCAACCACGCGGCATTGAGCGACGAGGCCATCGAGGAACTCTCACCCCTGCTGGACGAGCTCGCCGATGCCGTGGACGTGCTGGCCCGCTCCGTCGCGGAACCGCAGCAGGCCGGCCGGGACCGCGCCGAGCACACGGCCAGGAAGGACCTGGCCGCCTGCGCCACGCTGTTGAATCCGCAGTCCCTGAACGTCGCGGGGGTGCAGGGAGAGGGCCTGGTGCTGCTCCTGCGCCCGATGACCGTGGACCTGATGGAGGCCGCCGGGATCCAGCACGACGAGGCCGTCGGCTACCTGCCCGGACTTTAGGCGGCACGGCGAACACCGGGCTGTCGGGACGAGCGGATAGAGTCGTTCTCCATGGCCACCAAGACCTCCACCCGCGCGAAATCGGGCCCCGCCTACCGCTGTTCCGAATGCGGTTGGACCACCGCGAAGTGGGTGGGCCGGTGCGGCGAGTGCCAGGCCTGGGGAAGCGTCGACGAGATCGGACAGGTCGGCGCCAAGACGACGGCGGCGGCCACCATTTCGCGCCCGGCGCTGCCGATCGCCGACGTCGACTCCTCCGTCGCCGGCTACCGACCCACCGGGGTCGGCGAACTCGACCGCGTGCTCGGAGGCGGGCTGGTCCCGGGCGCGGTCATCCTGCTCGCGGGGGAACCGGGCGTGGGGAAGTCGACGCTACTGCTCGACGTCGCCGCCCGGACGGCCCGCGGCAGGCGCCGCGTGCTGTACATAACCGGCGAGGAATCCGCCGCGCAGGTGAAGATGCGCGCCGAGCGGATCAACGCCGTCGCCGAGACGCTCTACCTCACGGCGGAGACCGACCTGGGGATCGCACTGGGCCAGATCGAACTCCTCGATCCCGAACTGCTGATCGTCGATTCGGTACAGACCCTCTCCTCGTCGGAGACCGACGGCGCCGCGGGCGGCGTCACGCAGGTGCGCGAGGTCGCCGCGTCCCTGATCAACGCCGCGAAGAAGCGGAACATGACCACGCTGCTGGTCGGCCACGTGACGAAGGAGGGTTCGATCGCCGGACCCCGGCTCCTGGAGCACCTGGTGGACGTTGTGTGCCAGTTCGACGGTGAGCGCCATTCGCGCCTTCGCCTGCTGCGGGCCATCAAGAACCGCTACGGCCCCACGGACGAGGTGGGCTGTTTCGACCTCACCGAGACCGGGATCGAGGGCCTCGCGGATCCCAGCGGCCTCTTCGTCACGCGGACCAAGGAGCCCGTGTCCGGCACCTGCATCACGGTGACGCTGGAGGGTCGCCGCCCCCTGGTCGCGGAGGTCCAGTCGCTGCTGGCCAAGACGGCCAACTCGCAGCCGCGCCGGGCCACCAGCGGACTCGACTCGGCGCGCACCGCCATGATCCTGGCGGTGCTGCAGAGCCGGGCGGGCCTGGACCTGTCCACCCTGGACTCCTATGTGGCCACGGTCGGCGGCGTGAAGCTCAGCGAGCCCGCCGTGGACCTGGCGGCGGCGCTGGCGATCGCCGGCGCCAAGCTGGACCGGCCGCTGCCGTCCCAGTTCATCGCCTTCGGCGAGGTCGGCCTGGCCGGGGAGGTCCGCCCCGTGCCGGACATCGCCCGCCGCATCACCGAGGCGGAACGGCTGGGCTTCCGCTACGCGGTGGTTCCCGCCTCCCCGAACGGTCCCGGCCAGGTGCCCGAAGGGTTCCGCGTGTGGCAGGTCAGCACGCTGACCGAGGCGCTCGAGGTGGCTTTCCGGGCCTGACGCGCGCGCCCGGGCGGGCGGCACATACGATGGTGGTAACCGCCGGAAGGAACCGCCATGCCCAAGAGCCCCGAAGAAGCGCTGCGGACAACGCTCGCCCGCGTCGCCCCGGGCACCCACCTGCGA
This sequence comes from Arthrobacter arnarulunnguaqae, assembly GCF_051262515.1. Taxonomy (NCBI): domain Bacteria; kingdom Bacillati; phylum Actinomycetota; class Actinomycetes; order Micrococcales; family Micrococcaceae; genus Arthrobacter; species Arthrobacter arnarulunnguaqae. Next base: position 14,174 of record NZ_JBIMER010000007.1, on the reverse strand, counting down.
GACGGACTGGAACGGATCCTCCGCGGGCGCACCGGAGCCCTGATCGTCCTGGGGTCAGACCGGACCGTCGACAGCATCTCCTCGGGCGGCTTCGACATCGACATCGTCTTCTCCCCCACGCGGCTGCGTGAACTGGCCAAGATGGACGGCGCGATCGTGTGCGACCGCGACGGTTCGAACATCCTGAAGGCCGCGGTGCAGCTGGTTCCGGACCACACCATTCCCACGCAGGAGTCGGGAACGCGGCACCGCACCGCGGAACGCGTCGCCATCCAGACCGGTTTCCCCGTCATTTCCGTTTCCCAATCCATGCAGATCATCGCCATCTACATTCAGGGCATCCGCCACGTCCTCGAGGGTTCCGAGCCGATCCTCGCGCGCGGCAACCAGGCCCTCGCGACCCTGGAGCGCTACCGGAACCGGCTGGACCAGGTCACCAGTTCGCTCTCGGCGCTCGAGATCGAGGCGATGGTGACGGTCCGCGACGTGGCGGTGGTCCTGCAGCGGCAGGAGATGGTGCGGCGCATCTCGGACGAGATCGCGCAGTACGTCCTGGAACTCGGCATCGACGGGCGCCTGCTCGCGCTGCAGTTGGACGAACTCAGCGCGGGGTTGGGCGCCGGCAGCGACCTGCTGCTGAAGGACTATTCCGAGCTCGGCAGCGAGCCACAGGACATCGAGGCGGCACTGTCCAGGCTCCACGAATTCTCGTCGGCGGACATGATCGACCTGGGGAAGATCTCCACCGTCCTGGGCTTCACGCCCGGGACCGATTCGCTCGACGCCGTCCTGCACCCCAAGGGGTACCGCCTGCTGGCGGGCATCAAGGCCGTGCCGCGCGCGGTCGCGGACCGGCTCGTGGCCAGTTTCGGCGGCCTGCAGAACCTGATGGCGGCGAACATCGAGGACCTGATGGCCGTGGACGGAATCGGCGAGCAGCGCGCGCGCACGGTCCGCGAAGGCCTGTCCCGGGTGGCGGAGTCCAGCCTGCTGGACCGGTTCATGTAACTACTGGAGCGTGAAGGGCGCCCTGTTGCTGGCGGTCTCGCCCAGCTTGGCGGTGAAGACGTAGGTTCCGGGCCGCGGTTTGGCCTCGACCGTCTTGCATCCCGGCGCGCTGCGCAGCCGCTCCCACGTGAAGCGGGCGGTTTCGGTCTTGCCCGCGGCGATCGACACCTCGACGTCGGTGGCCTCCGCCAGGCAGTCGACGGTGGAGAAGATGCGGTCCGAGCCGCTGACCACCGTGAACTCCTGTTCGGCGGTTCCGACGTTCACCGTGCATTCGGCATCCCCGGTGTTCTCGATGGACATCACCAGCACCGGGTCCTCGTTGGCCCCGTAGGCGGACTGGTCCGTGTCCGCCGTGACGGAGATGTTCCCCGCCCCGCAGTCCTCCGGCGCCGTTTCCTCCGAGGCCGAGGCCGACGGCGATCCCTCGGCGCCGGACGGGGAAGCGGACGCGGACCCTGGGGACGTCGACACAGAGGACCCGGCCGACGACGGCGCGGCCGCGCCCCCGGCGGCGTCCGGATCCGCGTTGGCCCCGAAAAGGCCGGCCAAGGCGACGACGCCCCACGCCAGCAGCCCGAGGACCACCATCGCCAATACGGCGGCGACCGTGCGCCGCCGTCGGAGGACCTCCGAACTGGGGCGCCCGGCACCCGATCGCGACTGCTGGTTTGCCATGCCTCTAGGCTATGGAAGACCCACTGCGCGCGGTGGTTCCCACGCCGGGCGCTAGGGTATTTATGCCGCAACCACCCGAACCAGGAGCGCCGTGCCCCCTCAAGCAGAACGTGCCCGGCCGGTCGCGCACGCCGAACCGCCCGCCGGCCTCCACCGCCGCGTCACCGAATGGTATGCCCTGAACGCCCGCGATCTGCCGTGGCGACGGGACGATCGCACCGCCTGGGGCGTGATGGTCAGCGAGTTCATGCTCCAGCAGACACCCGTGGTTCGCGTGACCCCGGTATGGACGGAATGGATGGCCCGCTGGCCGCGGCCGGCCGATCTCGCCTCCGAGCCGGTCGGGGAGGCCCTGCGGGCGTGGGGCCGCCTGGGCTATCCCCGTCGCGCCCTGCGCCTCCACGCAGCCGCCCAGCGCATTGCCGAGGACCACGACGGCGCCGTGCCCGACTCGCACGCCGAGCTTCTGGCCCTCCCCGGCGTTGGCGCGTACACGGCCGCAGCCATCGGCAGCTTCGCGTTCGGCAGGCCGGAGGCGGTGGTGGACACGAACATCCGCCGCGTCCACGCCCGCCTGGTTTCCGGGCGCGCCCTCCCCGAACCGAGCTACACGGCCGGGGAGGCCCGGCTCGCCGAGGCGCTGATGCCGGATTCCGCGCACGACGGCGGTGCGCTGGCCAACGCGTGGAACGCCGCCGTCATGGAGCTGGGCGCCCTCGTCTGCACAGCGCGGTCGCCGCGTTGCGCCGAATGCCCGGTACTGGAATCGTGCGCGTGGGTTGCCGCGGGCCGGCCCGAGCCGCACTACGTCCCCAAGGGGCAAGCGTGGGCGGGAACGGACCGACAGGTGCGCGGCGCCATGATGGGTGTGTTGCGCGCCTGCGACGGACCCGTGCCCAGGCACCTGTTGGTGGGAGGCGCCGACGTCGTGTTCGCCGGTGGCGTCCGGGACTCCGGACCGGTCGAAGGCGCCGCGCTCCCCGGCGGCGGGGACGCGGAGGCCGCGTGGCGGCGCCTGACGGAGCTGCCCGCCGCGGCGCCCCAGCGCGAAGGCTGCCTGCGGGGCCTGTTGTCCGACGGGCTGGCGCACGAGGGGCCGGACGGCGTCGCCCTGCCGCACTAGGGGTGTTCCGCGCCTATCCTGAAACCATGTCCACGCGTCGGTCGGGTCTCCGTGCCCGACGGGACGCTGACGGGGTCCTGGCCCGTGGACGGGTTCGCCGCCGAAGTCGAGGGGACGAACGCGAAGTCCCCGCCGGCACATGGCCGGCGGGGACGTCCCGTGTTGCGGCACCGCCGCGGAGACTACTGGTTTCAGCGGTTCCGGCCGTCCTGGTTGCCCTGCTGCTGGTCGCCGTCCTGACTGCCGAGGTGCTGCTCCTGCAACGAGTCAACTCCGTCGTTGATCTTGTCGCCGTGCTCGTTCTTGAGGTTTGCCGCGTGTTCGCCGAGTCCACCGATTTTGTCGAATTCGCGGTGAACAGCCGGCGCGTCACCTAGGAGCGGAACTCCGCGATCATCCGCGTGTTCCCGAGGGTGTTGGGCTTGACGCGTGCCAGGTCAAGGAATTCGGCCACGCCCTCGTCCGTGGAGCGCAGCAGTTCGGAATAAACGGTGGGGTCCACGACGCTCTGGTCCGCCATCACCTCGAACCCGTTGCGCCGGAAGAAATCGACCTCGAAAGTCAGGCAAAAGACCCGGCCGACGCCGATGTCCCGCGCCTCCTCCATCAGCCTGGCCAGCAACGCCTTGCCGACGCCGTGCCCGCGCCAGGCGCCGGAGGTCGCCAGCGTGCGCACCTCCGCGATGTCCTCCCACATCACGTGCAGCGCACCGCACCCGACGATCCCGCCGTCGTGCGCCTCCGCCACGAAGAACTCCTGGAGGTTCTCGTAGTACGCCACCGCCTCCTTCTCCAGCAGGACACGGTCGTCGGCCAGGGGCTTAACGAGCTTGCGGATGCCCGCGACGTCCGGAGTGCGTGCCCGGCGGATGGAAAACGAAGTCATGCGCCCCATCTTAGGCGCGCGGAGAGGCCCGCCCCGCATGTGCGCGGAGCGGGCCTCGTGCGTAGCTGCCGGTGTGCCGCCGGGGCTACTTGCCGTCGTGTGCCAGGTGGCCCTCGATGGCGGCCGGTTCGTCCGCGCCATCGATGGCCGCGTCCTCGACGTGGCCGACGAAGGTGAACTTCGCGTCGTCGCCCTCGCCCTCGACGTCCACCGTCACGGTCTGGCCGGTGACCAGTTCATTGAAGAGGATCTTCTCCGAAAGCTGGTCCTCGATGTCGCGCTGGATGGTGCGGCGCAACGGACGGGCACCCATGGCGGGGTCATAGCCGCGTTCGGCCAGCAACACCTTTGCGGCGGGTGTGAGCCTGACGTGCATTCCCTTGTTCACCATCCGCTTCTCCAGGCGAGCCACGAACAGGTCGACGATCTTGACGATCTCCTCCCGGGTCAGCTGCGGGAAGACCACCACGTCGTCGACGCGGTTCAGGAACTCCGGGCGGAAGTGCTGGCGCAGTTCCTCCTGGACCTTGGCCTGCATGCGGTCGTAGCCGGTCTTGGTGTCCGTCGCCGACTGGAAGCCGGTCATGACGCCCTTGGAGATGTCGCGGGTTCCGAGGTTGGTGGTCATGATGATCACCGTGTTCTTGAAGTCCACGACGCGGCCCTGGGAGTCCGTCAGGCGGCCGTCCTCGAGGATCTGCAACAGCGAGTTGAACAGGTCAGCGTGGGCCTTCTCCACCTCGTCGAACAGCACCACGGAGAACGGGCGGCGGCGGACCTTCTCGGTGAGCTGGCCGCCCTCCTCGTAGCCGACGTATCCCGGAGGGGCGCCGAAGAGCCGCGAGACCGTGTGCTTCTCGGAGTACTCGGACATGTCCAGCGTGATGAGCGCGTCCTCCTCGCCGAAGAGGAACTCGGCGAGGGCCTTGGCGAGCTCGGTCTTTCCGACGCCGGTCGGGCCGGCGAAGATGAACGAGCCGCCGGGGCGGTTCGGGTCCTTCAGCCCGGCGCGTGTGCGGCGGATCGCCTGGGAGATGGCCTTGATGGCCTGGTCCTGGCCGATGACCCGCTTGTGAATCTCCGCCTCCATGTTGAGCAGGCGGCTGGACTCCTCCTCGGTGAGCTTGATGACCGGGATGCCGGTGGAGTTCGCGAGGACCTCGGCGATCAGTTCGGCGTCGACCTCGGCGATCTCGTCCATGTCGCCGTTCTTCCAGGCCTTTTCCTTCTCGGCCCGGGCGTCCTGGAGCTTCTGTTCCTTGTCGCGCAGCGACGCGGCACCCTCGAAGTCCTGCGAATCGATGGCCGCCTCCTTCTCGCGGCGCACGTTGGCGATCTCCTCGTCCATGGCCTTGAGCGCCGGCGGCGCCGTCATTCGGCGGATGCGCAGGCGCGCGCCCGCCTCGTCGATCAGGTCGATCGCCTTGTCCGGGAGGAAACGGTCGGACACGTAGCGGTGCGCCAGCTGCGCGGCGGCCTCCAGCGCCTCGTCCGTGATGGACACGCGGTGGTGCGCCTCGTAGCGGTCGCGCAGGCCGCGGAGGATCTCCGTGGTGTGCTCCACGGAGGGCTCCTTGACCTGGATCGGCTGGAAGCGGCGCTCCAGCGCGGCATCCTTCTCGATGTGCTTGCGGTACTCGTCCAACGTGGTGGCGCCGATGGTCTGCAGCTCGCCGCGGGCCAGCATCGGCTTGAGGATGGAAGCCGCGTCGATGGCGCCCTCCGCGGCGCCGGCGCCGACGAGGGTGTGGATCTCGTCAATGAACAGGATGATGTCCCCGCGGGTGCGGATCTCCTTGAGCACCTTCTTCAGGCGCTCCTCGAAGTCGCCGCGGTACCGGGATCCGGCGACGAGGGAGCCGAGGTCCAGCGTGTACAGCTGCTTGTCCCGGATGGTTTCGGGAACGTCGCCGCGCACGATCGACTGCGCGAGGCCCTCGACGACGGCGGTCTTGCCGACTCCGGGCTCGCCGATGAGCACCGGGTTGTTCTTGGTGCGGCGCGAGAGCACCTGCATCACGCGCTCCATCTCGAACTCGCGGCCGATCACCGGGTCGAGTTTGCCCTCGCGGGCGGCGGCCGTGAGGTTGCGGCCGAACTGGTCCAGGACCACGGAGCCCGCCGGGGTGCCCTCCTGCTGGCCCTGTCCGACGCCGGCGCCGGCGGTCTCCTTGCCGCCCTGGTAGCCGGAGAGCAGCTGGATGACCTGCTGGCGCACGCGGTTCAGGTCGGCGCCGAGCTTCACGAGGACCTGGGCGGCGACGCCCTCGCCCTCGCGGATCAGGCCGAGCAGGATGTGTTCCGTGCCGATGTAGTTGTGGCCGAGCTGCAACGCCTCGCGCAGGGAAAGTTCGAGGACCTTCTTGGCGCGCGGCGTGAACGGGATGTGGCCGGAGGGCGCCTGCTGGCCCTGGCCGATGATCTCCTGGACCTGCTCGCGCACGGCCCCCAGCGAGATGTTCAGCGACTCGAGCGCCTTGGCGGCGACCCCCTCGCCCTCGTGGATCAGGCCGAGCAGGATGTGCTCGGTTCCAATGTAGTTGTGGTTGAGCATGCGCGCCTCTTCTTGGGCGAGCACGACAACGCGACGGGCACGGTCGGTAAATCTCTCAAACATGCGGCACACTCCTAGCTAACGCGTATTTCGATGCTACGCACCAAACGCGCGCTTGGGGCGCTTGTTCGCCGTAGGGATAAACCTCCCGGCGCCCGGCGGGCTAGGGATGCGCCGTGCGGTAGGCCTCGATGACCTCGGAGTGCAGCCGGCCCCGCTCGCTGACGTGGAAACCCTGCTCGGCGGCCCACGCGCGGATTGCCGGAGCCTCGGCCGAGGAGTACGCGTTCGAGCGCCGCGCGGCGTCGACGAACGGGGCGAGGATCTCCCGCAGGCGGCCGGCGTTGGCGGCGCCCAGGTCGATCTCATAGTGGCTGCCGTCCAGCCCGAAGTGCACGGTCTCCTCCGCGGGCGACCCGTCAAGGTCGTCGACCAGCGTGATTTCGACTTTCCGTGCCACGGTGGCTCCTAGGTCAAGTCAGGGGTGCGTTGCCAGTCTATGCACTTCCCGCGGGCGGCAACCATCTTTGCCCGCGACGGAAACTCAATTTCCGGCGTCGTCCTTTGGGTTTTCCTCGGCGCTGCGCGCGTCCGCCTCCGCCTCGGCGCGCCGTTCGTTGCGGTCCACGCGGAAAAGCGTGCGGACGACGAACCAGAAAATGAGCGCGACGACGACGGTCGGCGCGAGGACCTCCACGTATTGCATCCCGAGCCTACGCTTCCGGCTTCAGGAGCGGGAAGAGGATGGTCTCGCGGATTCCGGCGTCCGTGAACAGCATGACCAGGCGGTCGACGCCGAGCCCGATGCCGCCCATCGGCGGGGCGCCGTACTCCAGCGCCCGCAGGAAGTCCTCGTCCAGCTGCATGGCCTCGTCGTCGCCGCCGGCCCCGAGCGCGGACTGCTCCGTGAGCCGCTCGCGCTGGATCACCGGGTCGATCAGCTCGGAGAAGGCGGTGCCGCGCTCCATGCCGCCGATGATGAGGTCCCACGCCTCGATGACGCCCGGCTTGGAGCGGTGCGGGCGCGCCAGGGGCTGCGCCGTCGGCGGGTAGTCGAAGACGAACGTCGGATCGATCAGCGTGGGCTCGACGATCTCGCCGAACAGCTCGATGACGAGCTTCTCGGCTCCCCACTTCGGGTCCGTCTTGACCTCGTGCCGCTCGGCGATCCCGCGCAGCGTGGCCTCCGGCGTCTCCGGGGTGATCTCCTGGCCCACGGCCTCCGAGAGCCCGGGGTAGACGCCGAGCCAGCGCCACTCGCCGTCGAGGTTGATGGTGCCCTTGGACGTCTCGATGCTCCTGCCCGCGCCGACGGCGTCCGCGGCGTTGAGGATGATTTCCTTGATGCGGTCCGCCATGACGAACTGGTCCGCGTAGATTTCGTAGCACTCGAGCGTGGTGAATTCCGGGGAGTGCGTGGAGTCAACACCCTCGTTGCGGAAGAGCCGGCCCACCTCGAACACGCGCGGGATGCCGCCGACGACGGTGCGCTTGAGGTAGAGCTCCGTGGCGATGCGCAGCGTCATGCCCTGGTCGAACGCGTTCAGGTGCGTGCGGAAGGGGCGTGCCGCCGCGCCGCCGTGGACGAGTTGCACAATGGGCGTCTCGACCTCCACGTAACCGTGGCCGTACAGGGTGTCGCGGATGGCGCGGGTGACGGCGTCGCGCTTGTAGATCATTTCGCGGGCCTCGTCGCGGACGATCAGGTCCGCGTAGCGCTGGCGCACGCGCGTCTCCTCGTTGAGGTCGGCGTGCAGCACCGGCATCGGGCGGATGGCCTTGGACGCCATCTCCCATTCGGTGACCATGATGGAGAGCTCACCGCGGCGGGAGGAGACCACCGCACCCTTGACGAACAGGTGGTCGCCGAGGTCGACGAGCCGCTTGAAGTCCGCGAGGGACTCCTCGCCGACGTTGGCCAGGGACAGCATGGCCTGCAGTCGCACGGCCGCGCCGGACGGACCGGACTCTTGGAGGGTCGCGAAGCAGAGCTTCCCGGTGTTGCGCTGGAAGACCACGCGTCCGACGACGCCGACCAAGTCCTCCGTCTCCTCGCCCGCCTCTAGGTGCGCGTACGCGTCGCGGACCTCCAGCAGGGTGTGCGTGCGCGCGACGCCGACCGGATACGCCTCGCGTCCGGAGGCCAGCAGCTCGGCGCGCTTCTCCAGGCGCACCTGGCGCTGGTCGCTGGCGTCGATGGGCGCGGGAGTCGCGGCGGGGGCGGCGGTTTTGTTCTCGGCAGTCACGGTAGACAATTCTACGTCCTTCGGGATGTCCGCGCCCCGGGGCCGGCGACGCCGCCCCGGGCACGCCCTCTCCATAGGATGGGGAGACCATGAAAGAGCGCATAGTACCCACGCCCGACGGCGGCCGGCTGGCCCTGCACACGTACGGCCAGGCCGACGCGCCCGGGGACCGGCGCGTCCTGGTGGTCGGCGGCGCGTTCATCACGGCCCTGATCTACCGGCCCTTCGCCAAGTCCCTCAGCCGGTGCCTCGGCGAAAGTTGGGCGGTGGATGTCTACGACCGGCGGGGCCGGGGACGCTCCTCCGACCAGCCCGACGGCTACGGGATGCACACCGAGATCGCCGACCTCGCGCTGATGCTTCGGGCCACGGGCGCGCGTAACCTCTTCGGCCACTCGCTCGGCGGGGCCGTGGTGCTCAACGCCGTGCAGGCCTTCCAGTCCGGGGACCCCGACGACGCGCGCTTCGCCGACCCGTCGCTGGTCCCGGACCGGCTCGCCGTCTACGATCCAGCGATCAACATCGACGGGAGCATCGACTCGGCATGGGTCGAGGGGTTCATCCAGGCCGTCGAGGCGGGACGGTGGCGGCTCGCGCTGGCGCGGCTGCAGCGCGGAACGCGCCACTCCCCCACCCTGTCCAAGGTGCCCGAGCCGATCCTGGCCGTCCTGTTGGCGGGAACCGCCCTCACGCGCGCCGGACGGATGTTCCGGCGGCTGCTGCCCACGGGCGTGGGCGAGTTGCGGGCCGCGCTCCAGGAGGAGGACACGGCCGCGCATTTCGCCAGCCTGCCGCCCAACACGCGTTTCATGGCCGGCGCCAACAGTCCGGAGTATTTCCGCGAGACCGCCCGGATCCTGCACGGGACGGTGGCCGGCTCCGGCTACGAGGAGTCCCCGAAGGGGATCCACGCCTCCGTGCCGGCCGCCGTCGGCGAGCTGGTCAGCGACGTCGCCGAATACTTCCAGACGCCCTAGCGGCTACCAGATCTCCACGCGGTCGGCAGGGTCCAGCCACATGCCGTCGCCCGGTTTTGTCCCGAAGGCCTCGTGGAAGGCCACCATGTTGCGGGGCACCTGGTTGCAGCGGAACTCCCCCGGCGAGTGCGGGTCGGTGGTGATGCGGGTGACCATCGTCTCCGGCCGCGTCAGCGAGCGCCAGCATTCGGCCCACGCGTGGAAGAAGCGCTGGTCCCCGTTGCGCCCGTCGAGGACCTCGTCCTCGTCCTGGCCGCGCGCGGTCAGGTCCAGCTTGTAGGCCTTGTACGCGATGCCGAGCCCGCCGAGGTCGCCGATGTTCTCGCCGAGGGTGAGTTTTCCGTTGACGTGGTACTCCGGCGCCTCGGGCGGAACCAGGGCGTCGTACTGCGCCACAAGCTTCCCGGTCAGTTCCTCGAACGCGGCCCGGTCCTCTTCCGTCCACCAGTTCTTGAGCTCGCCGGTGCCGTCGAACTGGGATCCCTGGTCGTCGAAGCCGTGCCCGATCTCGTGGCCGATCACCGCGCCGATGGCGCCGTAGTTGGAGGCCGCGTCGCGGTCGGCGTCGAAGAAGGGCGCGCGGAGGATGCCGGCGGGGAAGCCGATCTCGTTCAGCAGCGGGTGGTAGTACGCGTTCACCGTCTGCGGGAACATGAACCACAGGTCGCGGTCCACGCCGTCGTCGATTTTCTTGAGTTCGCGGGCGAACTCGAACGCGTTGGTGCTGGCGACGTTGGCGATCAGGTCCGCCGGATCCGCCTCGATGGCCGAGTAGTCGATCCACTTGACCGGGTAGCCGATCTTGGGGCGGAACATTGAGAGCTTCTCCAGCGCCTTGGCGATGGTCTCGCGTCCCATCCACGGCAGGGCGGAGATGGAGAGGCGGTAGGCCTCCGTGAGGTTGGCGACCAGGCCCTCCATCAGTTCCTTGCTGCGCTGCGGGAAGTGGCGCTCCACGTAGAGCTGGCCGATGTCCTCCCCGACGGCCCCCTCGGTAAACGCCACGCCGCGCTTCCAGCGCTCCTTGAGTTCCTTGGTCCCGGCGAGCTTGGCCGAGTAGAAGGAGAAGTTCTCCAGGACGAACGCCTTGGAGAGGTACGGCGCGTTGCTCCGGACCACCTGGACCGCGAGCCAGTGCCTCCATGCGCCCAGCGGCTGTTCTGCCAGCACCTTCTCGAGGCCCTCGAGGTAGCTGGGCTGCCAGACGTCGACCTCCGCGTAGTACCGCTCCGCGATCCCGGCGCCCTCGAGCCACAGGCGCGCGGAGGGGTGCAGCGCGAACAGCTCGTCGGCGGTCATCAGGTTGTAGCGGGCCTGGGCGTCGCGGCACTTCACGCGGTCCCAGTGGTGGGCGGCCAGCGCGGCCTCCAAACGCACGACGGCGTCCGCCGCCTCCTCGGCGTCGGGCACCTCGGCGAGCGTGAGCAGGCGCCCGAGGTGTGTCCGGTATTCGGCCAGGAGGTCGGCGAACTGCTCCTCGCGGTAGTACGACTCGTCCGGCAGGCCGAGGCCGGACTGCAGGATGGTCAGCAGATTCCGGTCCGGGGCGCCCGCGTCGCTGCTTGCGCCGGCCTGGAAGTATCCCGAGACGCCGCGGCGCTGCAGGGATCCCGCCAACCGCACCAGGGACCCGATGTCCCCCAGCTCGTAGACCGCCGCCAGATCTCCCCGGATCGGTTCCATGCCGCGGGCCTCGATCGCGTCCTCGTCCATGAAGCTGGTGTAGAGAGCGCCGATCCGCACCTTCCGGGCGTCGCCGGCCCCACCGTTGGACGCCGCGGCCCGCGCGTCCTCGATGATCTCCAGCACGGCCGCCTCGGACTCGTCGCGGAGCTGCATGAAGGAGCCGTAGCTGCCCTGGTCGCCGGGGATCTCCGCCGTGGACAGCCAACCGCCGTTGACGTGCCGGTACAGGTCGTCCTGCGGGCGGACCGACGCGTCGCCGTGGTCGCGCTTGGGTGTCGGCAGTGCCTTGGGTTCTGCGGTCATGGCTCCCCGTAGATCGTGGTGTCTCGGCCGCCGCCGGTTTCCCGGCGTCGACTGTGGCGTGCATTACGTTCTGAAACACTCACTTTACTGGGATGGTCACCCGAGAGCGCCCGCTTTGGCGGAAGTTTCCGGGGGTTTCCTCTCAACGCGAAATTCAGCCGGCGCGGAAACCCGGTGAGCGATATCCTCCGCGCATTTCCCTCAGAGCGTCCAGCCGTCGATCTCCGACAGGTCCTCCCCGTGGCTGCGCGTGTGGTCGTGGGCCTGGCGCAGGCGGAGCTCATAGCGGGACCGGAGCCCGGGTTGCCGGGCTTCGACCTCCGGAACCCGGTCCAACACGTCCAGCGCCAAGTGGAACCTGTCGATCCGGTTCAGCATGGCCATGTCGAACGGCGTCGTGGTGGTGCCCTCCTCGATGTAGCCGCGGACGTGGAAGTTGTCGTGGTTCGTGTGCCGGTAGGCCAGCCGGTGGATGAGCCATGGGTACCCGTGGTACGCGAACACCACGGGGCGATCGGTCGTGAAGTAGGAGTCGAAGGCGGACTTCGCCAGGCCGTGCGGGTGGGCACGGTCGTCCTGCAGCCGCATCAGGTCGATCACGTTGACCACGCGTATCCGCAGCTCCGGGTCGTCCGCGCGCAGCATGGCGGCCGCGGCGACCACCTCCGTCGTCGGAACGTCGCCGGCGCAGGCGAGGACGACGTCGGGTTCCCGCCCCTCGACCTCGCTGCCGGCGAAGTCCCACACCCCGAGCCCCGCGGCGCAGTGCTCCGCGGCCTGCCGCGGATCCAACCATTGCAGGGCCGGGACCTTGCCCGCGACCACCACGTTCACGTAGTCCCGGGTGCGCAGAACGTGGTCCATGGTGTGGATCAGGGTGTTCGCGTCCACCGGCAGGTAGACCCGCACCACCTCCGCCTTCTTGTTGACCACGTGGTCGATGAAGCCCGGATCCTGGTGGGAGAAACCATTGTGGTCCTGCTGCCAGACGTGGGAAGACAGCAGGTAGTTGAGGCTGGCCACCGGACGGCGCCATGCCAGTTCCCGGTGCACCTTCAGCCATTTGGCGTGCTGGTTGAACATGGAGTCGACGATGTGCACGAACGCCTCGTAGGAGTTGAGCACCCCGTGCCGGCCGGACAACAGGTAGCCCTCCAGCCACCCCTGGCAGAGGTGCTCGCTCAGCACCTCCATCACGCGGCCGGCGCGGGCCAGGTGCTCGTCGACGTCGCGGATCTCGCCCTGCCACACCTTGTCCGTCGCCTCGTACACGGCGGAAAGGCGGTTCGACGCGGTCTCGTCCGGCCCGAAAAGGCGGAAGTTGCGGGGGTTGCGCCGGATCACCTCGCGCATCCACCCCCCGAGGTTGGCCATGGCACCCAGCCGTTCGGTGCCGGGCGCGCCGACGTCCACCAGGTGCTCCGCCGGATCGGGAAGGTCGAGTGGCTCCAGCAGCCGACCCCCGTTGGCGTGGGCGGTAGCGCTCATGCGCAGCTCGCCCTCCGGCGCGAGTCGCACGACGTCGGCGCGCGGCGTCCCGTCGCCGTCGAACAGTTCGTCGGGGCGGTAGGACAAGAGCCACTCCTCCAGCTGCGCCAGGTGACCGGGGTCCTCGTGGATGCCGGAAAGCGGGACCTGGTGAGAGCGCCACGTGCCCTCCACGGACTGGCCGTCGACGGTGCGGGGGCCGGTCCATCCCTTGGGTGAACGGAACACGATCATCGGCCAGATCGGCTGGGCCTCGTCGGCCCGATGCCGGTCCGCACCGGGCCGTTCGTCCGCGGCATGTCCGCCGCGGGCCCGGTCCTGGATCCCGCGGATGCCGTCGAGGCACGCGTCCAGCGCCGCCGCGAAGTCGGCGTGCGCCCCTGCGTGGTCGTCGGGGTCTCCGACGGTGACGAACCGCGGGGCGTAGCCGAGGCCCTCGAAGTATTTCCGGAGCCGCTCTTCCGGCATCCGTGCCAACACCGTGGGGTTCGCGATCTTGTAGCCGTTCAGGTGGAGGATCGGCAGGACGGCGCCGTCGTGGACCGGATCGATGAAGTTGGTCGACTGCCAGGATCCGGACAGCGGGCCGGTCTCGGCCTCGCCGTCGCCGACGACACAGGCGACGATGAGGTCCTGGTTGTCGAAGGCGGCCCCGTAGGCATGGGCCAGGGAGTAGCCCAGCTCGCCTCCCTCGCTGATGGAACCCGGCGTCTCCGGCGCCGCGTGGCTGGGCACGCCGCCGGGGTAGGAGAACTGCCGGAACAGGCGATCGAGGCCGGCCTCGTCGGTGGTGACGTCCGGATAGACCTCGGTGTAGGTTCCCTCGAGGTAGGCGTTGGCCACGTTGGCGGGCCCGCCATGGCCCGGTCCCGTGACGAACAACATGGATTGGGCGCGTTCCCGGATGGCCCGATTCAGGTGAGCGTAGATGAAATTCAGTCCGGGCGTGGTTCCCCAGTGGCCCAGCAGGCGCTTCTTGACGTCGTCCGCCTCCAGCCGGCGACGGAGCAGGGGGTTGGCCCGGAGGTAGATCTGGCCGACGGAGAGGTAGTTGGCCGCCCGCCACCAGCGTTCCAGCGCTTCCACGTCCGGGGCGTGCTCGGATGAATCCAGATCGGTGTTCGAAGTAGCCATGGGCCGTACGCTACCCGCAGCCGTCCGGCGGTTGCAGGGGTGGCGGCGCACCGGATGGACGCCACGCCACCGGAATTCGCTCTTCAATCTG